>JAWXCF010000044.1:0-54840 GCA_034440515.1 Bacteroidota bacterium
GTCTAGGTATTTGTGAGGAATGGTTAAACCTGTTCAAACTTATTAATGAATTCTTGACAATTTAAAGAACAGCAAAATTGTTTATTTATTTGAGCATGTTAATTATATTTAAAATTATTTTATTAATTCAAATAGAAATGCAAATTTTATAATTAAAGTGTTTTATGAAATATTATTTGTTTTTCGTGAATTCAAAAAATCAGTTTCTACTTAACTAACTATCTTTGAGTTATAATCTAAACTTTACCAAATGAACAAGCTACCACATTATAGATTTCTTAGAGGTTATGCAATTGACCCAAGTTTTTCTACCAAACTGTCAACTGTTGTTGCTAATGAGGTAGTATATAAATTAAAATGGGAAGACTTAGAGAAAGGACCAAGCGGTGAATATCTTGAAGTGGTTGACCACGACCCTGCCAGTAGTTGCTATTATACAAAAGTTGACTTAAATGATATTTATTGTCTATCGCAACAAGGTCTGGAGCCAAGTGAAGGCAACCCTCAGTTTCACCAACAATTTGTATATGCTGTAGTGATGAAAGTTATTCATCATTTCGAAAAAGCACTAGGACGCAAAGTGCATTGGTCGAGTAGATTAGTTAAAAACACTGATAAAAGTTTTACAGAAGAATATATCCCTCAACTCAGAATCTACCCTCACGCAATTAGGCAACAAAATGCCTTTTACAGTCCAGAAAAAAAGGCATTGCTATTTGGGTATTTTAGATCAAATCAAAAGTGGACAGGAATAAACACTCCAAATACTGCCATATTTACTTGCCTTTCACCAGATATTGTAGCACACGAGGCAACTCACGCTATTTTAGATGGAATTCATCCACGATTTGATGAACCAACTAATGCAGATGTATTAGCATTTCACGAAGGCTTTGCTGATATAGTTGCTCTACTTCAAAGATTTACATTTAAAGAATTAGTTATTTCTCAATTAAGTAGTAGCAGAGGAAAAATAGACAGTGAAAATAGCGTTTTAGGTGAAATGGCGATTCAATTCGGTCAATCAAAGTCAAGTAGCAGCAGAAGTTTAAGAAACGCTATAGGAAAAGAAGATGAAAACGGCAAATGGATTCCTTATATCCCTAACCCTAATGATTATGCTACCAAATCAGAATGTCACGAAAGAGGTGCATTATTAGTTGCTGCTATTTTTGATACTTTTTTAAATCTTTATAATTTTAATGTTGCAGATTTACTTAGAATAGCTAGCGATGGTACTGGTATAATGGCAATGGGTGACTTTCCACCAGACTTGATTAACAGATTAGCTGAGGAAGCTTGTGATATTGCTAACCATTTACTAGAAGTATGTATTAGAGCTTTAGACTTTTGCCCACCTGTAGATATCACATTCGGAGAATATCTACGAGCTTTGATTACAGCTGACTATGATTATGCAGTAGAAGACAGCAATAGATATAGAATTACTTTATTAGATTCATTTAGAAAATTTGGCATTATTCCTAGAAATGTAAATACTATCTCAATTGAAAGTTTAAGATGGCAATCACCAAAAATGACGAATACTCTAAAAGATTTTTCAAAGCATTTAACTGACAAATACAAGTTTCAGTTTTATGAAATTGCCAATGAATCAAATCGTAAAGAAATCTTTGAGAAAAGTGCAATTTTAAGAAAAGATATCCACGGTGTTGTGTCTGATTGGAATCTGCAGTTTAGAGATGAACTATTAAATTGTTTTGGATTAAAATTAGGTCTAATCGAATATCAAGTTGATGGTAATATTTACACATCAAATCTGAAAAAGTTTGAAGTTCATATGGTCAGACCTATTATTAGAACTACTAAATCTGGTGAAAAACTACACCTTATGTTAATAGGTTTACATCAAAAAGCTAAAGTAATAGTAAACAATGAAGAACTTAAGTTCAGAGGCGGAAGTGTTATAGTAATAGATATTATCAATTTTGAAATAAAATATATTATTAAAAAGCATATAAATAGTAACACAAGGTTTAATCGCGTTTTAAATTACAAAATGGATAATGACCAAATTGACACATATCCTTTACATATTGATAGCCTTAACATAGACAAAGAACCATTTGCATTGATCCACGGCCTTTAATAATAAATTTATGACAACACCTAAAATTTACGTAACCATAAGAATGTATCGCCTGGAAAATCTAGGTGATTGTTTTCTGATAAAACTTAAAAAAGACAACATTCTAAAGTATATTATGATAGATTGTGGTACTTTAAAGACAAGTAGCGATAGCAGATTAATAGAAGTAGTTCAACATATTAAATCTGAAACCAATGGACATTTAGATATACTAATTGGTACGCATCAACACCAGGATCACTTATCTGGTTTTAAATGGGCAAAAGAACTTTTTGATAGTATGACATTTGGCGAAGTATGGTTAAGCTGGTTAGACAATCCAGATGATAATATGGCTCAAAGTCTTGGCGAAGGTTTATCCAAAGCAAAGAAAAAGTTTAAAGAAGCAAAGGAGTTAGTGAATAATTTAGCTATCAATACAGAAATGAGTGATTTCTTAAATCATCTTTCAGAGTTTGAAGGAGATTATGAAAATGATTTGCTAAATGCTGATAATGAACCAAAAACTCCAAGGGAAGCAACAGATATGCTAAGAACCTGGGGTGGTAAAAACATTAAATATAAAAATCCAGGAGACATTAAAAAGTTTGATGATTTTGGTGATGATTTTAAAATTTACGTATTAGGTCCACCTAAAAATTATGAAAGTTTATCTAATATGGACCCAGATAATACAGAAAGCTATGACCACAAACTAGATAGAAAGTCTAATAATCTTGGCGTTATGCTTACAGCGTTAAAAATGAAAAAACAATTAAAAACAAATGCTGCTTATATTGATGAAGATTTAAAATGTGAAATAAATTTCCCATTTGAACAAAACTATTCTGTAAAAGAAGGTTCTAATGAGGAAAAGATAGATTTCTTAGAATATAATAACGAAAATAAAAAGTGGAGAATTATCAGTCAAGAATGGTTAAATGAATTATCTAGTATGGCTTTATATTTAGATAGTTATACCAATAATACCAGCCTTGCTATAGCTATAGAATTAGGAGATAGTAAAGTATTATTATTCCCTGCTGATGCACAAACTGGAAATTGGCAGTCTTGGGATAATGTCAAATTAGAAAATGGTGAAAATATTGATATGAAGAAACTATATAAGAATACTGTTTTTTATAAAGTTGGACATCACGGTAGCCATAATGGTACGCTTAAAGCAGGATTGGAAGCTATGACAAATAAAGACTTAGTAGCTATGATTCCAGCCTATGAGGAAATTGCATTAAAAAATAAAAAGTGGATAATGCCCGCTAAAAACCTTCATAAAAGATTATTAGAATTGACTAATGGCAGAGTTCTAAGGTGTGATTTTGGAATTGATCCAAATGGAAGCAATGAAAATAATCCTGTGTGGCTGAATTTGCAAAAACCAATTGTGACAGATATGTATATAGAATACACAATTCAGGCTTGAGTAAGTAACTAAGTAATACTTTGGTGAATTTTATAAAAAAACCTTCATTAATAATGCTTATTTATTCCACAGAGAAATTGAAAATTAAAAAAACAATTGGACTTATTTACTTTAATTCTTCCAACAATTGAATGGCAGTTTTATGTAAGGTTGGATGTTCCCAATCTGACCAAACACCTACCAAACCCAATAAACTAAATTCTCGTTGGTCTAGGTATTTGTGAGGAATGGTTAAATGTTCAGTTTCTAAAACTATATCCTCATAGACCAAAATGTCTATATCTATGGTGCGTGGTCCCCATTTTTCTTGTCTAACTCTGCCTAATTTCAGTTCAATATTTAAGATGACTTTCAATAATGAATCTGGTGACAAATCTGTTTTTATAAGTAATGCTTGGTTTAAGAAATCAGCTTGATTTGTATTGCCCCACGCGGGTGTTGTGATGATTTTAGATTTATTTACAATAGACATTAAAGATTGCAGCTCTTGTTTTACGTCTGAAAACTTTTTTGCTACATCGCCTACGTTGCCTCCCAATAGTAGCACTACCCTATTTCCCACTATTTTATAGCGACAGTTTTAGGATTAGTAAAACTATAAAGTCCTAAATCTGATAATTCTCTACCTATCCCTGACGATTTAGTACCTCCAAATGGAATTTCTGGGGTTGACTTTACCATTGTGTTAATATAAACACAACCTGATTGTATATAACTGCTAAGTTTTTCTGCCTCGCTTTCATTTCCCCAGATTGATGCACCTAGACCAAAATCTGTTTCATTAGCCAATTTAATGCCTTCTTCCACAGTATCATAGCCAAATATTAAGGCTACTGGGCCAAATACTTCTTCGTATCTAATGAAATTATCATTGTTAATATTGGTTAAAAAGCCTGGCTTACAGAAGTTACCTTGTGCAGGTAATTCTAAGTTAGCTTCTGTAAATGTTGCCCCCTGCTTTACAGCCTTTTTAACTTGCTCTATTACGGTTTCTTTTAGGTCTTTTCTAGCTAAAGGCCCCATAGTTGTAGATTCTAATAATGGGTTACCTAATGTGTATTTGGATATTGATTGTAAATAGCCAGCAGTAAAGTATTCTAGCATTGAATTTGGCACCAAAAATCTTTTACCTGATATGCAACTCTGCCCTGCATTTTGGTTTCTAGACTTAGTTATTTCTGTAATAATTAATTCTATATCTGCACTTTCTAAAATGAACACAGGGTCACTACCACCCAATTCTAGAACCATAGGCTTTAATGCTTTTCCAGCCTGCTCGGCTATATGTTTACCCGCTTCTGTACTTCCTGTTACGCTTATTCCCCTGACAGACTTATGTGCAATAATGCTGTCACTCTGTTGCAAGTCAATAAATAAGTTCTGATAAATATGAGGTACATTACTTACTGTTTTAAAAGCATCTTCTAAAGCCAGTGCTGATAAAGGGACACTTTTTGCGTGTTTCATCAATATTGAATTGCCTGCTAGTAAAGTTGGTACTGCAAATCTTATAACTTGCCATAGCGGAAAATTCCAAGGCATAATACCATATATTACTCCTAGCGGTTCGTGCGAAACAAACGCTTTTTTGAATTTACTGTGATAAAGCTTTGGCTGTAAAAATTCTTCAAAATGCTCAGCATAATAGTCACAACACAATACGCACTTCTCTACTTCTGCCATAGACTCTGCTAATGTTTTACCCATTTCATTGGTTATGGTCAATGCTAAATCTGACTTATTAGCTGTAAAATATTCTGCAAGTTCTAGTATTAATTTTTTTCTATTTACGAGGCTTGATTGACTTTGTACTAAAAATGCGACCTGTGCATTATTAATTTTAACTTCTAGTTCTTCATTTGAAATGTTGTCACTTTCAAATTGAGTTTTCTCAGTGTATGGATTTGTTGATGTGTATTTGTGCATAGTAAATTTTAGTTCAAACGTTTGTTCATAATGTCAGAAACGTGATTAAATAAGTCAGAGGGCGATTGAGTTCGCCAAATAATGCTATCTAATTTACCACCAAAGTTGAGGTAATAATCTAAATGATATTGACTAAAGTCTTGTAATATATGTTCTTGGAAATTAATTGCCGCTATCCAACCATCTTCTACATCTTGAAACCATTCATCGTAATAGTCATCTATATCAAAGTGAAAATTCAATACATTTTCACCAATCATTATAAATTTGTTAATTCCAACTTCGGTTAGTTCATCTATCACATTACGTTTCAAAAACATAATATCGTTATTGATGCAATCATTCCATTCGCCTATCATTTCAATTATTGCATATTGATCATCATAGTCAACGAATAATAACTTTATATATAGAGTATTAGAACCAAACTCATCCCATTGTGGGTGGATATAATGGTCGTAAATAGAATTGCTAAAATAAAATTCACTATATTTCCTTTTGTAAAAGGGCGAATTTCTATCAGTTTCAGAGGTATAATAGGGTCGCCACTTAAAGTAAGGTTCTATACTGTGCATTAGTCTAAATCTTCTTTGTCTATTACAGCTCTAACACTTCCTAATTCAGTAAGTTTCTGTAAGGCTAATTCTTTTTCCCAACCAAATCTATCCATTAACATTTTGGCACCACGCTGAACCAGTTTTGCATTGCTTAATTGCATATTTACCATTTTGTTACCCAGTACTCTGCCCAGTTTTATCATTCCTGCTGTTGTTATCATATTCAGCACTAGTTTCTGCGCTGTACCTGCCTTCATTCTTGTGCTACCGGTCACATATTCTGGTCCAACAATAATTTCTATTGGGTAATCTGCAAATTCTGAAACAGGACTATCAGCATTACAACTAATACTTGCTGTTTTTATATTATTCTTTTTACACCATTGCAAGGTCGATATTACGTAAGGGGTAGTTCCGCTAGCTGTTAGCCCTAATACTATATCGGTTGATGAAATGGCGTGATTCTTTAAATCGGTTACTCCATTTTTTATGCTGTCCTCTGCACCTTCTTGTGCCTGCCTAATAGCTGCATCGCCACCTGCTATAATGCCTATAACCATATCTGCTGGCACACCAAATGTTGGTGGACACTCACTGGCATCTACTATACCTAATCTGCCGCTAGTACCACTACCTATGTAGAATAATCTACCACCATTATTCCAAGCTTTTACTAGTGCATCTACGCATTGTTCTATATCTTTCAGTTTCTGTTGAATGGCACAGTGAACCTTAGCATCCTCATTATTAATTTCTGTTAGTAATTCAATGGTTGACTTATTTTCAAGATTTGTATAAAGTGAATCACTCTCTGTGGTTTTAATAAACATAATTGGCAATCAATGCTTTAATTGGTGATTTTATAGTTTTCGTAAGTTTTAAATTATGCTTTTCTAAACTCTGCTTTAATTGTTCGTTAAAGTGCCAAGCTATACTGCCACTTGCTCTAATCTCTGCATCAGGATGGGCTATAATAAACTTGCTCAATTGCCCTGAAATTAGCGCATCAAACCTACTTACTATCAATTCATTTATTTGTGGGTCATCTAAATGTTTGAAGGCAAAATGTGAAAATGAAGCTAAATAGGCATTCGGTTTCTCAGATTGATATACCCCTGTAATAATATCGTCATAGTGGTTTTCATTGTATTCATCGGCAAATGATTGTAATATGGATTCTTTAAAGAAATTACCATATAACATATTTTTAACTATATGTTTACCTATGTCTGCACCACTACCTTCATCACCTAATATATATCCTAGACTAGGCGATAAAAAGGATACACTACCTCCATTTACATAACACACATTGCTACCAGTACCTAATATTATGGCTATTCCAGACTCGTTAACATCATATAGGGCCTGCGTAGTTGCAAACATATCGCTGTAAATGTCTATGGTTTGCGTTGGTAACAATACGTGAATAATGGTCTCCAGTATTTGCTTTGCATCAGTTTGGGTACAACCTGCGCCATACCATTTTATATTTAAATCTATCAGTTGTTCAGCATCAAGGTTTTGAAACTCATTGGTTAATATCATTGTAAGTTCCTCAACACCCATAATCACTGGATTAACGCCGCCACCAACCCATTCATTTATTATTTGTTTGTGCTCCACATCTATCAGGGCAAAGTGGGTTTTAGTACTGCCACTTTCAGCCAATAGAATATGTTTTAAACTTTTGTTGTCCATTTGAGTCAACTTAATTGTAAAAAGTTATTTTTGTCCAGTTAGCAAATTTGAATAATTATTACTTATGAAGTGGATTAGCTTATGCTTGTTTTTTTTATTTTTCACATTGACTGGAAATGAACTATTAGCCCAAAAGAAAAATAAGAAAGAAACCGAGCAAGAACAAGAAGGTGAACAACAACCAGAAAAGGGCAAAAAGGGGAAGAAATCTGAGGTAAAGAAACCTGCCCCACCTAAACCGGTAAAGAAACCTATACCACCTAAACCGATAAAAAGAAAAAAAGGTGATCCAATACCTGAAGATGTATCAATATCGACTTATTACTATGAAATGCCTCTTGATTATTTCCCATATATAAAAGCCTATATGATTTCTAAAAATAGAGATGATAAATATGCTAAGCTAAAAGACAATCAAGATTTTAGAAAGACTTTCATAAAAACTAGAAATGCAGAGAAAGGATTTTTAGAATTAAGCAGATCTGGTGATATAGCCTATACTAGACTACAAAAATTCATATCAAAAGATAGTACTTTGAATGTGCTGATCGAAAATTCACAATGTTCAGCATCTTGTGAAAACGACATAAAACTATTTCAGAAAAAAGATAGAGAATGGACAGACGTAACCGATAAGAAATTTCCAGAATTTCCGTCTGATGCTATTTATAAGTCGCTAAAGGCACAATATAGAATTATATATAAAGGCGACGATGTATTTAATTCAAAAGGATTTGAGAACAAAGATGTACTAAGAAAAGCTGTCGTTTATGTCATTATTCCTGATGAAAGGAGAATCATAATAAAAGAGTTTGATCAAGGCATTGAGTTGTATGAGATAACTTATGACAAGATGAAGGATAAATTTAGAATGAGAAAATTAGACTAGTAATGAGCAATACAGTTATACTTAACATACAAGATGGTATTGCTACCATTACCCTAAATAGACCAGATGTATTTAATGCATTTGACGAGGAACAAAGTTTCGCATTGCAAGATGCATTAAAGGAATGCACTCGTAACAATGAAGTTAGAGTGGTGATACTAACAGGTGCAGGAAAGGCATTTTGTAGTGGGCAAGATTTAAAGTCAATTGCATCTGTAGAGAAAAGAAATTTGGCAGAATCCCTACATAAACGCTACAATCCTATCATTAAGGCAATGAGGTCAATGCCGAAACCCATCATTTGCAGACTGAATGGTGTGGCTGCTGGGGCAGGTTGTTCATTAGCGTTAGCGAGTGATATAATAGTAGCAGCAGATTCAGCCAATTTAATTGAGGTATTTGTTAATGTTGGGCTAGTATTAGACAGTGGCAGCAGCTATTTTTTACCTAGGCTAGTAGGTAGTCACAGGGCATTTCAACTGGCGACTATGGGCAGTAAAATTTCTGCAACTCAAGCTAAAGATTGGGGAATAATACACGAGGTATGCCCAATAGAAGAATTAGATGCCAAGGTAGCAGAATTAACAGCATTCTACGCTAAGGCGCCAACCAAAGCCATTGGTATGATGAAGAAGATGTTAAATAAGTCTTTTCAATCAGACCTAGACACTATGTTGGAATATGAGGCCTATTGCCAAGAAATAGCTGGCTATAGTTCAGATTATAAAGAGGGCGTAACTGCATTCAATGAAAAAAGGAAGCCCGTATTTAAGGGAGCTTAATACTGAGTACTCTGATATAGTTAGCGACCACGGCAGAACATTGACCACCAGTCGAGAGCAAAAGATGAGAACTCTAGTAGCCAATAGGCAACTAGATGTTACCCTTGTGCTAGAGAATATAGACGACCCACATAACATTAATGCCATATTGCGAACTGCAGATAGCGTTGGTATACACGAGGTTATGGTGATAAGAAACCAAGTACCAAAGAAAAAGCTGGGCAAACGATCCTCTGCGTCGGCTAAAAAATGGGTAAATATGGTACACTTTACCACTGCTGCAGAATGTATTGAGGCAATTAAGTTAAAGAATATGGCGCTGTATTGCACCCATTTAGACGCAAACGCATCTCAACTGTATCAGGTTGATTTTACCCAACCTATTGCTATTGCCCTAGGTAATGAACTTAGAGGAATTAGTAATGAGCTACTATTATCTGCAACTGGAAATATCTGGATACCAATGTTGGGAATGATTCCCAGTCTAAATGTATCCGTAGCTTCTGCTGTAATTGCCGCGGAGTGTATGCGCCAAAGGATGCAAAAAAATATGTATCCACAGCCCTGGTCTGCAGAACGAGATGTACTATTTAACGACTACGTGAATAGGCTAAACATTACATAAGGCTCTTTACTATTTTGTAGGGTTTGTACTCCCCTATTCTATAACCAGTTATATGCTCAATAAAGTGGGTAAACTGGTCCTTTTTGCTAAGATTCTTAATGCTAACGTCATAGTCAAAATCCCAATTCTGCTTGATTATTCGATCAAACATTACGCTTGGATGTATATGTTGATATATGGCTAGTGAGTCTATTTTATGATAATTAAAGTCTGCAACTTGGTTTGTCTGTCTGGTAAGTTCCTCACCCTGATGCCACAGTTTTATGAATGATTGAATCTTTTCACGCTGAGTATCTGGTGGTTTTACCCAGCCGTAATGATGAACGAATGCAGGTATATGTGCAACCTTAAGTTTCCTATCATTACCAATTCTAAAGCCTTGGGCATCTCTATAAGAATATATATTTCTGTTATTTTTTATGGCTCTTATTTCCCGCCTATACCATTTTCTGCTGTTACCTACGTATTTGTAAGATCCGTAAAAATGTCTGTAGTTAAACAGAAGTCCCTCAACTTCATCATCATTTGAATATTTAATTAGTGCCTGCCTAATGGTATCATAATCATCTTGATGCAATACTTCATCTGCCTGTAAGTAAACAATCCAATCAGAATCTTGCGATACCTGGGCAATTACTTTATTGGTTTCATTTGCCAATACTGATCCACCTGTTATGATGGTTTCATCCCATATTGAATCTGTGATAATTAGTTTATTGTTGCCAATAGATTCTATTATTTCCTTTGTATCATCGGTGCTATTACCTACACTAACTATTACTTCATCGCAAATAGGTAATAAGGAATTTAACGACTCTATAATTGGATAATCATATTTTATTGCATTCCGAATAATCGAAACGCCAGTTACTTTTACCCTAGGGTCTGTATCTGGATTCATCTAATATTTGTTTGTAATTGCGATTATTAAGTAGTTTGGTTATATCTGCTCCTTTTGTTTTATTCATATATCTATTCACTATCTGATAGCCAACCCATTCACCCAACCTAGGTGAACTTTCTTGTGGAACCCCATCTGCATTTGTAAATGGAGAATCCTCAAAATAACTGCGCGTGGCACGTGGGGTTTTCTCATACAACAGTTTGTTATTCAATATATTTTGCCAAACTTCCTTTTCGTTTTTAGTATTCCATTCTAGTTGTTGCCCAGTCAATTCAAATATCAAACTATCAGGTGCTTCAGGTACCAATTGCTTTTTAAAATACATCAACTTGCCAGACTCTATCATTTCGGCTAGCATTTCACCACTACTGCTTTTGGGGTTTTGCATCTCATACAGTTTTCTGGCAATTCTCGGCAATATATATGCTTTGTCAAATCTGGCAATCACGTAGTCAGGATAATCCTTAGACTCATAGTATCTATACTTGCTGCCCATATACATATCATAACCTAGCAATATGTTGCCCATTACCGTATCGCAGTCTAGGCTAAATAATGATATACAGGCGTAAAACTTAGGTACTACAGCTTTAGGTAGTTGAATTTTGTATCGGGTTACCAAGTCACTTATGTCTGCATTTAAATCCTTTTGATAATCTTCATTAAACTCTTTTGCTACATCGCTATATAGCGAATCAACATAAGCATTGTCAAAATACTTGTCGATTAGTTCGGGTAAATTACTCACATTTAAAAGAGTAGCTCCATATAAATCATATAGTAAAAAACTAACCAACCCATTATACTTAACGTCTAATTCCGTGAGAAGATTTGGGTTTGCTTTACTCAATTTGGATAATTGCAAATCCATTCGGTCAACCTTTACATTAATATGTATGTTTGTTGAGTTTATAGGGTCCTTACTTTTGTTTTCATCTCGACACGCAGTTAGCGTTAGGGAAATGACACTAAGGCTGACCAAGAAACTTTTTATTTGAAACTTCATCTCTGTTTAATATTTACGAAATTATGAAAAAACTATACGTTCTATTTTTTTTACTTATGGGCACAGGCTATTCTTTTAGCCAAGAAATGCCAGGTGCATCTCAAACTAACGAAAATGTGTTGGGTTTAAGGGGTGGTCTTAAAATTTTAGTTGGTCCCAGTTGGTTATCTACCGATGTAGAGGAGCCAGACTTATACGCTGCTGAAAACAATGGCAGCAAATTAAGCTTTGCCTACGGTGGATTTGCAGACTATTACTTTGCAGCACATTATGCAATTGGTGGTGAACTTAGATACCTATATACTGGTAGCAGTTTCATCTATACGCCAGACAAAGCTAATAGACCTGACTCTAACCTAAACCGCACACTATCACTACAATACGTAGAGGTGCCAATTTATTTGAAATTTAGAAGTAACGAGGTTTCCTATACCCGCTTCTTTGGTCAAATAGGTATTACACCAGGTATAAATACCCGTGCTAGAATGGAAAGCTTTACATCAAGCAGAACCGGTACAACCAGCATTAAGGAAGGTCAAAATGTACAAAGCCAAGTAAAGACATTTAATGTTGGGCTAAACATAGGTCTGGGTGCAGAGTATAACTTAGGTGGCTCTACCAGCCTTATAGCCAGTTTGAATTGGAACAATGGCTTAACGAATATATGGGATAGAAAAAGTGATGATAGACCAGGAAAAGTACCAGGCAGACAAGAGGAGTTAATAAACACGAAACTTCAAACGATCACCCTTAATCTGGGAATTCTGTTTTAGTATTCAAACTCTATTTAATTATATAAAAGCAGAGCCTAAAAGTTCTGCTTTTTTTGTTATTGACAAAACCTTTCTGCATCCACAATACATTATTGTGTTATATAATAGTTAATACTATGACGCAAAATAGAAATTCCGAAGCTCAATACAGATACCTAGCCCACAAACAATTGACCCCTCAGATTATAAAAAATGTGGTGGCTCCAAACAGCACCCTAGAGGAATGTGCCCTACTTATTCACTTAGCCAGTAAATATAATCTTGACCCATTGACTGGGGAGATATACATACTCAGACAACGAACTGGCAAAGTGAATTTCTACACAAGTAGAGACGGCTATTTGAAGATAGCCAATTCGCATCCAGCCTTTGATGGCATACAGGCAGACGTAGTACGCCAGGGCGATGTTGTAAAGCATAATAATGATGGCAGCATTTCTCACACCTATGGGGCAAATAGAGGGGCTATATTGGGTGCCTACGCATTGGCATACCGAACTGATAGAAAGTACCCAGCCTATTGCTTTGCAGATTATAGTGAGTATAACCGACTTGAGCAGAACACTTGGCGCAAATATCCCACAGCTATGATACAAAAAGTAGCTGAAATAATGGCCCTAAAGCGAGCCTTTAGCATAACAGGACTGGTAAGTAAAGAGGAAATGGGCGATGAACAAAAACGCGCAGACCCGTTTGACCAACGCTTGCAACAATGCTATTCCCTACTAGACAATCCCGTGTTTAACAACGCAGAGCGGATGAAATACACCAATTTTCTGAAAAGCATATACGATGAGTCCATATTGAAGTCGTACCAGCGACGCATACGACTAGAGTTAACCCGCCGCAGTAAAATAGCCGCCTAATATTGACAATAACTATATGATGATAGTAGATTCTTACCTCTAACATTTATGTCGGCCTTCTCTTATTTCAATCTAACTGTACGCATCACAAACAATAGAAACCGAACTACCTTAGCTTAAATGACTAACCAAATAAATCTAACCCGAAATGCCTGATTAGCTTTTAGTTAATTGGGCATTTGTTGTTTTTGGGAGGAGTGAAAAAAAGAATTTACTTTCTTAAAAATTAAAACTCTGTTGAAAATATATTAGTATCAATTTGATCCGTGATTGGTACAGCTAATAAACTGAGAGTTGTTTTACTCTTAAATGAGAGGTAGTTGCTCACAGAAAATTCTTTTTTATATAGTCATACTTACTTTGAGATTTTGTCTTAAAAATAACTTTTATATTTAAATTTTTATGCAATAGTGAGAAGTTATCTCACATAATAGGCTTTTGATAATTTCCGACTCGCAAACAAAAAAAACCCTCTGAGTATTTTTACCTAGAGGGTTTAATTTAAAATAGTGGAGCTGCAGGGGTTCGAACCCTGGTCCAGTTACACTGCGCAATACGCTTTCTACACGTTTAGCATCTGAGGGGGTTGTCGTCGTTTAACTAAGTCAGTTGCTTGCTATATTAAACTTCCTAGCCTCAAGTTTCTTAATTCTGAACCGAGACACATCAGAATCCAGCCTTTACGTTTACGACGCCCCAGTTACAATTCGGTTAGGCGAAAAATTGTAGGGACGGAATGTTTTGCTAATTATCTAAAATTAGGCAGCCATTCTGTAATTGTTGTTGCCAACTAAAAAGTTTGTAAATTTCATTAACGGGTGTACTCACAAAACCCGACGTGCTTACATACCCGACAACATACTGTCAAGTCCATTCAGCCCCAATATATTGCTCTATCGAGCCATCAAAGGTAAGACATAATTCTATTCATTATGGTTTCAAAATATGAGTGTCGCATATCTACATTACTTTTGCTGGCTGTATGCAGACTATCGCCATTATAAAGGAGGGGAAAATACCACACGACAATCGTACCCCGCTGTCGCCAAAACAATGTCAGGAATTTAAAAACAAAAACCCTGGGGTAGATGTGGTAACAGAATGGAGCGCCGTACGCTGCTACTCAGACGAAGACTATCAACACATTGGCATAACAGTGGCAGAAGATATATCAACTACAGACCTGCTAATAGGCATTAAGGAAGTGCCAATAGATATGTTGATACCTGGTAAAACCTATATGTTCTTCAGCCATACGCATAAGAAACAGTTATATAATAAAGAGCTGCTAAAGGCAATACTAAAAAAAAACATCACCCTGATAGACTATGAGTTAATTACAGACGAAAAGGGTACACGATTATTAGGATTTGGGCGTTGGGCTGGCATAATAGGTGCGCACTATGCCCTAAAAATGTATGGGAAAAAGAAGAATCTGTATCAATTAAAGCCTGCCGTACAATGCCTTAACCTGCAAGAAATGGTAGATCAATATGAGTATATAGACTTTCCAGCTATCAAAATAGCCATAACTGGCGGCGGCAAAGTAGCTAATGGAGCCATCGAAATAATGGATAAGGCTGGCATACTAGAGGTTACAACTAGGGAGTATAAGAATCAAAGCTTTAACCACCCAGTTTTCACAGTGTTACACTCAGAGCATTTATATAGTAAAGAAGGCGAAATAAACTTTAACAAAAAAGATTTCTATGCCCATCCAGAGTTATATACTTCTCGATTTTCTGAATATGTCGGCATCACCGATGTGTTAATTAACGCAATGTTTTGGAGTCCACAGGCACCACGACTGTTTGAAAAAGAAGCACTTACAGAAAATTTTAAAATAATGTGCATAGCCGACGTTAGCTGTGATGTGGATGGCTCTGTACCACTTACCACTAGGGTTACATATAGCGATGACCCAATATTTGGCTACCACTTGAATACTGGCATTCAGGGCAAGCCTTATTTGGATGATACCATAGACATTATGGCTGTAACCAACTTACCTAATGAATTACCCAAAGACAGCAGTAAAGATTTTGGTAGAATGCTGATGAAAGTATTGGCTAAATATGTAGAAACAGAGGGGAAAAGCCCAGTATTTGAGCGTGCAACGATAGCTAAAAATGGGAAATTAACAGAGTCATTTTCTTATTTGCAACAGTATTTAGACCAAGATTAGTCTAGGTCCATAAGACCCTCTGGCAATCTGACGATTAATTTACCTTCTTTATCGTCTATGCCCAATACTATTTCATCAACTAGAGGAATGTAGTAGGTTGCCCCGTGATAGCTAACCGTGATAAGTTCTTGACCATTATTGTCTTGCACCTCTACTACCCTACCCAGATAAGCACCTGTGTCCACATCTATCACTTCTAGGTCTATTAGTTCATCTTCCTCTTCCTCATCTATATCATACTGCTCACCGTCTAGTATTATTTCAGACTCTAGGTACTTTTTCACTGCTTCGTCTGAATCTATTCCTTTTAATTTTAGCCTAGCTGTATCATCATTTTCCCAAATGATGTTTTCCAGCAGAAATGGGACAGGTTTTTTGTCTATGGGTAGAAATATAAATTCTCCCGACTCTAGGTTTCCCTTTAGTCCAGACATTAAAAAGGCTACTCGGAAATAACCCAAGTAGCCGTGTGATTTAACTATTTTGCCTGCTGTTACAGGATTATTAAGTTGCCATAGTGGCATAGTAGGTAATTCTAATTAAAAAATTACTCTGCTGCCGGAGTTGCTTTAGTTTCATCAGCTGGGCTTACTTCCTCTGTTGGTGCTTCAGAACCACCTTCAGCCTCATCAGCATCAGCATTTGCCGCTTTAGCAGCAGCTACTAGCTCATCTTCTGTAGCTTTACGTCTTGCATTGATTTCTTCAGCACGTTTGTGGTTTACGGCAGCTTCAGCTTCAAGTCTTGACTTCATATCAGCAGACACTTTGTCTTTCATACCGATAATTTTTTCGTCAATTTTTTTAGCTTTGTCTTCTAACCACTCTGCAAATTTTTCATCTGCTTTGTCTGCTGTTATTGCTCCTTTGGCAATACCTCTTTGCAAGTGTTTTCTAAACATAACGCCTTTATTGCTTAGGATAGCACGGGCAGTTTCTGTAGGTTGGGCACCATTATCTAACCATTCTAGTGCGCGCTCATTGTTCAACTCTATAGTTGCTGGGTTAGTATTAGGATTATAAGATCCTAATCTTTCAATGAATTTACCGTCACGTGGTGAACGTGCGTCTGCCACTACTATATAGTAGTACGGCATTTGTTTACGACCTTTTCTTTGTAATCTGATCTTTACAGCCATTGTAAATACAAAATTTGTAAAATGAAGTGCAAAGCTACGAATTTATTTGATACTGAACTATTCAAATCCTAATATTTTCATCATAGCCTCAGCAGATTGTTCTTTTGCGAAAACCTTATAAGTAAAATCTCCCTTTTTATTTACGTCCACCAATATGTGTTTTGGTGCAGGAATTAAGCAGTGTTGAATGCCTCCATATCCACCAAGCGACTCTTGATAAGCGCCCGTATGGAAAAAGCCAATATATAGACTTTCTGCCTTATTATTCTTAGGTAAAAACACCTGATTAATGTGTGTTTCAGAATTATAATAGTCTTGACTGTCACAGGTTAATCCCCCTAAATTCACCCGCTGATATTCCTTAGTCCACTGGTTAACTGACAACATTATGAATCGCTGTCCTATACCCCAAGTATCTGGCAATGTAGTAATGAAAGACGAATCTATCATATACCATTTCTCAGCGTCGTTTTGCTGTTTCTCTGCTATAATCTTATAAATAGCCGCACCACTTTCAGCAACAGTATAGCTACCAAACTCTGTAAATATATTCGGCTCCTTCACCCCATTTGATTCACAAACATTTTTAATGGTTTGTATTATTTCAGAGGTCATATATTCATAGTCATAGTCAAATGTCAATGAATTTGGCACTGGGAAACCACCACCTATATCGAAGCTGTCTAGGTCTGGGCATACTTGCTTTAAGTCGCAATACACATTGATGCACTTATTTAATTCTGACCAATAGTAGGCATCGTCTTTAATACCAGTATTGATGAAGAAGTGCAACATTTTTAGCTTGAACTTAGGGTTTCCAGCTATCCTTTTCTCATAGAAAGACAGTAAATCCCTATATCTAATACCCAACCTGCTGGTGTAGAACTCAAAGTTAGGCTCTTCCTCTGCGGCTATTCTCATACCCAATTGGAAAGGCTTTTTGGTCATTTCCTCCAGCTCGTCTAGTTCATCTAAACTGTCTAGAATTGGTATGATGTTTTCAAACCCATCGTTGATTAGGTCAGCTATTTTCTTTATGTAATCCTTTGTCTTATAGCCATTACACAATACATAGGTTTTTTTATTGATTAGTTTCTCCTCATAGCAATTTCTCACTATATCCATATCAAATGAAGAGGAGGTCTCTAATTGTGCCTTATTCTTCAGCACTTCATTTATTACAAAGCTAAAATGGCTACTCTTAGTACAGTAGCAATACACGTATTCACCATTATATTGATTTTTGCGCATAGCTGTAGTAAATAGTTTTCTGGCCTTCTGTATCTGCTCACCTATCTTAGGCAAGTAGGTCAGTTTTAGAGGGGTGCCATATTTTTCTATAAGTTCCATAAGCGGAATGCCATAGAAAGTCAAATTATCTTCTTCTAAATTAAACCCAAAAGAAGGGAAGTAGAAGGTTTGATCTATCAGATCAATGTACCTGTTTTTCATTTACAGTAAACTATTTTTGCCACGAATCAGAGGTCGAAATTAAGGCTTTTAAATATGGGTAAAACAAAAATATTAATATGTAGTTCTGAAGTTGGTGCAGGAAAGCGTGGGGCAAGCCTTGGTCCAGATGCAATAAGGATTGAAGCGGTAAACCAATTTTTCAATATTTTCGACAGATTGCCTAGTGAAGAAGTGAAAGTTTCAGCCTTAAATAAATACACTCCTGAAACAAAACAAGCCAAATATATAAAACAAATAGTTAGTACTCACGGAAAAATATCGTCTAAAATGTGCAAAGCACATAAGGAAGGTTATAACACCATAATATTTAGTGGTGATCATAGTAATGCAGCCGGGTTCTTTAACGGATTTAGAGAGGCCTATCCTACAGCTAAGTTGGGGCTAATTTGGATTGATGCCCACGGTGACCTACATAGTCCCTACACCAGCCCTAGTGGCAATGTACACGGTATGCCTGTCTCTATTCTATTAGGGCTAGACAATCTTAAGTATCAGCGTAATAACCTAAAGCCAGAAGTAAAGAAGAATTGGGAAAAAATAAAGAAAATGGGGAGTTTGGAAATTTCACCGAAACTAAACCCAGAAGACATTATCTTTATCGACATTAGGGATTTAGAGAAAGAAGAGTGGGCGTTGATAGAAGAGTTGCAAATAAAGCATTACACCCCGGCCATAAGAAGGGAAATTGGCGTCCAGAAAATAATTGAAGAAACAATCGCCTATTTTAAAGATTACGATGGTATGTACATCAGCTTTGATGTAGATAGTATGGACCCAAGCATAAGTACGGGTACAGGTACTCCAGTTCCAGATGGACTAAAACGTCACGAGGCTGCAGAATTACTTAAAGCTTTTGTTAATATGAAGAACTTTAAGTCCCTAGAAATAACTGAAGTAAACCCACTGCTTGACACGGAAAATAAAATGGCTTATGCCGTAGTTAAGATATTGAAAGATGCCCTAAATGAGGACATTTTAACCTCATAGCTTAAGAATTTAACTCTAATAAAAACTTCATAGTATCTACTCCATCAGCGTAGTCAAATAGGTTTGGCTGTTGGCTTTTACCAAATGTTACGGGACCTGACTCTGTCACCACACACTGGATTTTTTCAATCTGAGCAGTTAAAAAATTCTGGACTTGTTCGTCATTTTCATATTCATAAAAATGCAACACTGACATTGGGCTGGCTATTAGCTCGCTAGCTGTCAATAGCAAAAAACCGTTGTCATAGTGTTTTACTTTATTTAGTAGATATATGCTCTGATTGTACAAATAATTATTGGCATATTTATGATGCATTCCTACTTGACTATATGCAGCTAAATTGTCTAACAGTACATTAGGTTGCCAGTCAGTTGGCACCAATAACAAAGACACATTCCTACAACCCAGACCAAAATAATCAAATATATCTCTGCCCAGCTCTACTAATTGGTCTTTACTTTCATTCCCTGTTAGCACAGCAACACTATTTCTACCAGATCGTAATAAATGAGGAACAGTCCTAAAGTAATACTCAAAATATCGATTGGTATTTGTGCTTCCAGTGGCTATTACGGCATCGTAATTTTCTAATCTATCAACTATAGAAATGTTTTCTTTTAGCTGTGGCACTATAGCTGTTAACTCGTGAAGCAGCATTTTGGTTAATACTTGCTCTTTATCTGATAATTTTATTTGTAGATTGTTACCAGACAACAATATACACATTACATCGTGCCAGCTGACAAGGGGGATATTACCTGCACTAATTAAGCCGATTGTTTTAGGCTCGTGGTTAGCCATATCATAACTAGCTAAAAAGTGATTTAATTTAAAATCGTCTAAATATTCCTCTGCTACGTTAATTAGGGCATTTTTACAGTTTTCTGGGGTGAACCAAGGGTTTCTGATGCAAGCTAAATCAATTGAATCTTGTATAATACAGGCATTAATGTTTGCCTTAATATATCGCCCCAGAGCAATAAATGCAGAAATAGTAGTGGTCAGAGTCAAAATGTATGTGTTTTGTTAGTAGTGTAGTTAGCTAACAAACTAACTTTGTAGTTACAAAGTTACTTTAACAAAAAATAAAGATATGGCTATATATATTACTGATTAATGCATTAAGTGTGGCGCTTGTGAACCAGAATGCCCAAATAATGCCATATACGAACCTGGAAATGAATGGGCATACGAAGATGGTACAGGGCTAAAGGGAAATGTTGTTTTATTAGGCAATGAAATAAACGCAACAGAGAGAAAAGACCCAATTAGTGAGGATATGTACTATATAGTGCCAGATAAATGTACAGAATGTGTCGGTTTTCACGAGGAACCACAATGCGCTGCTGTTTGTCCAGTTGATTGTTGCTTGCCAGACCCTGACCACGTTGAGAGTAGAGAGCATTTATTAGCGAAAAAGGAAGCACTTCACTTATAGTATTTTACTGACATTTATTTGCAATTTATTAAAAGTACTATTGTATCAATTTAAACTATGTACTCTAAGTGTAAGATTGCCAACAGTCCAATAAGAGAATCTGCCAGCCATAGAAGTGAAATGGTTAGCGAAATACTATATAATGAGCAATTTGAGATATTAGAATCACAGTCTAATTATTGGCATAAAGTACGATGCACTCACGACGACTACATAGGGTGGATATTTAGCAGGCAATTAGAATTGACTGAAGAACTAAATTTTGAAATAATAGCTAGATATACTGGCGAAATTCAAAAAGATTTTGCAGACCAACATCTTCCTGTCAAGTTTGGTATAGGCAGTCCAATTAATATCAATGCTGGTCCAAAATTTCAATCATTAACAGATATTGCCCAGCAATACCTTGGCACGCCATACCTATGGGGAGGGCGAAGCATTAGTGGAATTGATTGCAGTGGGCTAACCCAAATGTGTATGCTAATAGCAGGCAAAACATTTTTCCCTAGAGATGCTTGGCAACAAGAGTTAGAAGGAGAAATTGTGAGTAGCTTTGACTTAACTTGTAATGGCGATCTTATTTTCTTCGCTGAAAACGAAAAAATTACCCACGTTGGTATGTTCCATAATGGAAATATTATTCACGCGGCAGAACAAGTAAGGATAGATAAAATAATTAACAACCAAATATTTAACTACGATTTACAAACTACTACTTTGCCTATCCACTCTATTAAAAGGTACCTTTAGGATTTTTCAGGTTCATTATGTTCTTCTACCTTTTCAGGTTTCATCTGTGGAAAAAATAAAACTTCTTGAATGCTCAAGCTATTGGTTAATATCATTGCCAATCTGTCTATACCGATGCCCAAACCAGAGGTCGGGGGCATACCATATTCTAATGACCTGATGAAATCTTCATCCAGCACCATAGCTTCATCATCTCCTTTTTTTGCTAGTTCTAATTGACTTTCGAATCTCTCTCTTTGGTCAATTGGATCATTTAACTCACTATAAGCATTTAAAATTTCTTTACCTACACACATTGCTTCAAATCGCTCCACCATTCCTGGTTTGCTTCTATGTTTCTTAGCAAGTGGTGACATTTCAACAGGATAGTCTATAATGAAAGTAGGCTGTATTAGTTTAGGCTCACAATGTTCCCCAAATATTTCATCTATCAGTTTGGCGTGACCCATAGTATTATCTATAGGGACGTGTAGTTTCTTTGCAACTGCCCTAAGTTCTTCTTCATTTAAACCTTCTATATTTTCACCAGTGTAGTGTTCAATAGCTTCAAACATTGTATAGCGCTTCCAAGGGCGAGCGAAATTCACCGTATGTTCTCCAAACTGAACTTCAGTAGTTCCGTGAATTTGAATGGTTGCGTGTTCAATCATTTCCTCAACGAAATTCATCATCCAGAAATAATCTTTGTAGGCAACATATAGCTCCATAGCCGTATATTCAGGATTGTGAAATCTATCCATACCCTCGTTTCTAAACATTTTGCCAAATTCAAATACCCCATCGAATCCACCAACGATTAATCGCTTTAAATATAATTCATTAGCTATACGTAAATACAAGTCTGTGTCCAGTGCATTGTGATGGGTATTAAATGGTCTGGCAGCTGCACCGCCGTGAATCCCCTGTAGTATAGGCGTTTCTACCTCTAGATATCCCCTATCCTCCATAAATTGACGCATAGACGAAATCAGCTTACTGCGTTTTATGAAAGTTTCTCTAACCTCTGGATTGACTACTAAGTCAACATAACGCTGACGATATCTTTGCTCAGGGTTGGTAAATGCATCATATATAACACCGTCTTTCTCTTTCACTACTGGCAGTGGTCTTAGCGACTTACTCAATACTACAAATTCAGTAATGTGAATGCTGGTCTCCCCAACTTGTGTGCTAAACACATAGCCTTTTACGCCAATGAAATCACCTAAATCTAACAGTTTTTTAAATACATCGTTATACATACTTTTGTCTTCACCTGGGCATATTTCGTCTCTATTAAAATACAATTGTATGCGCCCGGCACTATCTATTAATTCTGCAAAACTTGCCTTACCCATTATCCGCCTACTCATCAACCTGCCGGCTAGGCTTACACTTTTATATTCTTCATTCCCTTCATCTGGCACCCAATTTTTCTTAATATCAGCACTTAAGTGCGTAATATGCCATTGTGCAGCAGGATATGGATCAATGTTTCTTTTAATTAATTCGTTTAGGTCTAAACGTCTTTGTAGTTCTTGTTCAGACAGATGATGCTCTATAGTCATTGGTTTATACTTAATAATTTATTATTGTTTGGCTCTTCTTTTTATTTCTTTGCTTAACAGCGTCATTTCTTTTTTTGCTTGCCCTTGTACCGATGAGTTTTCGTCTGCCCTACGTATTAAATATGGAGTTACAGATTTTACTGGTCCATAGGGTACATACTTACTTACATTATAACCTCTTGATGATAAAGTAAAGCTAATATGATCACACATACCTAACAATTGGCTAAACCAAACTCTTTCGTGATTTAGCTCCAAGTTATTGTTAGCTAAGTATTCCGCAGCCAACTTAGTGCTATCCTCGTTGTGTGTAGCGACAACTATATAAGTTTTATTTATATTTCTTAGACATAATAAAATAGCCTCGTTATAATCATTATCAGTTGATGACTTGCTGGGCTGAATAGGATCTTCGTAGCCCTTTTCTTGCGCTCGTTTTCGTTCCTTTTCCATATATGCTCCCCTCACTATTTTTACACCTAACATAAAGCCAAGTTTATTTGCTTCATCTAGCCATTCTCTTAATGTAGTCAATCTATCTGACCTATACATTTGAAAAGTATTTATCACCACTACTTTGTCTTGATTATAATGTTTCATCATATCAAGGGTTATTTGATCAATTGGATGTTGAATCCAAGACTCTTCCGCATCTACCATTACAGGTTTCCCAGATTCTGAAGCCATCTGTATCAATTCTTTAAACCTGCCTGTACTTATCGCCCAGCTTTTAGCCTCTATTTCATTTAGATTTATCCCTTCACTAATTTTATACAAGATTTCAGAATCAGTAAATGCTGTCATCTTAAACACTGTCATACTGATGCTATCGTGGTCTTTACTAAATCTAATGTTTGCACTTAACTCATTATAAGCCTTAGTAAACTCTGCTTCATTTGCCTTGCCCTCTTCTGAATAGTCTAAGATAGAATATACCCCCTGTTTATGAAGTTTTTCTGCAATTGGCAAGCAACTATTTAGGGTTTCTCCACCTACAAAGTGTTTATAAAGGGTTGCCTTTATAATAGGCTTTATGGGTAGTCCTGCCTGTACAGCCCATTTTAAAACTGTCTTGCCAATAGGACCTAACACTGGATGATTGAGCATCCCAAACATCCAATGTGCACTTTTTAATTCTGAAGTAGATTTAGAAGCAAAAGCTTCTTGTATGTCTTCAAAATTTAAAGATTTTTTCTGCATCGCTACACGTTCCAACATTTTACGAAATTACAAAGTCTAATCACCCTAAATGAAATAAGTATCAATAAAAGGGAAATTCTTTCTCTATTTTTTCAGTTTATCATTAACTTCACTTAGACTAAGGTTATTTTTGTGATTCAAAATATACTGGGCTGTTAAATGAAAGTAGAGTAACTAGTCCAAGTACAAAGAATAAATGCGCAACATTAGAAATTTTTGCATAATCGCACATATTGACCACGGTAAGTCAACATTAGCTGATAGATTATTGCAAGTGACCAGCACCGTATCGGCCAGAGAACTAACCAACCAAACGCTTGATGATATGGACCTAGAGCGGGAGCGAGGTATCACCATTAAGAGTCACGCCATCCAGATGGACTACTCGCTAAATGGGGAACACTATAAATTAAACCTAATCGATACTCCTGGTCACGTTGACTTTAGCTATGAGGTAAGTAGAGCCATTGCAGCTTGTGAGGGTGCACTGCTAATAGTAGATGCGGCGCAAGGCATTGAAGCACAAACTATATCAAACTTATTTTTAGCTTTAGAGCAAGATTTGACCATTATACCGGTCTTAAATAAGATTGATTTGCCAAGTGCTATGATAGACGAGGTTAGCGATCAAATTATAGAATTAATTGGTTGTGCTAAAGAAGACATTTTACTAGCATCAGGTAAAACAGGTGTTGGTGTAGAAAATATACTTGAGCACATAGTTAGCAGAGTGCCTGCACCAAAAGGTGACCCTGACGGACCCCTTCAAGCTTTGATTTTTGATAGTGTTTTCAATCCATTTAGAGGAATCATTGCTTACTTTAGAATTTTAAACGGAAGCCTTCAAAAGAATGATTTGGTAAAGTTTATGAGCACTGGTAAAGAATATATTGCTGACGAAATAGGTATATTAAGACTAGATAAACAACCTGAACTAAAGATAGGCGCAGGTGATGTAGGCTATATCATATCAGGCATAAAGACTGCGAAAGAAGTAAAAGTTGGTGACACTATAACTCACGTGGTAAACCCAGCAAAGATTGCCATTAAAGGCTTTGAAGTAGTTAAACCAATGGTTTTTGCGGGTATTTATCCAGTAGATACAGAAGACTATGAGGAATTGCGTGACAGTATGGACAGATTACAGCTGAATGATGCATCTTTAGTATATGAGCCTGAAACTTCTGCAGCGCTAGGCTTTGGATTTAGGTGCGGATTTTTGGGTATGCTACATATGGAAATCATACAGGAGCGACTAGAGAGAGAGTTTAATATGACCGTAATTACTACTGTGCCCAACGTATCTTATAAGGTATATACTAATAAAGGTGAGGAATTATCAGTAACTAATCCTAGCGATTTACCAGAGCCTTCACAGATTGATTTGATGGAAGAACCTTACATCCACGCTCAAATAATATCAAAGTCAGATTATGTTGGTGCAATTATTAAGTTGTGCCTAGACAGAAGGGGGATTTTATTAAATCAAATTTACCTAACTCCTACTAGGGTTGAATTAAGTTTTGAATTGCCATTGGGGGAAATTGTATTTGATTTTTACGATAAGCTAAAGTCAATAAGCAGAGGATATGCATCATTTGACTATCACCCTATTGCATATAGAGAAAGTCATTTAGTAAAATTAGATATTAGATTAAACGGAGAGGCTGTAGATGCATTAAGTGCCATCATTCACAGAGATAAATCTTTTGAATGGGGTAAGAAAATTTGCCTAAAACTTAAAGAATTGGTGCCAAGGCAACAATTTGAAATTGCAGTACAAGCAAGCATTAGTACAAAAGTAATAGCCAGAGAAACGATTAAGGCAATAAGAAAAGACGTAACAGCGAAATGTTATGGTGGAGATATAAGTAGGAAAAGAAAACTACTGGAAAAACAGAAAAAGGGCAAAAAGAGAATGAAGCAAGTTGGTAATGTAGAAATACCACAATCAGCATTTATGGCTGTATTACAAATAGATTAAAGCTAAATCCTATGCGCTTTATTTAAACAAGTAGGATAAGCTAATTGAATTATCTTTTCTAAATAAGTTATCATTTGGTTTTTACGATCATACACGTCCAATAAATAGTTAAATTTAAATCCTCTGAAGATTCCTTTGGCTTCTTCATATTCTAACAGTTCTTTGGTTTTCTTAAGTAATTTTTTTTCAGCTAAGTGTAAATCCATTAGCAGTTTTAAATTAATTAAGTCTAAATTTTCAACATTTTCCATTGTTTTAGTGGTAGTTGTATCTTTCAAAAGATTCGCAAAAATTAAGCCATCACCAATTAAACCAAGGCTTATCTTAACTCGTTAATGATTTTATAACATTTAAACTATTTAGTAAATGACTCTATTAAGTGTAAACATTAATAAAATTGCCTTAATCAGAAATTCTAGGGGGTCAGACAAACCTAACCTATTGACTGTGGCTCAAAACTGCATAAATTTCGGCGCACAAGGCATTACAGTGCACCCAAGACCAGACCAAAGGCATATTAAATATTCAGATTTGGATGTACTGAAGCAAAACATAAACGTACCCCTTAACGTTGAGGGATACCCAGATGAAGTATTTATGAATTATGTGATAGAAGTACAGCCTAAAATGGTGACATTAGTACCTGATAAACCTGATGCTTTAACAAGTTCTAATGGTTGGGATACCATTACAGCTCAGAAAAAATTAATCAATGTTTGTACCCAACTGGCAAATAAAGGTATTTCAACTTCTATATTCATAGACCCTGTAGAAAAAATGGCGATAGCAGCTAAAGATTGCGGAGCAGATTACGTTGAGTTGTACACAGAGTTCTATGCAAATGCATTTGAAACTGGCAATGAAATTGAAGTAATTGGGCGATACATAAAAACTACAGAGTCGGCCTTGAAACTAGGGTTAAAAGTTAATGCTGGTCACGACCTTAATTCACATAACCTAAAATTTTTGAAAAAAAATATTCCTGATCTTAGTGAAGTTTCTATAGGTCACGCTTTGGTGATAGACGCATTGTACTTAGGTCTAGAATCTACGATAAAGAAATATTTAGAATGTTTAAACTAGCCTAAGTATTAATACAACACTTAGTACCTTTGCACCACCATTTCATAACAATATAATTTAGTCTTTTTACCAATAATATGCGTACATCGTCAGATCAGTTTGAGCACAGACATATAGGTCCAAATGCTCTCGAAATTGAAGAAATGCTCCAAGTAATTGGTGTAGATTCAGTTGATGAATTAATAAATCAAACCTTACCAGCTGCTATCAGAATGCAAACGCCAATGGACATACCTGTTGCCTTAGGCGAGGAAGAAATGATGTTGGAGTTTAGCAAAATAGCTAGCAAGAACAAGGTAAATAAGTCTTACATAGGTCAGGGATATTATAACTGCTACACACCTGGCGTTATACTTAGAAATATATTAGAGAATCCAGGATGGTACACACAGTACACACCCTATCAAGCTGAGATAGCCCAAGGCAGACTAGAAGCCTTGATTAACTATCAAACTATGGTTACGAACTTGACGGGTTTAGATATTGCAAATGCATCGTTATTGGATGAGCCAACTGCGGCATCGGAAGCTATGATAATGCTTTATAATGAGCGTGAAAAATCACAAGGAGTTAAATTCTTTATCGATAAAAATTGTTTTGCTCAAACAATTGATTTGATGCATACTCGTGCCATTCCATTTAGCATTGACTTAGAAATTGGCGATTGGAGAAGCTTTAAGCCATCATCTGATTATTTTGGTGTTTTAATACAATATCCTGATGCACAAGGCAATGTAAATGATTATACTGACTTTGCAAATGCTTGCCACGAAACGGGTACTTTAGTAGCTGTTGCAACTGACTTATTGGCCCTAACACTAATACCATCTCCAGGAGAATGGGGTGCTGACATTGCCTTAGGTAATTCTCAAAGATTTGGAGTTCCAATGGGTTATGGTGGACCACACGCAGCATTTTTTGCAACAAAAGAAAAATATAAAAGACAAATGCCGGGTAGAATTATCGGTTTGTCAATTGATTCTCACGGTAACAATGCTTATAGAATGGCATTGCAAACACGCGAACAACACATTAGAAGGGAAAAGGCTACAAGTAATATTTGTACAGCACAAGTTCTGTTAGCTATAATGAGTGGAATGTACAGTGTGTATCACGGTCCAAAAGGTTTAACTGCTATAGCTGAAACTACCCATACATTAACCAATATACTTGCTGCTGGTTTACAATTTGGTGGCGTAACCTTATTAAATAAGTCTTGGTTTGATACATTAAGTATTGACACTACTGGTTTAAATGTAGATGAGATTAAACAATCAGCGTTGTCACAGGATATTAATTTTTATTATACTCAGGGACAAATTAGGATTTCACTAGATGAAACAACTTCCCTAGATGATGTTAACCGACTGTTAGAAATATTTGGCATACTTAGTTTTGATGCAAAAGTTGTAACAAGTTCTAACGATTCTTTGATGAAAAGAGAAAGTAATTTCTTATTGCACCCAGTATTTAACAGTCACCAAAGTGAGACTCAGATGTTGAGATACATTAAGCAATTAGAAAGTAAAGACCTTAGTCTAACTCATAGTATGATAGCACTTGGTTCTTGTACAATGAAACTAAATGCAACTACAGAAATGAGACCCGTAACTTGGTCACAATTTGGCGGTATACACCCATTTGCCCCAGTAGATCAAGCAGCAGGTTACACACAAATATTTGAAGAATTATCTGCATACTTAAAGCAGGTGACAGGCTTCCACGATATAAGCCTTCAACCAAATAGCGGCGCTCAAGGCGAATATGCTGGACTAATGGTAATCAGAGCATATTTCCAGGATAGAAATGAGCATTATAGAAACATTGCCTTAATACCTAGTAGTGCCCACGGTACTAATCCTGCAAGTGCAGTAATGGCAGGTATGAAGGTCGTAGTTGTAAAGTGTGACGAAAGTGGAAACATAGACCAACACGATTTAAAAGAAAAAGCATTAGCACATAAGGAAGACCTTGCAGTTCTAATGGTTACTTACCCTTCTACTCACGGTGTGTTTGAAGAAAGCATTATAGAAATGTGTCAAGTAATTCACGACAATGGTGGCCAAGTATATATGGACGGTGCAAATATGAATGCCCAAGTAGGATTAACCAGTCCTGGTCTAATTGGTGCAGATGTTTGTCATCTAAACCTGCACAAGACTTTCTGTATTCCACACGGTGGGGGTGGTCCTGGTATGGGACCAATAGGTGTTGCAAAACACCTTACTCCGTTTTTACCAAGTCACGTTGAGATAAAAACTGGTGGATCAAAGGCTATCACTGCCATATCTGGTGCACCATTTGGTAGTTCTAGCATATTATTAATCAGCTATGCCTACATTAGAATGATGGGCGAAGTAGGATTAACAAATGCAACTAAAATTGCTATATTAAATGCAAATTACATTAAGGCAAAACTTGACAAATATTACCAAACACTATACGCTGGTAAGAATGGACGTTGTGCGCACGAGCTAATTTTAGATACTAGAGTATTTAAAGCTGCAACTAATATAGAAGTTGAAGACATTGCAAAACGCTTGATGGATTATGGTTTCCACGCTCCTACGGTATCGTTCCCAGTTGCTGGCACCTTAATGATAGAACCCACTGAAAGCGAAAGCAAAGATGAATTAGATAAATTCTGTGATGCAATGATTGCCATTCGTCAAGAAATACTAGAGATAGAGCAAGAAGTGTATGACAGAGAAGATAATGTATTGAAAAATGCACCACATACTGCATTTTCAGTTACTTCAGACGTTTGGTCACATAGTTATGGAAGGCAAAAAGCTGTATTCCCACTACCCTACGTGAACTTTAATAAATTTTGGCCTAGTGTTGGTAGAGTAAATAGCAGTTATGGAGACAGAAATTTATTCTGTATTTGCCCTCCAATTGAAGATTATCAGCACGCCGAGTAAACTTTTTCTTAGAAAAGTTATTCTTATTATTTTACAGCCCAGACTATTTAGGTTTGGGCTGTTTATTTTTGAACACATTTGAATAAATGAAATTAGTTACCCTTGATACAGGCAGATTTAAATTAGATGGTGGTGCAATGTTTGGAGTTGTGCCAAAAAGTCTATGGAATAAAAAAAATCCTGCTGATGAAAATAATATGTGCGATTGGGCACTAAGATGTTTATTAATTGAAGATAGAAATCACCTAATTGTAATTGATAGTGGAATAGGTAATAAACAGGACGATAAATTTTATTCTTATTATCACCTTAGTCAGACCAAATCAATTGCAGATTTATTAGCAGAAAGTGGCTATTCTGTAAATGATGTTACCCACCACATTATTACACATTTACATTTTGATCATTGTGGCGGTAGCATAGTAATGAATGAAAATGGTGAATATGTACCTGTTTTTCCTAATGCACAATATATCATTAGCAGTCAACAATGGAGTCTAGCTAATGAACCAAATCCTAGAGAAAAGGCCTCATTTATATCAAACAATATAACTCCTTTAGCTAAGGCAAAAGAATTAACTATGATAACCCAAGACTCTAAACTAAGCGATAGAATATCGTTTAAACTAGTAAATGGGCACACCTCAGGTATGATTATTCCCCATATTTTGGTAGAAGAGAAAACAATTGTATTTGCTGCAGATTTATTCCCCTCCCATTGGCACCTAACTATGCCTTGGGTTATGGCGTATGATACACAACCTCTTGTTACACTAAAGGAAAAAGAACATCACCTAAAAATTGCCGTGCGAGACAACTATTATTTATTCTATGAACACGACCCTATTATGGAATTATCTAATGTGATCCAAAAAGAAAAAGGGATAAATGTTGGAGAAAGCTATAAATTGACAGAATTATTATCTTAATGAATCTAGATATTTTAGTTATATGTGCGCACCCAGATGATGCAGAACTCGGCTGCGGTGGTACCATAATGAAAGCTATTGATGCTGGCTACAAAGTAGGAATTATAGATTTGACTGAAGGGGAAATGGGTACACGTGGCACAGCTGAAACTAGAAAAAGTGAAGCTGAAGAAGCTGCCAACATTATGGGAATTCATTTACGAGAGAACCTTGGATTTTCAGACGGTTTATTTGACAATGACCACAACCATAGAATTGAAGTAATTAAGAAAATAAGAAAACATACGCCAAGTTTAATAATAACCAATGCTCCAGATGATCGACACCCAGATCACGGCAGGGCAGCACAAATGGTGAAACACGCAGCTTGGATATCGGGTCTAAAAAAACTACAAACTGTTGATGAAGATGGTGAGTTTCAAGTAGCACATAGACCAGAACACGTTTATCACATCATACAATACAAGCTATTAACACCTAGTGTAGTTGTTAATATAGATGGCTATATGGATCGTAAAATGAAAGCAATATTAGCGTACAAAACACAATTTTTCAATTCTAATAACCCAGATGAAGCAACTACATTAATTTCAAAACCAGAGTTTTTAAATATGGTAAAGAGCAGAATGTACTCTGATGGTAACTTAGGATTGGTAGATTATGGTGAGGCTTTTATTACAGACTTTGTACCAGTTGTAGATAATATAATGCAATTAATACCCAAACATAAAATTCTTACTTTATAAAAAGAATATGACATTCAAACACCTAAACATAATTATACTTTGCTTACTACATACTTCAAACCAAGCATTTGGTCAAGTTATATCAAGAGATTTTGCAACCATTATGTCTAAAGGTAATACACCTACTTACTTTATTGGTGCAAATTCTCAAAAGTATACTGCTAATAAGTCAATAAATAAAAAACATAAATCTAATAAACAAAAAGATGATTTAAAGAAACTAATGCAAAACGACTATCTGATAGACGAACTATTAGAAAGTGGTAAAGTATTGTTTGGTGACACTACTACTGAATACTGCAACAGAATAAAGGAATTATTATTAAAAGAAAATCCTGAATTGAATGCAAGAGCTAAGATATACGTAGTTAAGTCAGCCAAAATTTCCTCATTCAGTGTAAATAGCGGTTTCATCTTTATAACTACGGCATTAATAGCTAGGCTACAATCTGAAGCACAATTAGCTTTTATAATTGGTCACGAACTTGGTCATTTATCAGCTAAACACTTTATAAACTTTGGCAATGAGCCTAGTAAAATGTATGAAATTGACGGAAAATTAACTAATAAGTCTATTGAAGAAAGATTATTAAGCAGAACACCTTATGCACTGAATCAAGAATTAGAAGCGGATGCATTTTCAGCGAAACTATACCTCACGGCTAAGTATGATGTTAATGAAATAGTTAAACTTTTTGATGTTATTAAAGGCTTTAGCTTTCCTATTTATAACTCAACATTTGATTTTGCCTTCCTTAATTCCAAATATGTTATCATACCAGAATTCAATCTTACCAAAGAAATAAAAATGAATGTAGTAGATGAAAATTATTCAAATGAAGATACTATTTTGGTGCAAATAGGTCTTAGAAAATCTACAGTTTTGAATTTTAAAAATAGCAAAAATCAAAATGACGGTAAATTAATAAACATCATATCTGAAGAGATTTTTAATTACAGTTCAATGTTGTGTAAGTATGAGCAAGTCCGTTTGTTGAATATAAATAGAGAATACATTGAATCTCTTTATCTCAACTTTGAATTACAAAAGATAGATACATCCAGTAACTTTTTAATAAGAGAATATTTAAAGAGCTTGTATTGTATATCTAAATATACTACAGGAAAACGTGGAAATGAAGTAAGAAAAAATGAGGGCAAAGTAAGTGGGCAAATACACGCTTTATACTATTGGGCAAATAATACCAGAGGAAAAGAGTTCTGCATTATTACTAGCGTTAAGTTGTGGGAATATCATTTAAAAAATCCTAAAAATCCTGAATATGTGGCTTGGTGTAATGATTTATTGAATGACATTGCTACCATTCACTTTACTGATAAAAACTTTTTTTATAGATTTAAACCTAAAGACAGCATATTATACAAGAAATACGACATAAATGATTCGTATTTCGATAGAAATGAATATCTAAAATATGCATATGCGGACTATTTTTCTGACACAGCTTTTAATAAGGCTTTTCTTTCAGCCTACTTTATAAATGAAGAAACCAACAAACAGAAGGTTAAATTTCTAAAAACGAAGAGTAGAAAAATTGTAATAGATCAAGCAAAATATTTAGTAATAGATGGTAGGAAAGACAATAAGATTGACCTAATTAATTCAGCATTGAAGAAAGATTTTTTAACTAAAGTAATCATTAAGGTAAGCAAAAACAGTAAACTCCCGATATACTTGCTTAATAGTGAGTCTTTTGTAGAAGATGGGGCAGATGCATTAAACAATCACAATATATTATCTGAATATATAGCAGAAAAAAACTTGCACGATGAAATTCCCATCATTTTACACCTTGACTCTAATATTATAAAGATAAAAGAGTATTACGAGACTCCTTACTTTTCATACCCTGGTGTAGTCAACTTTAAGAAAAAGAATAAAGATGGATTTAAGCAATCTTTACTTTTATTATTCCCCCTTACTGCTCCTATCGGTTTTGCAAAACTACAATCGGGTAAAAATCTGACCATTATTTATAACTTTACCTATAATCTAGACAATGGAAAAAGGTATAGTACAGACATAAGCAACATTAGACTTCGAGATAGAAAAGACGTAATAACTTCTGTAATAGAAAAGTATATTAAAAAACTTGCTCTGCAATAATGAAATCAATCAAATATTTTACATTATGTATTTCTAGCCTGTTATTACTAATAATAAGTTTGAAGTCTCACGCTCAATCTGGATATCTAAATAAACGAGGTATAATTAGCTATAATGCAATGGTTGCTCCAAATTTGAATTCACTGATTTATACTCAAGTTCCATTTATAGGCGATAAATTTATTTGGAAGCATCAATTCAATACCGATTACATTTATTCAAATAAATCTGTAGTAGGTGCTAGTGTGGGCTACTATTACTCTAAGCCAAGTTATAATGCCGAGCTGAAAGATTTAAACCCACAGCGTATAATTATAAATGAGTACAGCTTTAGTTTGTATTTAAAATTTTATGGATTGTTTAAAACATCAGCTTACGCTCCGATTGGTGACTATTTTAAAATTGGTTTAAGCCAAAGCCTGATGAACATTAATGATAGATCGGGCTTTTTAGAGAGTAATCAAGCCAGTTCTGGTTATGTCCCTTCTGGCAATCCTGTTCAAGGTACCGCATCAGGCATTGGACTCTTAGCTAGTTACGGTAGCAGTAGAGTTATAAATGATAAATTTGTGCTTGATTTTGGAATAGAAATGAACTTCATACCTAATATTATGACCTCAACTAAAGGTATAACTTTTGTAAGTACAGCAAAAGCTGACAGAGTAAACACCTACGCTACTACTTCAGGCTTATTCCTATTTCGCGTTAGTTTTGGCAAGTTGGTTTTGTAGTTTCCAAGTAGGAACGCTTTGCCATTGGTATGGACAATGTAAGCACATATTTCCACAGCATTTCCCTTTAGACAAATGGTATTTCTCAGTAAATACCAGTAATTCGCCTTCAATAAAATAATAATCCTCTTGGCTGAATTCGCTTGGTGTGGGTTGTGGTTTATTAAACTCTAGCATTTAGACTTTGCTCTATTTGTTGTTGCATAGACACTTTAGCATAGTATCCTTTCATTGCTAAAAGTTGCTCGTGAGTACCTTTTTCTGAAATTTTACCATCTTCTAATACTACTATTTGGTCACAATTTTTTAGAGTGCTAACTCTATGCCCTATTATAATCGAAGTTTTCCCTTGCATTACACTTCCTAGTTTTCCCAGTATTTGAGCCTCAGTATTGGTATCTATCGCTGAGAAACAATCATCTAAGATTAAAAGTTTTGGCTTTTTTACTAAAGCTCTAGCTATTGAAAGTCTTTGCTTTTGTCCACCAGATAACGTAACACCCCTTTCGCCTATTAGTGTGTGCATCCCGTTATCAAACAACTGAATATCTTTAATTAAGTCTGCCCAATCAGCAGCTTCAGCAGCCTTATTTACATATTCATCATCAATACTATCATAACCTACACCAGTTCCAAACAAAATATTAGAAACTATACTTTCAGAAAACAGAAAGTTATCTTGTGGTACATAGCCAGTTATCTCTCGTATGTAACTTAAGGGTACTTGCTCTATCGGCACATTATTAAAGTATATCTGCCCACTGTTTATTTCATATGCTTTCAATATCAGGTTAGCCAGACTTGTTTTACCACTACCTGTTTTACCTATTATGCCAAGGGTGCTACCACTAGGTATGGTTAGGTTTATCTCTCGTAATATATAGTCAGTTTCCTCGCTGTATCTAAATTCAACATTTTTAAATTCAATAGTCGGGGCCACCTCTTTATTCAAAATTGATATGCTAGATTCCTCACCTGTAGTTTCAGTTTGTATGTCAACAAATAACAACTCATTTATTCTAGACTGAGATGCAGCTGCCCTTTGTATAAGGTTTGTCGTCCAACCTAATGCTGCAACGGGCCAACTTAATTGTGCAACATAAATAAAAAACTCTGCAATCACACCAGTTGTCATTTGACTGTTAATCACTTTTAAACCAGCTAAATACAAGGTAATCAAAGTGCTTATGCCTATCAAAAATGCTATAAGTGGTGTCCAAAAGGCATTTACTTTAACCAAGCCAAGACTTTGCTTTCTATATTCTGCTACCTCTTTACTAAAAGAATGCGATACGTCAGCCTCTGATCCAAAAGATTTAATTACTCTAATTCCACTAAATGTTTCTTGTACAAATGTGGTTAGGCTGCTTAATCTTTCTTGTATTGCAATACTTTTTTTATAGGTTATGCTATTCACATAATATATAGAAATAGCCAAAAACGGTAAAGGTAAAAGTACAAAAAAGGTAAGCTCAGCATCTACCCTTACCATAATATATACCGTCAATATAACCAGCGTTATTAGATTAATTAAATACATTAATGCAGGTCCAACGTACATTCTTACCCTACCTACATCCTCTGTAATTCGAGCCATTAAATCCCCCGTATTTGCCTTATTATAGTATCCTATATGAAGCCATTGCAAGTGATTGTAAATGTCATTCTTTAAGTCATACTCTATCTTTCTAGACATCACTATGATGGTTTGACGCATTAGAAACATAAATATCCCCTTAAGCAATGCCATAGCAACTATTATTAAAGCATATTTTGCTATAATACCAGATAGTAGATCTTTTGTTTCGGCACCTGAACTAGAATTTTGGTATTGAGAGACTTGCCCTTGCAATTCATCAAAGGATTTTCGTACCAATTGCCCTGGCACTACTGCAAATATGTTGCTAATTATTACGAAGCTAAGCCCCGTTAATAACAGCCACTTATATCTCCAAATGTATTTATTTAATGTACCTAATGATCTTAGGTTGCTAATTGAACTCATTTATAAAACTCAATGAAATGTTGTACTTTTGCCCCTCACTTGAATCATCGCATCAATTTTTACAAATCGACAGAATGAATATTGTCAACGAATTAGAAATAGAAATTCAAAAACCTCTTTTTGACCGTCTTGCTGAAACAGATTATGAGAATGTCGTTTTCTGTCAGGACAAAATTACCGGTCTTAAAGCAATAATCGCTATACATAATACTACTTTAGGTCCAGGCCTAGGTGGTACTAGAATGTATGCGTACGCTAATGAGAACGATGCTGTAACAGATGTGTTGAGATTATCTCGCGGTATGACTTATAAAGCAGCAATATCTGGACTAAATCTAGGTGGAGCAAAAGCTGTCATAATCGGGAATCCTAATCAAATTAAAAGCGAAAGCTTAATGAGAAGATTTGGTAAGTTTATAGATAACTTGAACGGTAAATACATTACCGCTGAGGATATAGGGACAACTACCAAAGATATGGAGTACGTTAAAATGGAAACTGACCACGTGGCTGGTTTACCTGAAATAATGGGTGGCGGTGGTGATCCTTCTCCTGTTACTGCATACGGTGTTTATTTAGGAATGAAAGCCAGTGCTAAAAAAGTATATGGTAATGATTCACTTATTGGCAAAAAAATATTGGTAGAGGGTGTAGGTAAAGTGGGTAGTCATTTGGTTGAGTTATTAGCCAAAGAAGGTGCAGATGTAATGGTTGCTGACATAAATATGACAGCTTTAAATGAAATGAATAAAGAGTACAATGCTCAAATCGTTTCATTAGAAACTGTATTTGACCAAAAAATGGATATCTATTCGCCTTGCGCTTTAGGTGCTAGATTAAACAGTCACACAATTGCAAAATTAAATTGCGACATAGTAGCAGGAGCTGCAAACAATCAATTGGAAGATGAAGTTAGAGATGGTCAAGCACTAATGGAAAAAAGCATATTGTATGCACCTGATTTCTTAATAAATGCTGGTGGATTGATAAATGTCTATACTGAACTATATGGTTATAATAGACAAATAGCTATGGCTCGTACAGAAAACATTTACGATGTGGCTATTAACCTATTTAATTTAGCTTCAGATGAAAATATACCTACCAATGTAGCAGCTAATAAAATGGCTGAACAAAGGATTTACTCAATAGGTCAAGTTCACTCTAGGTTATAATTTGCAATAAACTGTAGTTTGAATTAATTCAGGCTCAGTAGTTTAAATATTCAACTCAATTGTTGACAATTTCAGTTCTTTTAAAAATTAAAAGTTTAGTTTAAAATGCTCAGTCGCAGGCACATCAGGGTCAAAGTATTACAGGCTCTGTATATGAATACTTCAGACGGGGCAGAACAGGAAAATCCTGCTCCGTTAGTCAGAGAATTAGAAAAGAATATATCTCGCCTATATGAAGCATATTTATATCTTCTAAAATTTTTAGAAGAGTTATCAGATTTTGCTAATCAATATGATGATGAACAAAGGTCGCGCTACATACCTATAGAGCGGGATTTAAAGGCAAACTTGCGCTTCTTTCATAATCCTATACTACAGAAACTGGTGCAAAATAAACATTTTCACACGGCCTGTGAGAAGTATAAAGTAGTATGGAATAGCGAGGGTGAAAACAGTATGTTGCGTAAAATTTATTTTGATTTTAAAAATCAGGAGGTTTACAAAGAATATGCTCAATTCGCTGATGAAAACAGCCTCTTAAATCAAGACATACTTGTATTTGCCCTAAAGCATTACAGTACTAATATGGCTTTGTTTAGTCAACATCTAGAGGAAGAATATACTAATTGGCCAGATGACAAAAAAATAGTACTTCAGATGGCTATTAAGACAGTACAATCAATAGGTAGTGACTTAGAGAATGAAGATATATTGCAGCCACTAAGTAACGACGATGATGAGATTTTGGACTTTGCTAAAAATTTATTGAAGAAGACACTTAGTAATCAAGTAGCATTAGATCTGCTTATTCACCCTAAAACTCAGAAATGGGAGGATAATCATATTGCTAAAATTGACAAAATAATTTTAAGGATGGCTATTTGCGAGTTTTTGCATTTTCCATCTATTCCAGCAAAAGTTTCTATAAATGAGTATATTGAGCTGTCTAAAAACTACAGTACACCACAAAGTAAAAAATTTATTAATGGTGTTTTGGACTCAATTTTGAAAGACTTAAAAGCAAACGGTACCATTGTTAAAAATTAAAAGCAATACTATGAAGCACATATTTAACCTAATTACCATAGTTTCATTCTCTTTATTTGGAGTATTATCTGCCTGTCAAGGTCAAGAGAAATCAAAACTAAATGCAACTGATGTAGCATCTGAATCTTCAATTATCAAATTTGATACAACGGGTCACGACTTTGGCGTAGTTAAAGATGGTGAAAAAGTAGAATGGACCTACGAATTTACCAATATTGGTAAATCTAAACTGTTAATTACAAAGGTACAAGCCAGTTGTGGTTGTACTGTTCCATCTTACAGTGATCAACCTATAATGCCTGGTAAAAGAGGTAAAATTTTAATTAAATTTGACAGTAATGGTAAAGAGGGTGAGGTAACTAAAAATGTTACAGTATATGCTAATACTACCCCTGTTAATACAGAACTATCTTTTAAAGCTACAGTAAATAAATAAATGATAAATACAATAATACTAATGGGTGGTGGTGCCGCCGCTGGTGGTAAGGACTCTGGTTTTAATCCAATGTTCATTGCTCTACCACTAATAGTTTTGGTGCTTTACTTCTTTAACATTAGACCACAACGAAAAAAAGCTGCAAGTACTGCTAAGTTTAAAGAGCAAATAGGTTTGGGCGATAAAGTGGTTACAATTGGTGGCATACACGGCACCATTACCAAAGTAAATGATAAAACCTTTATGATAGAAACAGGAAACACTACTCTAGAAGTATTAAAGTCTGCCATATCTATAGAATATACAAAAGCAGTATCTGCTGAAGTACCAATAAAAGCTTAAGCAAATATTATGAGACGGGAGGCAATAACCGGCGATAAGAAGAAGCTTCCCAGCCTGAGTAGAACCAGTGTGCTAACCTTTGGTGTGTGTGTACTGGTATCTTTTTTTTTGTGGTTATTATTTAGTTTAAATGATAACTATACGCATACTATTCACATTCGTATTAGATATAATAACTATAATGCAAACTACAGATATATAGACCCATTGCCACAAGTCATTACAGCCACTGTTACCGCTCGTGGTTGGGACTTTATAAATGAGAATTTCACCATTTTACAACCTGAAATAAAGATTAGCGTAGCTGATTTTGATAAATCAGAAGTAATATCGGTTCAATATATAAGAACACGAATTGCACAAGTATTACCAAATAAAGTAGTGATTCACGATATAAATCCTGGTAGTATTTCCCTTACCAAAATTAAAACCAAGAGCAAGAGGGTAAAAATAATTCCAGATTTCCAAGTACAGTTAGAGGCAGGTTACGATTTTAGTGATGCAACCATCATAAACCCAGATAGTGTTTCAATATCGGGCGATGCTGCTGTACTAAGTAAAGTTTATTTTATTAAAACAGAACAACTTAAAGGAAAAACAAAGGGGAACAGGACTTTTTCAGATGTAGAATTGATAGAACCAACAGGCAACATAATACTAGATAAGAAAACTGTAACCTTAAAAATATTTACAGATATACTAACTGAGAAAAATTTAAAAGTAACTACACCTGTTCCAAATTACCCTGAGCAAATAATTCAAATAGACAATTTTTATCAAACCCCACTTAAATGGTTTAATAGGGAAGATAGTAAATTATTCAAATACAAGTTCATAAAGCAAAATACTGGTAGTGGTCTCAATACATTTAAAATAGAGTTAGAGTCAACCCCACCCTTTACTTATTATCATACTTACACTCCTGAAATAATAGAACTGCCGTGAACTGTATTAAAGTAGGTATTACAGGTGGAATTGGTAGTGGAAAATCAACCATTTGCAAGATATTTTCCTGCCTAAATGTTCCAGTATTTAGCAGCGACATTGTAAGTAAATCTATTTTAGAATCTGATAAAATAGCTAGACAACAAATTAAAATAGCCTTTGGAGATAATTCGTATTTAGAATCAGGTCTTATAAATAAAAAATATTTAGGCGAGCTTGTATTTAGCAATAAGGAAAAACTAAAAGTATTAGAGTCTATTTCTCACCCTGCTGTTAATCGGGCTTTTCAACAATGGCTAATTGAGATTCCAGAAAATACTAACTACATATTAAAGGAAGCTGCAATCTTAATTGAAACTAGTAAGTATAAAGAACTAGATAAACTAATTGTAGTTACTTCACCAATTTCCTTACGAATAGAGCGAGTATTAAAGAGAGAAAATATTAGTGAGCAGCAAATAATTGATAGAATTAAGATGCAATTAAGTGACGAAGAAAAACTAAAATTTGCTGATTATTCCATTACAAATGATGTTAAAAGTCGGATTATTGATCAAGTTATCAGAATTCATCACAGCATTTTAGAATTATAATATTTATTAACTAAATCATACAGCATAATTTAATATTTAGTTAATTTTTTATTAACACATTGTGAATAATTCCATTCAAAATAGGAGCTGTTTTACTGGGAAAACCATAATAAATTACCTAATTTAGAGCATTAATTCTATATAGATATAATGTCTGAAGTTCAAGTTGATAAGAGTGAATATAATGCTGGAAATATTCAAGTATTAGAAGGTTTAGAGGCAGTTCGTTTGAGGCCCTCAATGTATATTGGTGATACTGGTTTAAGAGGTCTCCACCACTTAGTATATGAGGTTGTAGATAATAGTATTGATGAGGCTTTAGCTGGACATTGTGACAAAATTGACGTAATCATATTTGAAGATAACTCAATTGAGGTAAGAGATAATGGCAGAGGAATTCCAGTAGATATTCATAAAACAGAAGGACGTTCTGCATTAGAAGTTGTAATGACAGTATTGCACGCTGGCGGTAAGTTCGATAAGAATAGTTATAAGGTAAGTGGTGGCTTACACGGTGTTGGGGTTAGTTGTGTAAATGCATTATCTAATCATTTGCAAGCCAATATACATAAAGACGGAAAGGAATATGTTCAGGAATTCTCTAAGGGAGCTCCTCTTTATTCTGTAAAACAAATAGGCGATACTGATTTTCAAGGAACTGTAATAAAATTTACTCCTGACGATACTATTTTCACCCTATCTACTGTCTATAACTACTCTACCTTAGCTACCAGACTTAGAGAGTTGTCATTTTTAAATAAAGGAATTAGGCTAAGTATAACTGATAGGCGTGAATTAAAAGACGATGTTAGTTATAAAAGTGAGTTATTTCATAGCCTAATAGGCTTAAAGGAATTTGTTCAATATCTTGACAAAACTCGTGTCGCATTAATACCAGATCCAATTTACTTTGAGGCTGAGGTTAATGAAGTTCCAATTGAAATTTCATTCCAATACAATGACACATATTCTGAAAATGTACATAGTTATGTAAATAATATAAATACTGTAGAGGGTGGAACTCACGTTTCTGGATTTAGAGCTGCACTAACTAAAACGTTTAAATCTTATGCGGATAAAAATGCTCTGCTTAAAAACGCTAAGGTTGAAATAACGGGTGATGACTTTAGAGAAGGATTAACTGCAGTAGTTTCAGTTAAGGTAAAGGAACCTCAGTTTGAGGGACAAACCAAGACAAAACTAGGAAATAGTGACGTGCAAGGCGCCGTACAAAGTATGCTGAGTTCATCTTTAGCTATATATCTTGAGGAACACCCTATAGAAGCCAAAATGATAATGAGCAAAGTGGTTTTGTCAGCTACGGCTAGGCTAGCTGCTAAAAAAGCAAGGGAACTGGTTACAAGAAAAAGTGTCTTGATAGGTAGTGGTTTACCAGGTAAATTGTCCGATTGCAGTAATACAGATCCCGCTGAAAGCGAAATTTACTTAGTAGAGGGTGACTCCGCCGGTGGAACTGCTAAACAAGGTAGAGATAGAAAGTTTCAAGCTATTTTACCACTTAGAGGTAAAATATTAAATGTTGAAAAAGCACTAGAAGATAAAATATATCAAAACGAGGAGATTAAAAATATGTTTACTGCCCTAGGAGTTACCATTGGTACACCAGAGGATAGCAAAGCTTTAAATCTAGTAAAATTAAGATACCATAAAATAGTAATAATGACCGATGCCGATGTTGATGGCAGTCACATCAGAACATTGATTTTGACACTTTTCTATAGGTATATGAAGGCACTAATTGAAAATGGTTACATATATGTAGCTCTTCCGCCGCTTTACTTAATTAAAAAAGGGAAAGAACTGCATTACTGCTTTGATGAAAATGAAAGAGATTCAGTTATTGCCAAAATATCTGAACCGGGTAAAGAACATTTAATTAACATACAACGATACAAAGGTCTGGGCGAGATGAACGCAGAACAATTGTGGGTCACAACTATGAATCCTGAATTTAGAACTCTGAAACAAGTAACTATAGATAGTGCTGCAGAAGCTGACCACGTATTTAGTATGCTGATGGGTGACGAAGTTCCACCTAGGCGTGAATTTATAGAATCAAATGCACGTTATGCTAATATTGATGTTTAGTAAATAATATTATATTAGGTTTGATACTGAATAACAGCCGGTATCAAACTATTTTTTGATATCTTAACCACTAAAACTATATGGATTTATCAAGACTAAAGTCAAAATTATCTAAATTGAATCACGACTGTCGCAGCCCAATTGCTACGGTTGATAGCTTTCTAAGTATATTAGATATGAGCGATTATGAAATGGATCAAAATGAACTTAGAGATTTATGTCAATCTCTTAATATGACTGTTCACAGCGGTTTAGCGCTAATAGATGAAGTATTAATAGAAGTTTCTGATGAAATTTCTGAACTTGAAGGCTCTAAATAACAACCTTAAAATAAAAGATTATAACACAGGGCGTTTGATTTTCTTCATCAATTCATCCCTGTACGTTTTGCCAATAGGGAGCATCTTCTCTCCTATTTGCACGTCACTACTGTGTACGGCAGTTATTTTGTTTAAGGCTGCAATGAAACTCCTGTGAATTCTATAGAACAAATTATCTGGTAATAATTTTTCAATGACCTTTAACGGACTTAAGGTCATATAGGTTTTAGCTGCAGTATGCACTTTCACATAATTACCTAATGCCTCTACATATAGTATTGAATCAATAGGAATTCTATAAAAGCTACTTTTATCTTTTAAGAAAAAGTAGTTATCGTTTATATGAGTATTAAACTCATCATCATTATCAGGAATTATAGTTGTGGACTGTGCAGTTTTATCAGTTTTTTGCAATTGCAATTGCTCTGGGCTCAATACCCTAATAATGTAACCTGCTATATTTCCATCTGGGTTTTGAATGGAGCTAATGCTGCCGCTCACAGGAATTTGTTGTCCGTTTCTATGACTAATGAAGCTGTTCCCATCAAATACCAAAGACTTATCGCTATAGCCTGTTAACTTAGTCTCTATAAATAACCAAGCGGGCATATCCTCAAGCGTAAGAATTTGGTTTAAGCTGTGATTTTGCTTTTCACTCTTTCTCCAACCGCTTATTTCTTCTACTTTATTGTTAAAATAATCAATTTGCCCCTCAGCATTAATCATCATAATTGGCACCTCAAGTACCTGAACCGCAGTAGTAAACTTATCTAAATCTTCCTTCATAGTACTGCTCTTCTTATGGTTAAAAAGGGCAATTTCTATGGTTGTTTGTAGGTCAGATTTACGAAACGGTTTTATTAAATAACCAAAAGGATCACTTTCTTTTGCCTTTTGCACTATTTCTAAATCATTCTGGGAAGTTAGGAATATGACAGGAATATCATAATGCGTCTTTAAAGCTTTCGCCGTTTGAATGCCATCTTTGTTACCATCTATATGTATGTCCATCAGGGCAATATCTGGTCTGTTTGCATTAGCAAAAGTTAAAGCCTCTTGGTAAGACGTAGCAGTTGCACAAACTGTATAGCCCATCTTTTCCAGGCTCATTCTTAATTCTTTAGCAGTTATTTGCTCATCTTCAACTATTAAGATGTTCACTTTACCGCTTTGATTGTATGGGTTATGTTCTGGCATATAGTAATACACAAATGTAGGAATTTTAGCAACAGTACATTAAGAATTTATAAATTGCTATAGTATTACAAAACAAGGTATTAAGTTGTATACTTTTTTTTAAAGAATAATAGTTCCCTGGATTTATGACATATATTGACTTAAAATAAATAGAGTAATGATAATTTAGTTTTCCTAATTATAATTATCTTTGCACTTCTTTACGGCGACTATAGCTCAGTTGGTTAGAGCACTGGTTTGTGGTTCCAGGGGTCGTGGGTTCGAACCCCACTAGTCGCCCATTAAACTCTAAGTCCTTCAATATTATCGTACTTCAGAAATCTTAACCTTTTAAGTTGCTTCTTTTTGGCAATGACGATAAGGATAAAATTTGTTTTTTACGAAACTTTCTGCTTCTGTTGAGAAAGAGATAAGCCTGTTTTTACTGGAAAATCTGCAGCTTTCCAGGCTGTAATTCCTCCAAATACACTGGTAACATTTTCAAATCCATTTTTCATAAGTATGCTGCCAGCAATACTACTTCTCATTCCACCACCACAAACGCAATAGATTTCTGTACTTTTATCTTTATACTCATCTAGATTTTTCTCTAATTCGCCTAAATATATATGCTTAGAGCCAGTAATATGTCCAGAGCTAAATTCATCCAAGGTTCTTACATCAAGTACGCTAATTTGTTCACCCATTTCCATAAGGTCATTTAGCATATGAACACTTACATTAGGCAAATAAGTAAAGTCTTCTCCTTGATTAGCCCAAGCAGTAATATTTGGACTTAAGTAAGAATCAACTTGATCTAGACCTACCCTAACCAAGGCTTGCCAACATTTTCTTACATCACTTTCATCATCAACTATTAAGTTAATATCTTGATCATAAGGTAATATCCAAGCAGCCCAAAAGCCTAATTGGTCTATTGTTCCGATATTAATGCTGTCATATATGTGACTACCACCAAAGCTAAGAGGTTCTCTTACATCAATTACTATTTCTTGTTCTTCTACTTTTTTAGCAAATTCTTTTACTGAAAGTGGTTGCGGCTTTTTCTTACCCTCTAGCAAGTTTGGACCATCACTATTTATCTGCTTCATTCGCAAATAATATTGTGGGAAATAAGGAGAAGAAGTCAATAATCTTGATATGAAATCTGCCTCACTTAGTTCTTTACTTAAATAAGGATTACTTGTGCGCTCTACTCCAATAGTTGAGCTATTAGCCTTAGACAATCCTGCACCACATAATGAACCTGCACCGTGCGCAGGATATACCACTAATCCATCAGCCAAGGCAGGAATATGCCTCTGAATACTGTTATACATAGACTTAGCTAAATGATCTTTATTACCTTCACCTAATAGGTCTGGCCTACCAACACTGCCTATAAATAAGAAATCTCCTGAAAATATGGCAATAGGATTATCATTTCCAGCTTCAAATGCTAAAAATGAAATGTGCTCTGGTGTGTGTCCTGGAGTGTGTAGTACTTGAAGGTGATGTTTACCCACTTGTATTATATCGCCTTCACGTACATTATTATGTTTAAATTGATATTGATATACTTCATTTTCATCGTACGCTGATAAATAAACCTCTGCCCCAACTCTGTGTGCAAGTTCTAGCGTGCCACTTGCAAAGTCAGCGTGTATGTGTGTCTCTGTTGCGAAAGCTAATTTTAGCCTATGCTCAGCAACATATTCAATATACGTTTTTACGTCTCTTTCTGCATCTATTACTATTGCAATTCCCTCTTCCTTATCGGCTACTAGGTAAGAATAGTGCGCCAATCCTTTCGCTTCAAACTGCTGAATTATCATATCAAATATTTATAGTACAAATATCCACAATATTAATAAAGCATCATAATTTTATTGGCTTATCTAATTAATTGTATTTTTGTAAGTATGAAAATTAAGATACTCTTTTCAATTACCCTGTTATCTGGGATACTAATATTGCCTGCCTGCGGTGAGCAAAAAAATAAAGTAGAAAATACTGAAAATGTTGCTGAAAAATCTGATACAACAAATGATGATATAATGCCTAGAATGCACGAAGGCAATACAGAGTCTATGTGGGATGCCTATGTAGATATTAAAAATGCATTGGCTTGGGATAGTATGAGTCTAGCAGCAAGCGAAGCAAAGCACTTATCTAAGCTAACAATGACTACTCAACAGAACAAACTGAAAAATGTAGCTAATTGGGATAAAAATCAAAAGCTAATAATAGAACACACAGATGCCATTGCAGTTGCTAAAGATATAAAAGAGCAAAGAAAACATTTTGAAATGTTAAGCCAAGCTTTTGCCACAACAATTAAAGATAATGGATTAATACACGAAGCAGCTTATACTCAATTTTGCCCTATGGCAAATGATGGAAAAGGTGCAAATTGGATAGCAGAGGATAGTGTAATTAGAAATCCATACTTTGGTGCAGAAATGCGCAACTGTGGTGAGGTGCAAGGCAATAAGTTTTAGAGTACTTTCATATTAGATATAAAAAGCCTATTATGAAAAAACATAGTAGGTTTTTTTTATGTTAAAATTTATTCATCATCAAGTCTAAATCGTAATCCAATCTATACTATATATCTAATGACGCAACATTCTGACCATCATCATCATAACGAATACCATAGTAAAGGAAGCGAAACTATACAAGACATCGTAATTGGTATGAGCGATGGTCTGACGGTACCATTTGCCTTAGCTGCAGGTATAAGTGGCGCAGTAAATACAAATGATCTGGTAATTACAGCAGGGTTGGCAGAAATAGCTGCAGGTGCTATTGCAATGGGATTAGGTGGATATTTGGCTGCTAAAAGTGCGAGAGAGCATTATTTATCTGAACGAAAACGAGAAGAGTGGGAAGTAATTCATAAGCCGCAAGCTGAAGAAGATGAAATTATTCTAATAATGGCTGAATATGGTGTATCTGCACAAGATAGTGCGCCCCTAGTAAATGCTTTGAAAAAAAATCATAAGGCTTGGGTTGACTTTATGATGAGATTTGAATTAGGCTTAGATGAACCACACCCTAAGCGTAGTTTTATTTCTGGAGCAACAATTGCTGGAAGTTATATAGCAGGAGGCTTAGTTCCTATGGCACCTTATTTTTTCACTGAATCTAATAATGAAGGACTATATTTCAGTATTTTAACTACAGGATTGGCGCTTATTATCTTTGGTTTCTTTAAGGGGAGAGCTACTGGAGTTACACCTTGGAAAAGTAGCTTACAGACCTTTATGATAGGTGGTGCTGCGGCAGGTGCAGCATACTTTATCGCATTTCAGTTAAGCAGATAAGATTAAAACAACTCACAGTAAATTTTTACTATTTACTTATTAAGATAAGGGGCAATAATAATATGATATCAACCCCTTATCTTTAAACCTTTTCTCAGAATTATTTAATCTCTATTTGCTTCACAATTTTTTGGGCCTCTTCCTTTTTAGGTAAGGTTAAGTTAAGAATTCCATCAGCATAGGTCGCATCTATCTCATTTACATTGATATCATCACCTATATTGAAACTACGGCTAAATGATTTTTTCGAAAACTCTCTCTTAATCCAGTTTTTCTTGTCAGCCTCAGTTTCAGTTTCATCGGTATGTTCATAACTAATGGTTAAATTATTACCCGATAAGTTAATTTTGAAGTCTTCTTTTGCTAAACCGGGTGCTACAAATTGCAATTCATAGGCGTCTTGAGATTCCTTAATGTTAACTGGTATATTTGATTTTTGTTGGCTTTTGCCACCCCATAAGTCAGATTCTACAACATTTCCCATATTGTTTTGAATTACTGAATCTATAAAGTGAGTTAATGGGTGATTTCTAAAGTCTTTTCTTGATGTGTACGTCATAATAATTGTTTTTAAGTTGTTAAAAGATCATTCTTTGTAATGCATATACGCAAGCGGAATACCATTTAAGTGTAATAGAAAAGATGTCAAATGACAGATACAAAACTTCCGATTTGCTGACAATAGGTATTTTTATTTTGATCAAAATGTCAAAATATTATGACACTGATGTCAATATAAAATTTACAATAAAAGCACCATTAGGTGCTTTTATTGTAAATTTGAATATGTAAGTAATTACTAGTAAAAGAATTGCTCTTTCACTATTTTACCTTCCTTTACCTCATATAAAGCGATTTCCTCCATTTGCATACGAGGTTGGCCTTTCATCTTAATATCCATACCCATAGGTACTGTAAAAAAATTTCCAACTACTTGAGGCTCTTTGCTCCAACCACCGTGCATTTCTTCAACCATTTCATTAAAAACTTTACCCTTTTCATTTATTGCTTCTAGACCTTGAACGCTGTTCAAACCAGGTACGTTTTGGGTGTGTTCAGGTTCAATGCTAACTGCATCGGTGTGAAAAAATTCATCTCTGATAGCTTGAAAATTTCCTTGTTGCGCTAATTCGTGGTAACGATTTGCTAAGTCTTGTGTTGTCATTATGATAGTTAAAAAAAAGTGATATGTATTACTTTTTAGTTATTTAACCTTTTCGTAATCAAAAAAAAATACTTTATAAAAAATATCAATAAGTAAGGATTTAGTTTGATGGATAATTAAACTAAAAATACCAAACAAAGTACCGTATATTTTATTTTTTTTTAAATTCGAATAACTATGAACACAAATTCAATGAATACTGACATCTTAAATTTCATTAATTCTATTAATGATGAACTGAAAAAACAAGATTCCTTGGCTCTAATTTCAATTATGTCAGAAATATCAGGCGAAGTTGCTACTCTCTATCCAGAAAATCAAATAGGATTTGGCATCTATAACTATGAATATGCAAGTGGATTTAAAGGCAGCTCCTATAGAATAGGTTTTGCCCCCAGAAAGGATAAATTTAGCCTATACCTAAGTTGCCATTCCGAAAGAGAAGAAGAATTACTGCAAAAGTTGGGTAAGTACAAAAAAGCAGTTAGTTGTATATATTTTAAGCGTTTAGCAGATTTAGATCTAGATATACTTAAACAAATGATACAAGAGAGTTTTGACCTAATAGCTGATACTAATCCAAAATAGTTAATTTTCATAATTTGTATTAAAAAAATACTAAACACAATGCAGATAGGGACATTGAAAACCAAATTGTCTGCCATTTGTCTTAACATACACTGTGATTTAAATTATAGATAGCAGTAGATTTATAATATATGCCGAATATAGCAGCAGTAGCCACCATACAGTTTCAAAATAAAATATCGCAAGAAGAAGTTAAAAAACATTCAAAAGATTTATTTCTAGAAAACTTCCCCCAAGTCGAAAGAATGTTAGCTGCATTTGACAACACAGAAATCAAGACTAGAAATTTCTGCAAACCATTAAGCTACTATGCAGGCGATCAAAGCTTTGAGCAACGCAACAATGATTATATTAATCTTTCCGTAGAATATACTAGCAATGCTATTACCGAAGCTTCCAATAAAGCTGGTTTTATACTGTCTGACCTAACCGATATAGTATTTGTATCTTCAACCGGATTGGCAACACCCAGTATAGACGCCCTGCTAATAAATAAATTAAGACTAAGTCCATATTTAGGTAGAACACCCATTTGGGGGCTTGGCTGCGGTGGGGGTGTATCTGGTTTAGCCAAAGTAAATGCCATAGCTAAAGCGAATCCAAAGGCGATTGTTGTATTTGTTTGCGTAGAATTATGCTCACTTACACTGATAAAAACAGACTATAGCAAGTCAAACTTTATTGGTTCTAGTTTATTCTCAGACGGTGTATCTGCTGCCATTATATTAGGAGACGAAATAACTAAGGAACCTAAAATAAGTATAGTTAACTGCTGTAGCAAATTATATTATGATACCATAGACATAATGGGCTGGGAATTTCAAGATGCAGGTTTTAAAGTAGTGTTTTCTAAAGATATACCTAGTTTTATTCACGAAAATATCAAAAATGATATTGATGATTTTCTTCAAGTTAACGGATTAACTATTGACGATATTAAAAATTTTATATTTCACCCTGGCGGCAAAAAAGTAATAGATGCCTATAATTCATCATTAGATTTAAAAGATGTTGATTTACAATATACTGCCCAAATAATGCAGGAAAATGGGAATATGTCTAGCGCAACAGTAATTTATGTATTAGAGCGATTTATGTCTGCGGGTTACGAACCAGGATATGGTTTAATGCTGGCTATGGGTCCAGGATTTAGCAGCGAAATGATATTATTAAAAATGAATGCCTAAAATAGACTTCCTCATTTTCATTTCTTTTCTAGTCTTTGTACGGCTTTCCGAATTGGTTGTCGCTAAGCGGAATGAGGCTTGGATACGGAAACAAGGTGCCGTAGAATATGGCAAAGAGCATTACCCTTTTATGATAGCCTTGCATACTCTATTTATAGTTTCAATTATTATTGAATACTTATTGCGGATAACTGAAATTGACTACATATTCCTAGCATTGTTCTTGATTCTGATAAGTCTAAAGATAATAGTCATCAGTACATTAGGGAAGTATTGGAATACCAAAATACTAAGAATTCCAAATCTAAACCTAGTTAGCCGAGGGATATATAGGTATATTAAACATCCAAACTATGTGATTGTAGTTTTAGAAATTATATGCATTCCTATGATTTTTCATTTGTACTACACTGCATTAATATTTAGCTTACTAAATGCAGCAATGCTCTATGTAAGAATATCTGTTGAAAATAAAGCTTTGAATTAATAAGTAAAACTACTCAGTTGCCGAATAAGTAACTATGTCTATACCAATGCCATTTGGGTCAACAATAGTAAAATGCTTATCCCCCCAAGGTTCTTGCCTTAACTCTGTTTCAATTGGAATATTTCTAGCATTAAACTCAACATAGTATTTATCAACATCATCTACTTCTAAGGTTAAGTACACACCTTGACCAGTAAACTCAGATTGAAATATAGGTCTCTGACTTGGGTGTTTAGGCAATAGAAAACTTAACTCTGATAGCATATTGGGAGTTTCTAAGAGTATATAAAATTCGTTCTCAAATTTGACCTTAAATTCTAGTACCTCTGTATAGAATTTTTTAGTTTCCTCTATTTTGTAGGTTATAATTCCAGCATTCAGTTTCATATCTGATTAATGTTTTTGATTATTCAACTATGACATTAGTAACGCTTTAACAAGTGGTAAGGTTTTAAGGACTTGTATGACCAGCTTTTAATAATTAGGTGAAATCGCGATTACATATACCAATTAATTAATATTAATCCTACTATTTATTTACTCTAGTTGATGATTCCACAACAATACAGATTGTCACATTGATTGGTGCGAACAATTAACTGATAAATTTATTGTCCCATTGGTAACGTAAAAAGTATTGTTACTGCATTAATTTAAATTCTTTGAGTAGCAAGTAGCAAACAACTATACGCCAAATTGAGACAAATGATGGTTCAAATGTTTGTACAACATATTGTTCCACTCTGTCTTATTCAATTTACCAAAAGAATGAGACTTTAGGCCATCAAAATGATTTTCGCCTAGGTTCAAGGTCTTATTTACGTATCCTAACAGTCTTTGCTTTTCTGCTTCAAAGTCTTTATTACCTTTTATTAAAAAAGCAGGAGCAGTAGCGCCGTTTTGTTTGTAGGGTTTTTCACTCACCACGGCATTCTTTACTAATAGCACCAAAATCAGCTTCATAACTGGATTTGGCTTAGGATGGTTGTTCTCATACATCATTTCGTAAGTTACATTTAGATGTGCCAACATCTGATCTACAGACATTTTACCCCAGTTTTGCTTTTTTTCAGGTGTTAGGCTTTCTATTCTGCCCAATACCTCGTTTACGTGTTCTTGATTAAATAAGTTTTTCATAGTTTTAGTGTATTTATTGGGGCAAATTTATAAATCGTTAACAATATAAATTATTATTTTAATATTAATAATTATTCCAAAACAACAAATAAGAATCCTTAATTTTTCCTATCACATTATCGTTCAATTCGTCAAGTTTACCTATTCTCACTTGTTTTTCAAACCGAGCAGAATATGGTGTACTCTTTAGAATGTGCAGCCAATTCAATTCCTCTTGCGAATAAAACTTTAAATCTAGTTGAGTTTTCATTGGGCGAACTATTAGAAAAGTTTTTCGATGCACAAACACGATACAGTTTTTTTGTAGTACTTATCGCCATTTCAACCCAATATACCACGGCTTCTAACGATTAATAAAAAATTAACTCCAACACTTGAGCCTTATTCAAAAACAAATCACCCATCTCAACCTTCGCTTAATTGTGCCACTGTTTGTCATTTCGCAACTCACGTCACACTTCGGGGAAATTTCCATAATGGGCTTTGGTGGGATATTAATTTAGTAAAGTATGTTTCGAATAAAAACTTTGTTTAATGAAATTCTATTGACAGCTAATCAATTACTTTAAAACTGCAGAATAGAAAGTTTTGCCGAGTGTTAAAGGGTGTAATATGATCCTCTGTAATGCACTTAATTTTAGTAAATCCCTCTGATAATTGACTCTCAAGTTGGTCTTCTTTATATTGTTTAATTGTCAGTCCGCTACATTTTTCAGGACCATTCTCAGAGAATGTACCCATTATCAGGTAGCCAGTTACTGCTTTTTTTGCGATTGTAATATACTTTGATATTTGTTCGGGTTTAAATAAAAAATGAAATGTTGCCCTGTCGTGCCATATATCATATTTGGTATCTGGTATAAATTCAGTTACATCACTCACTATCCATTTCACTTCGTTTGCCCGACTTCCTAGTCGTTGTTTCGCCCTTTCTAACGCACTTGCCGAAATATCTAGCACAGTAATATTTTCAAAACCCTCATTTAGCAAATAATCAACAAGCCTACTATCCCCACCACCAACATCAATTATAGACGCTTTCTTCCCAACATCAAAACTGCGGATAAAATCCAAAGAAGTTTGCGGCACCACTTGAGTCCAACTTACTTCATTCGCCTGCTTCGTTTGATATACTTGCTCCCAGTGGTTTTTATTATCCATTTGTATTGTCTTACTGATTAATAACAAAGGTAAGGGGAGAATATTAACCAACTCGATTGAAAATACTTAGAGAACTAAGTACCAACTCTTTTGTTAAAAATATTTGCAAGTCGAATTTACGCTATATAGTAATATGATAGCCTTGACAAATTCAACTCCTAAACATAAGAAAGTAAATTATTTAAATGGCATTATTAAAATTATTTAACATTCTTTATGAAAGTATTCTTTCAGAGAAAATAAAAGAAAGAATTGAAAAGATCATTTTATCTATAGCTATAGCTAGTTTTATTATTCACCTTTCAATAATTTACTTAGTTTATCTAGGTTTTATCTCTAAAGAGATATCACCTAATTTACTTTCTAATCCCATTGCGGCTATATATACGCCATTTTCTTTTATATTACTCTATGAGGTATATCTGCTAATTTATTATCTACCTAAATCCTTTACCAAATATGTAAGTAAACAATACGAAATTATGAGCTTAATTATAATTCGAAGATTGTTTAAAGACCTCTCAAATTTGACTTTATCTGGCGATTGGTTCAAAATAAAATATGACTTACAATTTTCCTATGATTTAGCGACATCGCTGATAATGTTTTTTCTGCTATATCTTTTCTATTTGCAGAGCGAGCAAAAATCTAATGTTTCAACTGTAAGTAAATTCAACAGTATTTCGCTAGCAAGTTTTATTAAAATAAAAAAAATGCTGGCTTTACTTTTAGTCCCAATATTAATTTCGCTTTCTATTTATTCATTTTCGAACTGGATATTAAGTATTGTAAATTCAGATGCAAATGCATCTAAATCATTTGATAACATTAATAA
>JAWXCF010000045.1:0-6740 GCA_034440515.1 Bacteroidota bacterium
AATGAATATTGTGGATATTTGGCTAAAAGCTATACAAAGGAATCTTCAAACCAAATGCTGTTTAATTCTAATCTTGTTCTTTTATTTTGCTCAGATTCTTTATTTTTTTCTGTTAAATTATCCATAGTACCTAATTTACCTAAAGCAATAACTGTCCAAATATCAAAATTGGCAGGTACATTTAATTTCAATCTTATAATATCGTGGTTAAAGCCAGCCATTTGATGTACATAAATACCTAGTTCAGCTGCCTGAAATGTAAGGTGACTAATAGCTTGACCTATATCGTGTCCTCTATATCGTTGTTCTTTACCATTTCTTGTTGATATCACTTCGCCTATAGTTAGTATCAAGACAGGTGCATATTGACACCAATACCTATTTCCAACATCTAGTCCTTCCATAATTCTGTTAAATGCATTGGTTTTATTTCTGGCAAGTAGAAAACGCCAAGGTTGGGAATTACCACTACTTGGCGCCCATCTGGCAGCCTCTTGTAGTTTCAATATTTCATCTTCTGATATTGGTTCAGATGAAAACGCTTTAGGAGAATATCTTTTCTTTAGTAATTCATTAATTTCTATGCTGGTTACAGCCTGTTTATGTTGTGGCGTAGGTAAACTCATTATTTTATTATTTACTAGGTTTAGGTTGTAGAGGTCTAAACTCTATGTTATTAATTAAGAAGTTAGGACTGGTATCTAGTGCTCTAACTATTTGTTTTGCAACTTCTTGTGGAGTCATCATTTTGTCGTGGGCCTTAATTCCAGGACTATTTTTAAAGAAATCGGTCTCTACTGAACCAGGATAAACTGTTGTCACTTTTACACCAAAGTCTCTCAACTCTTTATACAGCGAATCAGATATCCCTCTTACAGCGTGTTTGGTACCGCAATAGGCAGATACCTGAGCCATTCCCTCTAGACCCGCTGTGCTACTTATATTCACTATATGCCCTTCTCCATTTTGCTTAAGGTGGGGTATTACTGCTTTGCAAGTATTAAAAATACCATATACGTTAATCTTAATCAATTCATCAAACTGTTCAATTGTTAAATCTTCTAAATACCCGAAATATCCCAAACCAGAATTATTTACTAGAAAATCGATTTTGTTGCACAAAGCCGTTGTTTGGTTATATGCTGATTGAACTGAATTGTAATCATCAACCTGAGTTGGAATAAAGTAAAGATTAGTATGCTCAAAATCTGGCTTAGTTCTGCCCCAGCCAACAACTATGCAGTTGTGTTTCAATAACTCTTCAGTCAACGCCTTGCCTATTCCTTTGCTTATGCCAGTAACTACTGCAACTTTATTGAGTAAATAATCCATTTAATTTAAAAATATGAGCGAAAATTAAGCCCATATTTTATTAAAATTAATAATCTTTAATATTGTTTATTTGCAGTTAATATGGTTCAACCAGATAAAAAAATTGCAATTCCAACCAAGGCTTGGTATTTATCTCTGTTTGGGCTAATTTCCATTGCTGTTTATTTGATTTTGCATAGAGGTCTTTGGGAGGCTTCACTTAATGATCTTGACAGCCTAAGCCACTATAATATAAGTAGATATAGCTGGCGTCACACCCATCTATTCTTTAATTCTTGGGGAAAGCCTTTTTTTACATTAGTTAGTAGTCCTTTTTCGCAACTAGGTTATATAGGTATCCAATTTTATAATATTTTAGCCTGCCTAGTAACCAGTTATTGTGCAGGAATGATACTTGGGCAGAGCCATAAAAAATGGGCTTGGTTGGCTATAGTTCTAACTGGAATGCAGACGGTTATGTTAAATGTAGCCGTAACGGGCTTAACTGAACCAACTTTTGCAATGGTGCTAAGTCTTGGTATCGGACTAATAGTGACTAATCGAAATATTAGTGGCGCGATAATTCTTAGCTTTTTACCCTATTGCAGAACAGAGGGATTTTACATACTGGCTATCATTTTTATTTGGTTGTTATTTACCAATAAATGGAAGTATATTCTATTTCTTGCATTTGGGACCTTAGTCTATTCTTTAGCCGCTAAACTGCTAATTGGAAACAACAATTGGTTGATAGGAGAATATGGCGCACCACTTGAATCATATAATCCATACGGACACGGGAAATGGGATCACTTTATCGGCAATTTGTATCGAACTAACGGGATTATCAATGTTGTTTTGATTATTCCAGGTTTGATATTTTGGACTTTAAAGTTGACTAAGAGATTTAAATTTTCTAACCTTTTAAACTCTTTCTCAATCTGCCTAAGCATTATTTTACTTTTTTATACCATACACACAATATCTTGGGCTACTGGTACTCACGGCAGTGCAGGTATGATAAGGGTAATGGCTAGCGTAGCCCCAATGTTTGGTGTTTGTACCAGCTTTGGTATCATCTATGTGTGGCGATTATTTAATACTTCAAAACGAAGACTACTCGTCATTACAATATATTATGCTTTACTTTTCATATATATTAGTTCACTATTTCTACTTCCAGTTAAGTTGAGACATTTATATCTAGACAAAAACATTAAATTATATTTGGTGGATAATAGCTACAACAATACATTGAAGTATATGGGGAAAGGTGAATATGTTTATTATTCACATCCTTATGTTACTTATTTAGCAGGTATAGATCCATTTGCCCCATACAATACTAATATACAAGCATATAGACATAAGATAAATGAAATTAAGCCTAATTGTCTTGTGTTTTGGGACAATCAATTTGGGGATTTGCATAATGACGTTGGGGATTCATTATTCTCTAGAAATCCTATGTTCAAATTGTTAGATCAACAGCTAGATAGTAATACACGTCTAATGATTAGAGGCGTTGATGTACCCTTTCAGTCTAAAGTTTACCTAAAGAAATATTAGTTGCTGATACAAATCTTGGCCTATTGTTTAGATCGTTGTATATCTGGACGCTTTTAAATTCTTTAGCAAATAACTCACCAACTGAATTAACTATATCTGTATGGCACTCTAATAAAACAATACCTTTTTCTAGAATTAGCGTTTGTAATGCATAGTTTAGTATTGCTTTATAAAAAAGCAAAGGGTCAGCGTCTGGAACAAATAAGGCAGAATGTGGCTCAAAGCCTACAACATTTTTTTCCATTTTACCCATTTCAGAAATTGGTATATACGGAGGATTAGACACAATAATGTTCCAACTTAATTTTAAAAAATTAGTACTAGGATATATTATATCTTCATAGCTGAATTGAACATTATCTGCACCTAAGGTTTTTTGATTCTCAATTGCTATTGCCAATGCTTCATCACTTATGTCAATAGCATTAACATTGGCTTCTGGATTTAATAGAGCAATACTAATTGCTAAGCAACCAGATCCTGTACCTATATCCAACACTTTTATTCCCGATCTTAAATGAGGATCTGCAAGCTGAACAAGCATTTCAGTTTCTGGCCTAGGAATTAAGGTGTGATGATTGACAAAAAATTTATGATCACAAAAATATTCATAGCCTAAAATATACTGTAACGGTTCATTAGTTTGAAACCTAATAATGTCTGTCAAAACATAAGCTTCTTGACCTTCACTTAACTTTGCATCGGGGTTTACGATGAATAATTGGGGCGATAGTTGTAGTTTTTCCAAATAGTATCTCTTCGCAATGGCTTTAGCCTCTCTGGGATTATATAGCTTATTTAGGCAAGCTAGTAATTTTATTTTTAGTTCAGCTAGTGTCATATTTGGTGAATTACAACTTGCAAATATTAGTTTTGGTTGAGTATTATGGATTCTATAATTGTAGATAGAGATGAGGCCTATATGCGTAGATGCCTGCATTTGGCTGGACTAAGTCTAGGCAGTACTCATACCAACCCATTGGTTGGCAGTGTAATAGTTTATAATGACAGTATAATAGGGGAGGGTAGGCACGAGAAATATGGGGAATTCCACGCTGAGAGAAATGCTATAAATTCAGTTGAAAATAAAGATTTATTGCCTAATAGTACGCTATATGTAAACCTAGAGCCTTGCAATCATTATGGCAAAACACCACCTTGTAGCGACTTTATTATAAACTCAGGTATTAGGCAGGTTGTAGTTGGAATGCTTGATTGTAACCCAATTGTATCAGGCTGTGGAATTGAGAAATTAATTTCGGCAGGAATACTAGTGAAAGTTGGGGTATTAAAGCAAAACTGTGAAGTGTTAAATAGAAGATTCATTATAAATCAGAAAAAGAATAGACCTTATATTATATTGAAGTGGGCTAGCTCTAGTGATGGATATATAGCACCTGTTGAACCATCACACTATTGGTTGACTAATGCCACTAGTAGGCAATGGGTACATAAGTGGCGGACTGAGGAAGATGCTATTTGGGTAGGTTACCAAACTGCTAGGCTAGATAATCCATTGCTTACAGTGAGAGATGTAGCAGGAAGAAACCCAACCAGAATAGTATATGACCCAAAGCTAGAATTAGAAAGTAGTCTAAGCATTTATAATAATGATGCCAACACAATTGTGATTAATAATAGTAAAGAAGAAATAGTAAATAATATTAGATACTTAAACTGGGACGGCGAGGACTATATGCAGCTGTTTTCTAGATTATTACAATTAAACATTGGATCTATTATAATAGAGGGCGGCGCTAAAACCCTATATAACTTTATAGCAAGAAGTTTTTATGATGAGATTCGGCATATTAAAAAATAAGGGTCTTTTATACAATGGGTTGCCTTCACCTCAATTACCGCAGTTGATTCATACAACTGTGCAAGTAATTGATGACACTTTAACTATTTACAATAAATAAAAACCCCTGCCTATTTTTACAAAGACAAGGGAGTGTTATATAAGTTATTAGTCTTGCTCTACTTATTTGCTCGTACTTGTTCTATCCGGATTCATTGCCTTTCTATAGCTATCAGCCTGATGTTGTTGATTGTACATTTTCAACATTTCTTGGTCTAGTCCAAACTGTATGCTTAACTCTCTGAACTTAACATCGTACATTTTTAAAAATTCTGCATCTCCATTGTCTTTTGCCATTGCCCATAGCAATTCCATTCCCTGCCAACTTTGATAAAGTTCGTAGTTCATTTGTGGTTTGCCATCTCTTACAAAGAATGTTAAATCTTCCATATAAACTTTAGCAAATTCACGGCTTTTTGCCTTAGCTAAATCTATCTTATTGGCTGCATAGTAGGTATATACAAATCCTGCACAAGAATTGTCAATAGGTACATTATTGTACGGTAATTTTTTTTCCGCTAATTCTGCAATTTTTAGTGCTTTCTCAACTTCGCCTTTTTGGGCTAAGTTTAGTGAAAATGCCTGTAACACATTTCTATTAGTCTGTGCACTACGCATTAATACATAGTCCACATACGACTCATTAACGTCTAACTTACCCCATCTCCATTTTTGAGTTATATTGGTGAACATTATATCGTCATCTGGAGCCAATTCTTCGTTATCAGGTGAATGATAAGGTACTAGGGTATAAACTAATCCTGTTCTCCTTAAGTTTGGACCTAAGCCAAGATAATTATCAGGACCAGAAGTTGCACTAAAACAAACTGGATTTTTCCAGTGATTAGTATATATAAAGTCTAAAACTAAATAGTCACTCTTAGTCATATTACCACCCTTTATTTTAGCCATTAATTGGTTATCAGCTATCATACCTTCTGGTATGGTTATGTTATTTTTCTTTAAATCTACTTCCTCTATTGGGATAACGTAATTTTTGGCCAACATAGAAGGACCATCGGGAGAGCTTTTAGTAGTTTTAATGTGATCTATTTGCTCCATTATGGTTCTAGTACTGTTTTGGTCAGCATCACGGAAATACATTATTTCCCAAGATTTCGTATCGTCTTCTGTTAGTGAAAACGGTACACCAATAGCATTATTTACCGGTCTGCGCATTTGATTTACATACCAGTCTATACCAAACAAACTAAGGTTTACTATTCTCACATCGTCCCTAATTCCTTCTACCTCTTGGGCGTACCACAGTGGGTAGGTATCGTTATCGCCATTTGTAAATAACACCGCATTTTTCGGGCAACTCTCTAGGTAGTTTACACCATAATCTAGTGATGCTGTACGATTACTTCTATCGTGGTCGTCCCACTCTTGCGAGGCCATTAGTACAGGAACTGCTAGCAGTGTACCTACAAATACGACTGGTACTGCTAATTTTTTCAACGATTTAGTTAAAGCATCAATAAGGAAGAATACCCCAAAACCTATCCAAATAGCAAATACGTAGAATGAACCAACAAATGCATAGTCACGCTCACGTGGTTGTGGAGAAGGCATATTTAAGTACAACTCAATGGCGATGCCCGTCATAAAGAAGAATAAGCCAACTATTAAAAAGTCTTTAGGACTCTTTTTATATTGCCATATCATTCCCAATATTCCTAAAAGAAATGGTAAGAAAAATAGCTTGTTTCTAGCTTTATTATTTTCTAATGATTCTGGTAAATCAGATTGATCAGCGCCATTAATAATGCTGTCAATAAATGTAATTCCAGATATCCATCGCCCTTGATAAGGTTCATTAAAAATACCTTGAAGGTCATTTTGACGACCAATGAAATTCCAAGCGAAATACCTAAAATACATATAGTTCATTTGGTAGGTCATCATAAACCTCATATTGTTACCTAGGCTTATATTATTTGATTCTTCATCGGCTTTAGCCTTTTCACTATCAGACCAACCCCAAAATCTGTATCCT
>JAWXCF010000046.1:0-61831 GCA_034440515.1 Bacteroidota bacterium
TACCCTTACTCATATTCAGCGAATTTAATTTTTAATAATCTATAATTGACAATCTTTATATTTTCTTAAAGTATAGTCTCATTAGTTGACATTACTTATTGAAAATAATAACCTAAATTCGCCTCTTATTAGTGAATTAACTATGTGCGGTATAGCAGGTATTATTAATTATAAAACTTTAAAGCCTGTTGAGGTAGAGCTATTAGTTAGTGTTAGAGATTCATTGGTACTTAGAGGGCCAGATGATGCAGATATTTATATTAAAAATTGGATAGGCTTGTCTCATAGGCGTTTATCTATTATAGACTTATCTCCGCTAGGAAAACAACCTATGCATTCTGTAGATGAGCGATATTCAATCATATTCAACGGTGAAGTTTATAACTATCAAGATTTAAAAAAGCCTCTAATAGAAAAGGGGTATAAATTCAGAACTGAAACTGATACAGAAGTATTAATGCAACTATTTGCAGAAGAAGGTATTGGAATGCTTCAAAAGCTGAACGGTATGTTTTCTGTGTGTATTTACGATCATCAAACCAACGACATTACTATATTTAGAGATAGACTTGGGGTAAAACCTTTTTACTATTCTCTAACTAGTGATGGTATTGTATTCGCGTCAGAAATAAAAGCTTTATTTAAAGGAGGAGTTGATAAAACCTATAACGAATCAAACTTTAATGAAGTTCTTATTCAAAGACACGTAGCAGGTGAAAATACAATGTTTGGAGGTGTGAAAAAATTATTACCTGGACATTATATGACGATTAAGCGAGGGGAATTAACGATAAATAGATGGTGGAATTTGGCAGATTATTCTCAATATAAGGATAATAACGAGTCTAAATCCTCTCTGCAAAATTGGTATAGGGACACATTTGATGATAGTGTGCGTCTAAGGCAAATTAGTGATGTGCCTGTAGGTGTATTGCTAAGTGGTGGACTAGACAGCAGTTCAACTGCTGCTTCTATAGGATTAAATGGTAGCAAAGAAGTTTCTTCATTTACCGTACGTTTCCACGAAAAGGGTTACGATGAAGGTGACTTAGCTAAAGAAGTAGCTGATAAATACAAGCTAAATTTTAACGAGTTGTATATAAACTCAAAAGACATATTAGAAAAATACAGGGAAATACTAAGCATACACGACGAACCCGTAATGCACGCCAGCGACCTTTATGTAAAAGAGATTTCTAAATTTGCTAAGAAAAAAGTTACTGTATTATTAAGTGGAGAAGGTGGTGATGAAACTTTGGGAGGATATGTTAGATATCAGCCACTTAAGAATCCAGCTAAATTTAACATAATGTTAAAAGGTAGAAGATTATTAAAATTAATTCCTTCGAAATCACCTAGAGTTAAAAAGTTGATGCGTTTACTTGAGTTAGGATCAATAGAAAACTATATTCACTTTAATTCAACAGATCTGAATCCTAATTTAGCATACAGTACAGGTCTAAATAAACAAATAATGAGTGAGTATAGAACAAATCTATACCAGACTGCTAAATCATTATATGGTAGTGAACCCATTAGAATGGCTATGTTTTATGATATGCATACCTATTTGTGTAGTCTATTAGACAGAAACGATTTAATGACAATGGGTGCAAGTATAGAATGTAGGGTGCCGTTCTTAGACTATAGAATTATCCAAAAATTAGCTGGTACTAAAACGGAGCATTTCATATATGGTGATAAGACTAAGGCTTTACTTAGAGATTCAATAGGAAATAGATTACCTGAATCCATATTGACAGGAAGAAAATGGGGATTTGGGGTTCCTTGGGCAAGTTATTATAGAAACGACCCGTTTTTTAGCGAGTATCTCAAGTATATTCATAATCATCAACTTATCAAGCAGCATTTCAAAACTTCAAATACTGTTTCTCTTCAAGTGAAAAAATTCTTAAATGGAGACGATTCCTTATTTGGATTAGTAAATCAATTAATCAGTGTTACCAAATGGTATGACATTCAGTTTGAAAGAAATGTATAAGAAAATTCTTGAAAATATTATTCTTCCTTTTGGAGACCGGATCTTAAAGACAACATTTATTACAGATTTAAGACGTTGGCGTAAACTTGAAATGCAGAGCCCTGCTCAAATAAAATCTTTGCAGCTATTGACTTTAAAAGGATTGCTAGAGCATGCTAGCAAAAGTAATCAATACTATAAATCTTTAAACATTCAATCAAATTCTGATCCAGAGTTATGGTTGAAAAGTTTCCCTATATTAACAAAAACCACTATCAAATCTAACATTGAAGGAATGATAGATGGTGATAAGAATGTATTAGTTAGGCACCTAAGCTCCGGCTCTTCTGGAATACAAGGAGAAGTCTATATGACTAAGTCCAATGAAAGTAATCAACAAGCAGTTCAAACCAGATGGTGGGAGTGGTCAGGTTATAGGTTGGGTGATAAGATAATGCAGACTGGAATGACCCCTACCAGAAGTAAAGTAAAGGCGATAAAGGATAAATTATTTAGAACTAGATATATTAATGCCTTTAAATCATCTCCTCAAACATTAGCTGACATTGCAAAAGACTTAAGTTCTGGTAATAATTATGATTTCATAATGGGATATGCTAGTTCTATATATGGCATAGCTGATTATTTAAAAAGCAATAACATAAAGTCCGATAAACTAAAAGGAGTGGTAAGCTGGGGCGATAAACTGTTTCCACATTATAGGAAGACTCTAGAAGATGTGTTTAATTGTGAAACTTTTGATACATATGGTTGCTCAGAGGGGTTTATGATAGCTGCAGAGTGTCAATATCACAAACTTCACATTATGACGCCATTGGTATATTTAGAGATAGTAGATGATGATGGTAATGAGGTTAAACCTGGTCAATTGGGAAAAGTGATTGTAACAAGATTGGATAATAAAGTGATGCCATTAATTCGTTTCTATTTAGGCGATTTGGCAGTAGTTGCCCCAGAATCTGAAACTTGCAGTTGTGATAGGCCCTACCCTATCTTAGAAAGGGTAATTGGTAGAGATACTGATATTGTCAAAACGAAGAGCGGTAAAAGTATGGTCGTCCATTTTTTTACGGGCATATTCGAGTTTTACCCAAATATTAAACAGTTTAGAGTCATTCAACGAGACCTAAATGGTATGGAAATAGAGATAATTAAAGAAAATGATTTTAACGAATCTGACTTAGATAAAATTAAAACCACAATCAATAATTTCTTAGAAGAAGATTTTCCTACAGCTTTTACCTATGTTAACGAAATACCTGCAACAGCTAGTGGAAAGCCTCAAATTATTCAATCATTTATTGTGAAGAAGTTCTAGATGAGTAACAGAATTAAGATAATATATTTTTACCAATACTATGGAACTAATAAAGGCGGGTGGAGTACTAGAGTATATGAAAATACTAGACGTTGGGTAAATGAAGGTGCTGAGGTTACTGTGATAACAAGTTTATATGATAAGAGCGATTTAAAAGCAAATGGATTCCTAACCAATTTCAATATAGAAGGTGTTAATGTTAAGCTAATTAACGTAAGAATGTCTAATAAAGACGGTAAACTTAAACGTATTTTCAATTTCTTTTCATTTGCCTTAATGGCCATTTGGTATGCGCTAACTGCGCAATACGATGCTATTATTTGCAGTAGTGGTCCGTTAACTATTGGAATACCAGGGGTATTGGCTAAAAAAATTAGAAATAAACCTTTCGTTTTTGAAATAAGAGATCTATGGCCAGAAGGCGCAATAGAATTAGGAGTCCTAACAGGTAAAACCTCTATAAAATTTGCAAAATGGCTAGCCAAGATTTGCTATAACAGTGCTGATACTATAGTAGCGCTAAGTGAGGGGCAAATGCAGCACGTACAGAAAGATTATCCTAATAAATTAGTATATAATATCCCAAATGCAGCTGATAATGAACTAGCTAGTCAGGTAACTGCTGTAGATGTACCATTAGTCTATCAAGGTAAAAAATTGGTACTATACACAGGTACTTTAGGTTTAATAGACAAGTGTGAGCAATTGGTACGGCTAGCTGAAGAATTGAAACTAAGGAAAAGAGAGGACATAGAAATAATTATTATAGGTGACGGAAAAGAAAGAATTGAGCTAGAATCTTTAGCCAAAAGTTTAAATCTGAGAAATATTCACTTCCTCGGTTTGACAAGTAAAGAGAATGTTATGAAGTGGTTGAAAGTTGCAGATGTATCTTTATTGACTTACAAAAACTTAAGCTTTTTAGATACTGTATCTCCTAATAAATTATTTGATGCTTTTGCTATTGGATTACCAGTTGTACAAAACACTCAAGGCTGGATTAAAACGTTATTAAAGAATTCTGGGGCAGGTTTAACCTTTCCTCACGATAACCAAGTCGCTTTTGCAGATGCTGTATTAAAGATACTAGATGATAAAGAATTAAGTGACAGAATGCGAATTGCATCTAAAAATTTAGCTATGACAAAATACGATAGGAGCACACTGGCTACTGAAATGTTAAACATTGTAAAACAAACTATAGTTACGGCAAGTAATGTCACAAACTAAATATTTGGTAACAGGTGGTGTCGGCTTTTTAGGTAAATATATAACCAAATCTATTTTAGAAGCGGGTCATATATGTTATACTTTACAAAGAACAGCTAGCAATGAAACTGACATAAAGAATATAGTTGCAGATATATCAAAAGATTTCTTTTCATTAGGTGATAAAACATTTGATGTGGTTATTCACGCAGCAGGTAAAGCACATTTAGTGCCTAAAACAGAAGTAGAGGCAGAGGAGTTTCATCAAGTAAATGCTGAAGGAACAAGACGTTTACTTGGGGCTTTAAATAAATTACCATCTTTGCCAAAGCAGTTTGTTCTTATTAGTACAGTTTCTGTATACGGTCTAGATACTGGACAGTTAATTAATGAGTCGCAATCACTTAACAGCAAAGAACCTTATGGCAAATCTAAGATAGAAGCAGAACGTGAAGCCCAAATATGGGGATCAAAGAATAATGTACCTGTACTAATACTTAGACTACCCCTAATAGTTGGCTATAACCCACCAGGAAATCTTGGTGCTATGATAAGCGGAATTAAGTCTGGAAAGTATTTGAGAATTGGAAATGGTGAAGCAAGAAAAAGTATGGTTTTGGCTACTGATGTTGCTCAAGTTATTTTAAATAATGCCGACAAAGCTGGCATTTATAACCTTACAGACAGAAATCATCCAAACTTTGCTGAATTGGAAGATCAGATTTGTAAGGTGTTGAATCTTAAACCTGTAAAAAGAATTAACCAAAAACAAGCACTTTGGCTAGGTATGGCTGGTAATGCAATGCAAAGGTTATCACTACCGTTTCCAATAAATAGTCGGACAATTACTAAAATAATGAATCCCTTAACTTTTGATGATAGCTTGGCTGTGAAAGAGTTAAACTGGTCTCCAAATAAGGTATTAGACCACATCAAGGAAGTAGTTAACTAAATGAATATGGAAACTAAAACTATTGTTTTTATTGCCTTAACCGTTATTTCATTTTTAATTTCTTGGCTGGGAAACAGGTTTCTAATTTCCTATTTAATTAAAAAAAATCAATTAGATACCCCTAATGAAAGGAGTAGCCATACCAAATTAACCCCCCGTGGTGGTGGCAGGGCAATTTTTGTTTCTATTTTTATTTCGCTGTCTATATATTGCCTTTATGCCCAAAACTTAGACTTATTTATTTTACTATTTATCAGCTCAGTAATTGCAATGTTGGGTTGGATTGATGATTTGAGAAATAGCCGAGGTGGTTTGGGTTCAGGTATTAGGTCGTTAATTCAGTTGTTTTGCGCTATAGGTGTCGTTATATATTTTGGTCCAGTATTGTATTTACCGTTACCATCACCACTTGATATATCATTAGGTTGGTTAAAGTATCTAATTGCGATAATTTGGATTATTGGAATAACCAACATATACAATTTTCTAGACGGTATTGATGGTCACGCAGGTACTCAAGGTTTTATAGCAGGATTGGGTTTGTTTATTTTTAGTTTTAATGAATTTAATTCAGAACCTTTTAATAATCAAAATATTACAGGGTTAATAATTGCAGCTTCTTGCCTTGGTTTTCTAATGGTAAATTGGCACCCAGCTAAAATATTTTTGGGTGATGTTGGTTCTACTTTTTTAGGATTTTTATTGTCATCATATCCATTTTACATTCAAAAGCAAAATGACTATTTTAATACTATAATAGAACACGATTTTCAAGGACATTTAAATACTTCATTTGCAAGTTTTTTAAACAGTCACGCTGCTAACGCATTCTATGCTATGGCCATACTTATATGGTTTTTTTTGCTAGATGGTACATTTACTATGATAAGAAGGGCAATAAAACGAGAAAAAGTTTGGAAACCACATCGCAGTCACTTATACCAACGTTTGAATATAGCAGGTTGGAAACATTCCCAAATTGTATTATTTATTAGTTTGCTATATACAATCATTTTGGTCTATCAGGGCTTGGTATATGGCTTTGTAGAAATGTCTCCAAAATGGGACACAATCGTCCTTGCACTTATATGTTTTATAGTATTAATATTAGTAACTTTCTATGTTGAGCGCAAACATAAATCAACTAAAGCATTACACTAGTTCTAGTCTCTCAATTGTATTAGCCTCAAAATTGTCTTTTAAGATATTAAGTAATTTAAATATGTCTTTCTGAATGAATATTTCAGACTGATTGTCCATTCTTAAAAAACCTTCTTCTGCTGCTTTAGCAATGAAGTCAAGAAGTAAGTCGAAATAGTTATTGACATTTAATAAACCTACTGGCTTTTTAATGACACCTAATTGATTCCAAGTTACTATTTCTATTAATTCGTCTAGTGTGCCAAATCCGCCTGGAATTGATATAAAGGCATCAGCTAAATCAGCCATCATAGCTTTTCTGCTGTGCATAGTATCTACTACTCTTAAATCTAATACTCCTGGATGTAGAGCTTCTCTTTTAACTAAAAATTCAGGCATTACCCCAATTACATTACCACCTGCTTGTAAAACACTATCTGCAATTACGCCCATTAAACCAATTCTTCCCCCGCCATATATCAACTCAATACCTTCCTTAACCAAGAGTTTGCCTAAATCTTTGGCAGCAGACTTATATTTATCGTCTTTACCTAAATTAGACCCACAAAACACGGCAATTCTTTTAATTTTATTGATTGTTATATTTTCCTCCATAATTGAATGTCAAATGTCGGTGCAATTTGTCTATAAATTATTAACAACAATTAATGTTTAACCATCTATTTGGTGGTTTTATCATACCTATTTACCCATTCATAAAATTAAAAGATCTTTCACTTTTAATTTTGTGTGTGGTATGAATACCATTGGCCTTACTAACTGCAGATAAACCATATTTATCTCTAAGAAAATCAATGTTTTTCATTAGACTATTATTCTGATTTTCTTTGGCATCAAATAACTTTAACTGATGTGTGCTATTTACTAGCTTAGTAAGCTTTATACCTACCAAACGAATGGATACATTATTTTTAAATAATTTGTAGAATAAAATGTTTACCACTAAAAGAATAACGTCATCAATACTAGTATGTTCTACTTGCATACTAGTTTCGTGGTCTTTGAAGTCGAAAGTTCTTAATTTTACGGATATACAACCAGTCAACATTCCTTTTGCTCTAAGATTATACATAGCCTCTTCTGTAAGTGCATTTAATTGGGTTAATAGAAAGTTTTTGTCTCTACTATTATCGTGTAACGTATGCACCTTACTTATACTTTTTGCAATGGAAAATCTCTCTATTTCAGAATTATCTATTCCATTTGCTTTCAACCAAAGTTGCATTCCATTTCTTCCCATTTTGAACTTAATAGTATTAAAAGAAAATTCTCTTAAATCTTTAATGGTAAAAATTCCTAATTTATTCAAATCACACATTGATTTAGGCCCTGCCATAGGAATTTTGTTTACTGTAAGTGGATCTAGAAATGCCCTTATTTGATCGGCTTTAAGATAAATCCTTCCCTTAGGCTTACCCTCTTCTGTTGCCATTTTTGCAGTAGTTTTATTTATAGCAACACCAATAGAAAGGGGCAAGCCAACTTCTTTTGATATTTTATTTGCTAATTCAAATGACCACTTTCTTATTCCAAAATAAGAATCCATTCCTGTTAACTCTAAATAAAATTCGTCAATAGATGATTTTTCAAATGAAGGTGCATTTTGAGCAATCATTTCAGTAACCATATTTGAATACATACCGTAAACTGAATTATTTCCAGATAGAAAAATTGCAGATGGGCACAGTCTATAAGCATTTGCAGATGACATTCCTGATGCTACTCCAAATTTTCTTGCCTCATAAGAACAGGCACCTACAACACCTCTATGTTTATTACCGCCAACTATTACTGGTTTGCCGATTAAAGATGGATTTAGCAACAACTCAACAGAAGTGAAAAATGAATCCATATCCAAATGCATTACGGCTCTATTTTCAGTTTTGTTATGAAATGAATGCATATAATTAAATTAATAATAGAATTTAACAAATTGCTATTCTATCAGCCAATTCTATGGCTTCTTGCAGCATTGCGTTGCACCGATCTTTTTCTACATCAAAAGTGTCCCTGATTAAGCATAGCCAATATTTGACCTCTGAACTGCTGTGTTGAGACATTTTTTTATGAGATTCTTTTTCTATTTCATTCATTACTTGCAGAGCCTCTAATGCGTGACTACTCATAGCAACTGTACTTTTAATCAACTGTTGCAATACATTAGGATAAACAGTATTGTTACCTACATAATCACAGTATTTTACCATTTGAATACTGTAGGCATATAGGTTTCTGTTTAGTTGTGTAGGTTTTCTTTGTTCAACTATTGGAGTAATAATAGCAGTATTATGGGTGTAATTAGTACCATAAGAGTCAGTTCTCAATTTCATTTCCATCTTTTTATAATTCAGTATTATGAATTATAAGTGTATAGGTCATTTTAAGGTTTTAGATTGTGTAATATTTAATTTTAAATATACATAAGAAGCTTAAAATTAAGCAATTGTATTTTTAAATTTTGATATATTTTGCAAGATAGAAATTAATTAAAATTCAGAATTCTATCGTAGGAGTTGGTTCGCAAACAATTGAACTATGTCTTGCCAATATTCAATATCAGATTCATTAAAATATCCTATTTCTGCTGCATCTACATCTAATACAAATTTGCAATGTCCATTATGATTTATAAATGGAATTACTATTTCAGATTTAGCCTCTTCGTGACAAGCAATATATCCTGGGAAAGTTGAAACATCATTAACTATTTGAGTCATTTGTGTTTCTGCAGCTGTACCACACACTCCTTTACCAAACGCTATTTGTGTACAAGCAGGCAAACCTTGAAAATAACTTAAGTGTAAAGTTTCGTCATCTATAGCTTCATATATTCCTATCCAAAATAAATCTAAGCCATACTTTAGGGCACCTAATAGATTGCAGATGTTGCCAGCCGGTAATAAGTCTTTGACTATTAATGATTCTAGCGATGCAATACTTGGTTTTTCTGAGACATTCATAGACATTATGCCACAAAATTAACACCTCCACAGTTAACAAATTTTGAGAAAATAGGGTAGAATGATTTTTAATATTGAAATTTGGAGCATCGTGTTGGTTTAGCCAATGCAGAAGCTGATGTCAGAATATAATTTTAAAGAAATAGAGGCCAATTGGCAAAAATATTGGGAAGAAAATTCAACTTTTCAAGCAGATGAGAACTCTGGCAAACAACCTTATTATGTGCTAGATATGTTTCCTTACCCAAGTGGGGCAGGGCTTCACGTAGGGCATCCACTAGGTTATATAGCTAGCGACGTGATAGCAAGATTCCATAGGCATAAAGGGTATGAAGTCCTTCACCCAATGGGCTACGATGCATTTGGCTTACCTGCAGAGCAATATGCAATAGAAACAGGTAACCATCCTGGAAGTTTTACTGATCAAAACATAGAGCGCTACCGAAAACAATTAAAAATGATTGGTTTGAGCTATGATTGGAGTAGAGAAGTAAAAACAAGTGACCCCCAATACTACAAATGGACACAGTGGATATTTAACCAATTGTTTGATAGTTGGTACGATGAGAAAGCTAATGTTGCTAAACCTATCGAAATTTTAATATCGGAATTTCATTCAACTGGAAATTTAAATTTACAAGCAAATACAAGCTATTCTGAGTCATTTACAGCAATTCAATGGGAAGAATACGATAATAATACACAGCAGAAAATATTAATGCACTATAGGTTAGCCTATTTAGGTGTAAGTGAGGTAAACTGGTGTGAAGAATTGGGTACAGTTCTGGCGAATGAAGAAGTAAAAGACGGATTAAGCGAAAGGGGTGGATACCCTGTCATTAAGAAAGAAATGACACAATGGTTTCTTAGAATATTGGCATACGCAGATAGATTGCTTGTAGATTTAAATAAAATTGACTGGCCAGAGGCAACAAAAGAAATGCAACGTAATTGGATAGGTAAAAGCCAAGGAGCAGAATTGCAATTTGAAGTAGAAAACCATAACCAGCGTATAAAGGTATTTACAACCAGACCAGATACCATATTTGGTGTTACTTTTATGGTTTTAGCGCCAGAACACGAACTTGTTCTTAGTATAGTAAGCGATTCACAGAAAGAAAGTGTAATAGAATATACCCAATACGCAAGAAACAGAAGCCAGCGGGATAGAATGGCAGATGTGAAAAACATAACCGGTGTATTCACTGGTGCGTATGCACTTCATCCATACACAAGTGAACGCCTTCCTATATGGATAAGTGATTACGTATTAGCAGATTATGGAACTGGGGCTGTAATGGCTGTACCTGCACACGATACTAGAGATTATGGATTTGCCAAACAGTTTCAGCTTTCTATTACTTATGTAGTAGATGCTGGCTTACCTTTAGATTCTTGTATAGATTCCAAAGCAGGTACATTATTTAATTCTGACTTTTTAAATGGATTGCAAGTGGCTGATGCTGTAAAAGTTGCCATTAACTCCATTAAAGAAAAAAATATTGGCATAGGTAAGGTTAATTATAAACTTAGAGATGCCAACTTCAGCAGACAACGTTACTGGGGTGAGCCATTTCCAATTGTCTATCAAAATGGTGTACCAACACTTGTAGATACAAAATACTTACCAGTTAGCCTACCTAATGTTGACTCGTATTTGCCATCAGGAACAGGTGAATCTCCCTTAGCTAGAGCAGAAAGCTGGGTAAATACTCCCAATGGTGTACGGGAAACAGACACTATGCCTGGCTGGGCAGGGTCTAGTTGGTACTTTTTACGATATATGGATCCGCATAACGAGGAAGTTTTTTGCAGTCCAGAACGAGAAGCCTATTGGGGTAATGTTGATTTTTATATTGGTGGTAGCGAACACGCAACAGTGCATTTATTATTTGCTAGGTTTTGGCAAAAGTTCTTATTCGATAGAGGATTTGTAACTAAAGATGAACCCTTTCAGAAATTGATAAATCAAGGAATGATTCAGGGTAGAAGTAGCCTAGCATATAGAATTAATAAAACTAACACTTTTGTATCTGCTAATCTAAAAGATAATTACGAAACCACAGCTCTTCATATAGATATAAGTATGGTGGATAATGATGTGTTACATTTAGATAGCTTTAGAAATTGGAGGAAAGAATATAAAGATTCAGAATTTATACTAGAGGGTGATAAATTTATATGCGGCTATGAAGTAGAAAAAATGTCTAAGCGCTGGTATAATGTAGTTACTCCAGATGAAGTAATATCCAAATATGGATGCGATGCATTTAGGTTATATGAAATGTTTCTAGGCCCAATAGAATCTTCAAAACCTTGGGAGACCAAGGGTATTGATGGAGTGTCGCGATTTCTTAAAAAATTGTGGGGTCTAATTTATTCAACAGAGGGTAAATTGGTTTTGGTAGATGAGCCAGAAAAACCAGAAGACCAAAAAATACTACATAAGGGTATTAAGAAATTAACAGACGACATAAATAGGTTTAGCTTAAATACTTGCGTTAGTAACTATATGATTTTGGTAAATGAGCTTACTGCCAATTCTTGCCATACTAAGTCTATTATAGAGCAGCTTGCTATATTATTATCTCCATTTGCTCCACACGTTAGTGAGGAAATTTGGAAAATTTGTGGCCATACCCAAGGCTTATCTACAATACCATATCCGGTGTTTAATCCTGATTTTCTAATAGAATCAGAGATAGAATATCCAGTTTCTGTTAATGGTAAGACTAGATTTAAAATAGTTGTAGCTGCAGATGCCGGTGCTGATGCTGTAAAACAAATGGCATTACAACATATTGAAATGGGAAAATGGCTGGCCGGTAAGGAGCCTAAAAAAATAATAGTTGTGACAGGTAGAATAGTAAATGTTGTAGTGTAATTACTTTATGTAAAAAACATTATTGCGTCCCCGTAGCTTTCTAATAATTACACTTTACTATTTTGGATTTAATTGAATTTAGAGAAAAAGGAATGTACTGCTCGGTAGGGCAATTTTATATAGATCCATATAAGGGTGTAGATAAGGCTATTATTTCTCACGGTCACGGTGACCACGCTAGGTATGGTAGTAAGCACTATTTAGCTCATCCTGATACAGTCGCTATTATGAATGTACGCTTAGGTAAGGTAAATAATTACCAAGGCCTAGAGTACGGCGAGGAAATAAATATAAATGGAGTTAAGATAAGTTTACACCCTGCTGGTCACATTATTGGTTCGTCTCAAGTAAGACTAGAATATCAAGGGGAGGTTTGGGTATTTGGTGGGGATTATAAAACTCAAGATGATGGCATTAGTCAGGCTTTTGTACCAGTACCTTGTCATACATTTATCTCAGAATGTACATTTGGTTTACCTATTTACAATTGGAAGCCACAGGCAGAAATATTTGAAGACATTCACAATTGGTGGTTAAATAACCAGCAACGTGGCTTAGCCAGTGTCATTTTAGCCTATAGTCTAGGCAAAGCACAAAGAATAATTCATAATTTAGACCTTAATACGGGCCCAGTTTATACCCACGGTTCTATATATCAACTAAATAAAGCATTACGTGAAGTGGGACAAAATATTCCAGAATTACCTAAAGTTGATTTATCTATTAAAAATAAAGGACTTTACAGAAATGCACTAATTATAGCGCCTCCATCGTCTGCTGGTTCACCTTGGTTAAAGCGTTTTTCACCATTTAGTCTTGGTGTATGTAGTGGTTGGATGGCCCTAAGGGGATCAAAAAGAAGGCAAGCAGCAGATAAAGGATTTGTATTAAGTGACCACGCTGATTGGGTTGGACTTAATAGTGCCATTGCTGCAACGGGTTGTGAACGGGTAATAGCTACCCACGGTTATACCCAAATATTTGCCGCTTGGCTTAGAGAAAAAGGATATGATGCCTTCGCTCAAAAAACCTTATTTGAAGATGAAGAACAAAGCAAAGAAGAAGTTTTACCAAATGTAGAAAATGAGAATGGGGAGGTAAATTAATGAAGGATTTTGCGCAATTGTATTATGATTTAGATCAAACAAATAAAACCAATGATAAAGTAGAAATATTAAAGGAATATTTTCTTAATGCGAATGAGGAAGATAAGAAATGGGCTTTAGCATTATTTATTGGAAAAAGACCTAAAAGAATTATATCAAGTACACTACTACGTGAGTATGCTGCTGAATTTTCTGGAATCCCACTTTGGCTATTTGAAGAAAGTTATAGTATAGTAGGCGATTTGTCAGAGACTATTTCATTATTGTTACCACCACCAACTCAGGCTGAAAGTTATAGTCTAAGCTATTGGATAGGGCTAATGCAGTCTATGGGTAAAAAGTCTATAGATGAGCGAAAAGAAGCTATGATTCAGGCTTGGGATACTATGAATAGCCAAGAACGAATGGTATTCTCTAAAATTACAAGTAGCACATTTAGAGTCGGCGTTTCACAAAATTTAGTAATAAGGGCATTATCACAAGCTTATCATATTGATGGTAACGTAATAGCCCACAGACTAATGGGTAATTGGAATCCAAATGAAATTAGTTTTGATGAATTAATATTATCACACAACAATAAGGATTTATTAAGTAGGCCCTATCCATTTTGCCTGGCATACCCAATAGAAAAACAAGTAAATGAATTAGGTCAAGCTACAAAATGGGTAGCAGAGTGGAAATGGGACGGAATTAGAAGTCAAATTATAAAAAGGGCGGGTCAACTTTTCATTTGGAGCAGGGGTGAGGAACTAATAACTGATAAGTTTCCTGAACTACAAACTCTCTTGAATATCATCCCGGATGGAACAGTAATCGACGGCGAAATACTGCCATATAGTGAAGGAAAAGTATTAACATTTAATGTATTGCAAACCAGAATAGGAAGAAAGAACTTGAACCCAAAAATTCTAAGAGAAGCCCCTGTAATTGTATATGCTTACGATTTACTAGAGTGGGATAACGAAGATATTAGAGGAAAAACATTAGCAGACAGGCAAGCATTATTAAATACATTAGTAAATGGTTTAGATCAAAATGCTCAAATACAACTACCGCCAAGTATTTATTTTAATGATTGGGATGAATTACCAGCCATAAGAACCAAAAGTAGAGCATATATGGCTGAAGGTTTGATGCTGAAACGAAAAGAAAGCATCTATCAAGTTGGAAGAAAAAAAGGTGATTGGTGGAAGTGGAAAATAGACCCTCTTAGCATAGATGCCGTTATGATATATGCTCAAAGAGGCTCTGGCAGGCGAGCTAATCTTTATACAGATTATACCTTTGCAGTAAAAAATGGAGAGGAATTTGTACCCTTTACCAAGGCGTATAGTGGTTTGACAGACAAAGAAATCCTAGAAGTTGATAAGTGGATAAAGTTTCACACTAAGGAAAAATTTGGACCTGTTCGTACGGTTGACCCTCAATTAGTCTTTGAAATAGGATTTGAAGGAATTCAAAAATCATCACGGCATAAATCAGGGATAGCATTGCGATTCCCAAGAATGCTGAGGTGGAGAACAGATAAAGTTGTAAACGACATAAACACATTAGAAGATTTACAGCAGATGTTGGCTCAATATGAAAAGGGACTCTAAAGACCTGCTAATAAATAGTCCTGGTTATGCAGCTGTAAATGAATGGTTTCAAGCTAAAGACTGGCATCCTTATCCATTTCAAATACAAGTATGGGATGCAATAAGCCAAGGTAAAAACGGTATGCTAAATGCACCAACGGGGAGCGGTAAAACCTACAGCCTGTTTATGCCTTTTGTTATAGATTGGATAAATAAAAATCCGAATGACTACACCAGTAAGACAAAAAACGGTTTAAGACTCATTTGGGTAACTCCTATTAGAGCATTGACTAACGACATACAGAAGGCATTACAGAAAGCAGCTTGGGAAATGAAGTTGCCTTGGCTAATTAAGGTGCGAACTGGAGATACCTCAACTGCTGAAAAACAGAAAATGAAAAGGCAAATGCCTGAAGTTCTTATTACCACACCTGAGTCATTGCACATAATGCTAGGGCAGAAAGAACATCATAAATATTTTGAGGACCTAGATGGGGTAGTAGTTGATGAATGGCACGAGTTATTGGGCAATAAACGAGGAGTATTAATGGAATTGGCACTGAACCGAATGCGAACATTCAAGCCAACATTCATAACTTGGTGTATTAGCGCAACCATAGGAAATATGGACGAAGCTCTAAAAGTAATGCTAGGTGTAGGCAATTATTTACAAAATTCAACCATAGTCCACGCTGAAATTGAGAAGAAATTAAAGATTGAGAGCATATTGCCAGACGATGTTGAGCGATTTCCTTGGGCAGGTCATTTGGGATTAAAACTCTTACCTAAAATAATTCCCATAATAGATTCAGCACAAACTACTTTAGTATTTGTAAATACTAGAGCTCAATGTGAGTTATGGTACCGTTCTATATTAGAATTTAAGCCAGACTATGCTGGTAGTATTGCCATACACCACGGCAGTTTAGATAAGGAAGTAAGAGAATGGGTTGAAGCTTCACTGCATACAGGTCAATTAAAAATATGCGTGTGTACCAGCAGTTTAGATTTAGGGGTTGACTTTTCACCAGTTGATGCAATAATACAAATAGGCAGCCCAAAGGGAGTTTCCCGATTTTTACAAAGGGCAGGTAGAAGTGGACACAGACCTGGTGCTCTAAGCACAGCTTATTTCTTACCCACACACGCGTTAGAATTGGTAGAGGCAGCTGCATTAAAATATGCCATTACATTAAAAAAATTTGAGTGGAGAATACCAGTCCATTTGCCTATAGACGTATTATTACAATATATGATGACCTTGGCAGTAGGCGATGGATTTTTACCAGACGAACTATATAATCAAATTAATAAGACCTTTACATTTAAAGACTTAGAAAAAGTTGATTTTGACTGGTGTTGCAATTTCTTAATTCACGGGGGCAATACTCTAAAAGAATATGATGAGTTTCAAAAAGTAGTATTAGTAAATGGAAAATATGTAGTTACTAATAAACGAATTGCATATCGCCACCGAATGTCAATAGGTACCATAGTTTCAGATCCACTTATTAAAATCCAATTTCAGCGTGGCTCTTTTATCGGGCAAGTAGAGGAAAGTTTTATTTCTAAATTGAATCCAGGAAATGTGTTTTGGTACAGTGGCAGGTCTTTAGAGTTTGTCCAATTAAGGGAAATGACTGCCATTGTGAAAAAATCTACAGCAAAAAACGGGATAATACCAAGCTTTCAAGGTTCAAGAATGTCGCTAAGCTCAAAGTTAGCAGAACAATTACGTGAAAAACTAAGTATGTATCATCAAGGTATAGTGGAAGATGTAGAAATGGAAACACTAAGACCATTGTTGGATTTGCAAGAACGTTGGTCTCTAATTCCTGATAATGACGTACTCCTTATAGAAAACTTGAAATCTAAAGAAGGTTTTCATATTTATATTTATGCATTTGCAGGTAGATTGGTGCACGAAGGATTTGCAGCTTTAATTGCCTACAGACTGTCACAAATTAAAGCTATATCATTCAGTATAGCCTATAACGATTACGGCTTTGAGTTAATGAGCGACGAAGATTCAGACATTCAATCTGCAATAGATGCAGGTTTATTTAGGCTAGAAAACTTGGAATCTGATTTGGTAGCAAGTGTAAATAGTACAGAAATGGCAAAACGCAGATTTAGGGAAATATCTCAAATAGCAGGGTTAATTTTTACAGGATTCCCTGGAAAATCTAAAAGAAACAAGCAGCTACAAGCCAGTAGTAGTTTAATATTTGAGGTATTTAGAGACTATGACCCGGAAAATTTATTGATTAAGCAGGCTTACGAAGAAGTATATCGATATTTACTAGACACAGACCAATTAAAAATTGAACTAACTAAAATAAATTTGGGTCAAATAATTGTAAAAGACATACTTAAACCAACTCCATTTGCATTCCCAATAATGGTAGATAGAATGCGTGAGAAACTAAGCAGCGAAGGTATTGTAAGTAGAATTGAAAAGTTGCAGTTGCAATTAGAATTAGATGCAGAACTTGAGTATTAGACCAACAATAGGTGCGTAATTTGCAGTAAAATAGATTATGAACAAAATTTGGCTATTCCCCTCTGTCAGAAAATTGACAGGAACTGAGGAAATAATTATAAAAAGAGACATTACCCAATTTTTAGACTCTTGGGCGGCACACGGTGCTCAGTTAACTGCCAAAGTTGACATACTTCATAATATGATAATAAAAGTATCAGCTAATGAAGAAATGGTTATAGCTTCTGGTTGTAGCATCGATAAAATGACGAAATTTATAAGTGCCATTAGCGATAATTACCACTTAGACCTATTTAATAGAGAACGTATATATATTATTGATAATCAAGATAAAATACAGTTTTTCAAGCTAAGCGAACTCAATAAAAAGGTAAAAGCTGATAATGCGCTTCTACAATACAATGTCTTAAATAATAGCGTTGTGTCAGATTTAGAATTTGAGCAAAACTGGTCACTACCACTAAAAGAGTCCGCCTACAGTCGAATGTTAACTTAATCTACAACTGTTATTTTCAACGCATTAGTTCTAGCCCTTTGGTCTATCGGCATACTTGCAGTATTTATTACAATGTCACCAGACTCTAAGTGTCCACTTTCCTTCAGCATTATTATTACATCTGTTATGGTGTCGTCTGTTGACTTAAATTGATTGTACAAAAAGCCTCTAACCCCCCAAATTAAATTTACTGTGTTTATCAGGCTAGGATCGTCAGAGAATATATAAATTTTCGCCTCAGGTCTAAAACTGGCTATTTTAAAAGCAGTATAACCAGACTTTGTCATACTAATTATTGCCTTAGCATTTACTTCTTTAGACATTAGTACAGCGTTTAAACAAACAGCATCAGATAAAAATGTATTAGAATTATTATCTAGCGTATAGTTTGATCTATATACAGATTTGTCAGCCTCCATCGTTGCTATTATTCTATCCATATGCTCAATAGTTTGAACAGGGTATTGACCTACAGATGTTTCTCCGCTTAACATTACAGCATCTGCCCCACTCAGTACAGCAGTGGCTACGTCGTTCGTTTCAGCACGAGTAGGTTTGCTATTCACAATCATACTTTCCATCATTTGGGTAGCTATGATTACAGGCTTGCTTTGTGCCTTACATTTTAGCACTACCTTCTTTTGTATTAGAGGTACTTGCTCCAATGGCATTTCTACACCCAGATCGCCTCTAGCTACCATTACAGCATCAGCTTCTCTAATAATTTCATCTATTTTAGCAACTGCCTCAGGCTTTTCTATCTTGGCAACTACTTTAGTTTTCTTACCAGCTTTTTTTATCAATGCCTTGATGTGAACCAAGTCTTCAGGGGAACGTACAAAGCTCAGCCCCACCCATTCTACATCATTTTTCAAGGCAAACTCAAGGTCTATTAGGTCTTTCTCTGTCAGAGAAGGTAAGCTTATTTTTGTATTAGGAAGATTCACTCCTTTTCTAGAACTTACTATACCACCCATAATTACTCTAGCTTTTACTTCATCTAGCTCATTCGTATTTTCAATTAGAAGTTCAAGCGCACCATCATTCACCAATATTTTCTCGCCTGCTTTTACATCTTTTGGAAATTGAGGATAAGTTATATACACCTTTGCAGCCGTACCCAATACTTTGTTGGTAGTAAATGTAACTAGGTCGCCAACATTCCATTTATCACTGCCATTTTCCATATCTCCTAGCCTTAACTTAGGACCTTGTAGGTCACATAGTATGCAAACGTGAAGATTGTGTTTAAGATTAACACTTCTAATTAAATCTATTATTTTTTGCAACTCCTCGTGGTCACCGTGACTGAAATTTAACCTACAAATGTCAACCCCAGCAATGATCATTTCTGTTAACACATCTTCACTAGAAGAAGCAGGACCTATGGTTGCAATAATTTTTGTCCTGTTAAAATTTGGACCTTTAAGTTTACTTAGCATTAATTGTAATATTAGTCGGATCGTTAATTATTTGTAAAAACTGAAACTGTTTTATTTTGCTAATAGTCTTAATTATTTGCTCAATATCTTCGTGTTTATCTTCGTTATATACCAGCAATAAATTGCTAATATTCTTGTAAAGGCTGTTTACATATCCTATAGTTTGTAGGTTGCTAATTAGAATTAACTTGCTAAAACTATAATCTGCCTCTAAAACATCAACTTGACAAACATTTTTTTTCAGGTTTAATTCCATACGATTTTCAATAAAACGAAAGCTTATATCTAAGCATTGTCCTATGAAAAAAGCCGTTCTGTAATTTGGTGTATTAGCTACTAATCCTATTGCCCTGAATGGATTAAAGTCGTCAATTTTGAGTTTCTTAACTTTAGGCAAAGCAAATTGTAATCGTGCCCAAAATAACACAATAAATACATAAAATTGAAAATTAATCTATTTAAAAATAAATGTTATTATTTGGAATATAGATACTAAAGTTTGTTAATTTGCCCAGTTAAAAATAAAGTTTTAGAATATGTCTGAAATCGCAACAAAAGTTAAAAACATCATAGTTGAAAAACTAGGAGTAGATGAAAAAGAAGTAACACCTGAAGCAAGCTTCACCAATGACTTGGGAGCTGACTCACTTGATACTGTAGAGCTAATTATGGAATTAGAGAAAGAATTCAATGTTTCAATCCCTGATGAGCAGGCTGAGAACATCACTACAGTTGGTCAGGCTGTAAGCTATTTAGAGGAACAATTAGGTAGCAAATAAAAAAAAATTACCGAAATGATGCTGAAAAGAGTAGTAGTTACAGGATTAGGTGCCCTTACACCATTAGGTAACACACCTGATGAATATTGGAATGCATTAAAAGCAGGAAAGAGCGGCACAACTCCAATTACGAAATTTGATGCCTCTAAGTTTAAGACACGTTTCGCCTGTGAGGTGAAGAATTTTCACGTAGAAGATTTTCTAGATAGAAAGGAAGCCAAACGTATGGATCCATTTACCCAGTATGCTGTGGTAACTGCGGATCAAGCAATGGTGGACAGTGGTTTAGAAAGCGATAAGTTAGACAAAAATCGTTGTGGTGTAATCTGGGGGTCTGGTATAGGTGGTTTAAGAACTTTTCTAGATGAGGTTTCAGATTACACTCGTGGCGATGGTACACCTAGGTTTAACCCATTCTTTATACCTAAAATGATTATAGATTTAGCCCCAGGGCATATTTCTATTAAACACGGATTTAGGGGGGTTAATTATGCTACTGTATCTGCCTGTGCTTCTGCTGCAAACGCCATAGCCGAGGCAACTAACTATATAAGATACGGTAAGTGCGATGTAGTAATAACGGGGGGGAGTGAGGCTGTAATTAATGAGGCTGCCGTTGGTGGATTTAATGCTATGCAAGCATTAAGCACAAGAAACGATAGCCCAGAAACAGCATCTAGACCGTTTGATAAAGATAGAGATGGATTTGTATTAGGTGAAGGAGCAGCTGCCCTAATTCTAGAAGAGTATGAGCACGCTTTAAAAAGAGGTGCAAGGATATATGCAGAAGTACTAGGTTCTGGTATGTCTGCTGATGCCTATCACATTACGGCTCCACATCCTGATGGAATTGGTGCACAATTGGTTATGAAAAATGCAGTCGAAGATGCTAACATACAATTGTCAGACATTGATTACATCAATGTTCACGGTACAAGTACACCATTAGGTGATGTAAGTGAGTTAATTGCTATTCAAAAGGTATTTGGTGAAAATGCAAACAATTTGAACATCAGTTCAACCAAAAGTATGACGGGGCATTTACTTGGTGCAGCTGGTGCTATAGAGGCTTTAGCTTGTATATTCACTTTGCAACACGGCATAATACCACCTACCATCAACCACTTTACAGATGATCCTGCTATTAGCTCTGAATTAAATTTAACATTCAATACTGCAGCCCATAGAGATGTTAACGTAGCGATGAGTAACACTTTTGGTTTCGGGGGTCATAATGTATCTCTAGTCTTTAAGAAATTTATTAGCTAATAAATAGTATCAAACCTCTAATTCTTGAAAGTAAGGCTAATAGAACCTTAGCTAAAGATTTGAAGGCAATAATCGGATATATACCGTCCAACATAAAATATTATGTATTGGCGCTGACCCATAGGTCGTCACTTTCTCCACAAGAGAATCAGCATAATAGCAATGAAAGACTTGAATATTTAGGTGACTCTATACTGAGTATGATTGTTGCAGAGTATTTGTATGAACATTATCCTACTGAATCAGAAGGTTTTTTGAGTCAAATGCGTGCTAGGATTGTAAATAGACAAACCTTTAATAAGATAGGTAAAGATTTGAATTTGATACAATTAATGCATTCAGTTCAACATCTTAGAATAAATGTAGATGAATCACCAACTGTATTGGGAAATACATTTGAAGCCCTAGTTGGAGCAATGTATTTAGACAAAGGTCATAAATTCACTCAAAAATTCATTAGAAAGAAAATCCTAACTAAATATCTTGATACTAAAGCATTTGAAACTGATGATCCTAATACTAAAAGCCAACTAATAGAGTGGGCACAGAAGAATAATTCTATTGTCAAATTTGTATTAGAGAAAACTACAAATCAAAACAAGCGACTAAAGTTTCACATTGCCGTAAAAATAAACGAGGAAATTGTCGGTAAAGGCGAAGGGTATAAAAAGAAAATAGCAGAACAATTAGCTGCTAAAGACGCCCTGTTAAAGCTAAATATTACCCCTGCAGATAAAATATAGTTGCAACAGGAAATTTTGTCTTGATTCGCTTTGCAATTATCCTACTGCGTTTACCACCAGCACAAGTAAACACATAAATCTCATTATCCATTGGTGTAAACTCTTCCAAGTAATAAGTTACATCTATAGCCAAATCATCTAGGTCAAAAAGTATATACTCATTTAATTCAGCTGATGATATGCCTAATTCCCTTTCATTATGATTAAGCGACCATAAATTGCCTACTTCTATAACGTAGGTTTCTAAATTTTGCGGTAAAACTCTCTTTACCAGAAATTTATGTATGCTAAGATTAAGTAAATCAAGATTTAGAAACTGGACTCGTAAGTTGGTTTTATTTGTTATCTCAAGTAGTAATTCATTGGCTACAATGGAACTTACTATACTGCAACTAGCACCTAACGCACCAACAGTATCGCAATTTTCGTGAAATTGCAATTCAGGTTGTTCTGGAAATACACATCTATAGGTATGCGTATTGCCTTTAGATTCTAGTAAATTATAAAAGGCAATTTGAGCATTCCAAGCCTGAATTGAACTACTAATCCAAGGTTTGTTTTCACTGACGCAAGCATCATTAATCAGGTAGCGAGTTTCGTAGTTATCTGTAGCGTCAACTATGTAGTCATATGGTGCAATTATATCTCTTACATTGTACTTAGTTATCTTTTGTACTAATGCCTCAATTTGGTTTTCATCTTCATATATATTACCGAGGTGTTCTTTTGCAACTTGTACTTTGTATTTCCCAAGGTCAGATTTAGAGTATAATAACTGTCTATTTAGGTTGGTAGCAGTAACAACATCGTAGTCTATTAAAGCTAATTTTACCAAACCTGCCCTTATTAGAAGCTGTGCAATGTGGGCACCCAGTCCACCTAGCCCAATAATGAGCACATTTGCATTTGCTATTTTATCTTGACCAATATGACCAATTTCATTCAGCAAAATTTGTCTAGAAAAGTAAGCTTGCATTAGGACTAATTTATGTGAAATATTTGATCCCAATCTTTCCAAACGGGTTCATAACCTGCAATTGTCAACATATCATATATTTCCTGAACTGATCTATCATCGTCTATTTCAAATTGTTCTAGCTCTTGCTCTAACAATGTGTAACCCCCAGGATTGGTTTTGCTGCCTGCACTCATACTAGTTATGCCGAGTTTAAAAATATTGTCTCTAAATTTTTTGGCCTCTCTCGTAGATATACTTAATTCTAAATTTATGTCTAAAAGTCTGTAAGTCGCAATAAGTTGCGCTAATTGTACATCAGTCATAAATTTATTTTCATCGTGTTTCACTCCGACAGCAGGTCGTAACCTAGGGAAGCTGATGCTAAATTTTACACAAGGAAACTTTTGCCTTAGATATAAAAAGTGAAGTGCGCAATGAATACTATCTACCCGCCAATCGTCTAAGCCTAATAATGCTCCCAACCCAATTTTATGAATTCCTGCTTCACCAAGTCTATCAGCAGTTTCTAATCTATATTGATAGTTGCTTTTTTTACCCTTTGTGTGATATTCTTTGTATGTGTTTCTATTGTAGGTTTCTTGATATACTAATACAGTGTGAACACCAGATGCAACCAATAATTTATATTCATCAGTATCTAAGGGTTGAATTTCAATGGCTATTTGACTAAAATAAGGCTGCAAAAGCTTTACTGCGTTGGCTATATAGTTTGTACCTACAGTTTTGTTTGCCTCACCAGTTACTAATAGTATGTGGTCAAAGCCTTGCAATTTTAGGAATTCTGCTTCTTGTATTATTTCTGAATCAGTTAGTGTTTTTCTTTGAATTTTATGGTCAAAACTAAAACCACAATAGGTGCAAATATTTTGGCATTCATTACTTAAATACATTGGAGCATACAGTTGTACTGTCCTGCCAAATCGCTGTATAGTTTTTTGGTTGGCCGCAGCAGCTAAATTATTTATAAATTGTTCTCCGCTAGCACTTATCAAGTTAGCAAAGTCTTGAATGGAATGTTTGCCAGTTATATTTAAACTTGTTTCTACATCGTGTCGGGAAACATTATGTACATAGTCTTCCCAATATGCCCAACTATTCTTTGATATTATATCGTTTAAATTGATCATTACATTAAGAATTCTGTAAGTGGGCTAGATGCTTGTGCATTAGAATAACTAATGGCTGGACCAGCGGAGTTAGCAATAAAACCAGCTTTGACTGCCATATCAAATGCTTTTCCCATTTCTATTGGATCATTTGCTGTTGCAACAGCAGTATTTACTAAAACTGCACTTGCTCCTATTTCCATTGCTTCTGTAGCGTGGCTTGGTTTACCGATACCTGCATCTATAATAACAGGGATATTAGATTGCTCAATTATGATGGCAATCATATCACGCATTTGCATACCCTTATTGCTACCAATAGGTGAAGCTAAGGGCATAACTACAGCACAGCCACAATTCTCCAAGCGTTTACAAAGTGGCGGGTCTGCGTGTACATATGGCAACACCACAAAACCTTTTTTAACTAATTCTTCAGCAGCTATTAGTGTTTCAATTGGGTCAGGTAATAAATAGTTTTGGTCTGGGTGTATTTCCAGCTTTATCCAATTGGTTTGTAAGGCCTGCCTTGCCAACTCTGCAGCCAGTACGGCTTCTTTTGCAGTTCTTGCTCCAGATGTGTTGGGCAATAGCTTTACACCTGCCCTAACTAGGGGAGCTATCAAATGGTCGCTAGTTATAGCATCTTGTTGTGTTACTATTCGCTTTAAGGCTATAGTTACCATTTCGCTACCACTTGCTAGCACAGATGCAATCATCAATTCTGCTGAGGCATATTTGCCAGAGCCTAAAATGAGTCTATTATGAAATGTATGGTCGGCTATTATTAATGGGTGCATTTTTATTTTGTAATTTGGTTTAATAGGTCTAAATATTCTTTTATTCTAAAGCTAACATCAGCAGATTGGCTAATGTCACCACTTACAGCAACACCAACATTAAATTTTTCTTTTATCTGCCTAACATCAGTTAAATTGATACCACCTATTACATAGACATCTAATTGTTTATTGCAGTAGGCGATTAGTTCTTCCAGTTGAACTGGGCTTAAGGTATCAACTAAATTTTTTTTGGTTTGCGTATATTTATAGGGACCAATGCCGGCATACTCAAATAGGCTTAAATCTGTTTGCTTGGCATTCGCCATACTATTAATTGTAATTCCCTTTATCATATTAGCTTCAGCTAATTGTTGCCTTTGTGTTTTGCTTAATGCTTCATAATCAAGCTGTCCCAAATGAATCCCGTCTGCATTTAGTGATAGGGCAATTTCTAAATGATCATTAACTATAATTAGTTGAGCATCATCTAATTTATCTTTTAAATAAAGATAAGAGTCTGAAAATTCATTTAAATCGACACCCTTCATTCGCAATTGAATTAAGAATTCATTTGCTTGATATTCAATAATATTAGCTAATTTTTTGACTGCTTCAAAACTAGACTCAGAAATGATGTAGTAGAATTTTGGAAGTTTCAATTACAATCCTCCTCTTTTTCTTCATTTATTCCTTCCCAACCGTATCGCTTGTATTGTCTGGTAATCTTTTGAGCAAAATTCAAATATTTATACATTTCATCGGTCTTTGTTAGTCTATAAGTAAATGATGATGAGTAAATACAACCGGAACCGTGCCTGTCACCGCAAGGACCTACAAATTTGCTAAACTCAATTTCCGATAAGTTTGAATCTATAGCCGCATCGCAAAATGTGATATCATTATCTTCATAAATGTTGTCAAATGCATTATATCCTTTAACAATACACACTAATTTAAATTCAGCTGATATATAAGACCTTATTATTTCCCATTCGCTTATATTAGGAGTTATATAGTCAACCTTTGCCAAAACATTAGGCAAGTACGATAGATCATCGAAAGTATTTAGTCCTGATGATGTCACTATAATAGGATCCCAAACTATGGTTATTAATTCATCTTTTGATCGAATATATTCCAATACTGAATCAAGAGTACTTAAGTCTTTAAACATTCCAATCTTAATGAAGGGGTAGTGAATTTCTTTTGTCAGGCAATCATATTGCTGAATAATATCTTCTTCGCTGACAGGTATAATCTTAACACATTCTTCTTCATTCTGAATAGTGTAACAAGACAAAATACTTTCACCCACCACGTTCAACAAATGCCAGAGTCTAAGGTCTGCAGTAATACCTGCGCCTCCACTTGGGTCGTGCCCAGCAATAGTTAAAAGTCGCTGTTTCCTAAATCTTTGCATTTTTTCTTAATTTCTTTAAATGCTTTAATAGGATCTTCAGTTAACCATATTGCACCAAGTAGAGCCACCCCTTTAAACCCTGCTTCACTTGATGGTTCAATTTTATCTAACTCTATTCCGCCTAAGGCGAATGCCTTTACTTTGCTACTTTTCAGTACATCATATAGTTTTCTAAGGCTTACTTTGTTTACAGAGTTCTCTTTAGATATACTTTTAAATACCGGACTAAAAAATACGTAAGTGTAGAATTTATTGCTCGATTTAAGTGATGCCAATTCGTGGAAGGAGGTACTCAAACTGAATTTTGCTCCGAAAAATTTCAAAAGTTTAAGGTAAAGTAAAAAGCCGCTTTTTCTAGCTCGGTCATTCTCAGTAAAGTGATACCCTTTGCACTTAAACCTTGTAACTAAGTTGTGATGTTGATGCAAAACAAGCCTTTTCCGAAAGCTCTTATGTATTTGGCTTAACCAATCATACATTTCCTTTTCAGTTTTATCTGGTTTTCTTACGTGCAATACTTTCAATCCATCTTTAAATAGCTGATTGATTACACTAAATTCATTTTGCGGGTCATTTTTTTCAGTTACAACTACAACTTTCATTAGTCATTTTCAGTTACATAGACATTACCCCCCCTGTCTAAGAATTCTTGTGATTTAGTTTTCATTCCGTTTTCTATGGCTTCTTCTTCTTTTAATTCTAATGCTTTAGCATAGTCCCTTACTTCTTGTGTAATTTTCATACTGCAGAACTTAGGACCACACATACTGCAAAAGTGTGCAACCTTTGCATTATCAGACGGTAAGGTTTCATCGTGAAAACTTCTAGCTGTATCTGGATCTAATGACAAATTAAATTGGTCTTGCCATCTGAAATCGAATCTGGCTTTACTTAACACGTTATCTCTATATTGCGCACCTGGGTGTCCTTTTGCTAAATCTGCAGCGTGAGCGGCTAGTTTATAGGTAATAACTCCGTCTTTTACATCTTTTTTATTTGGTAGGCCAAGGTGTTCTTTTGGTGTAACATAACATAACATTGCAGTACCAAACCAACCAATCATAGCGGCACCAATAGCACTAGTAATGTGGTCATAACCAGGAGCAATATCTGTAGTAAGTGGCCCTAAAGTATAAAAAGGGGCTTCACCACATACTTCAAGTTGTTTTTCCATATTCTCCTTGATTAAGTGCATAGGTACGTGACCAGGCCCTTCTATCATAGTTTGAATATCGTGTTTCCAAGCTATTTTAGTCAATTCACCTAAGGTTTCTAATTCGCCAAATTGAGCTGCATCATTTGCATCGGCTATACAACCTGGTCTTAAACCATCACCTAGTGAAAAGCTTACATCGTAAGCCTTCATTATATCACATATATCTTCAAAGTGAGTATATAGAAAGCTTTCTCGATGATGCGCAAGGCACCATTTTGCCATTATGCTACCGCCTCTACTTACTATTCCAGTTACTCTCTTTGCAGTAAGGGGCACATATCTTAACAATACTCCAGCGTGAATAGTGAAGTAATCAACTCCTTGTTCTGCTTGCTCAATAAGCGTATCTTTAAATATTTCCCAAGTCAGTTCTTCAGCTTTACCATCTACTTTTTCCAGTGCCTGATAAATTGGTACTGTACCAATTGGAACTGGACTATTTCTAATAATCCACTCTCTAGTTTCGTGAATGTTTTTACCAGTACTTAAATCCATAATGGTATCTGCACCCCAACGGCAAGACCATACAGCTTTCTCTACTTCTTCCTCTATAGTGCTACCTATGGCAGAATTACCAATGTTTGCGTTTATTTTCACTAAGAAGTTTCTACCAATAATCATTGGCTCTGCTTCAGGATGGTTAATGTTGGCTGGAATTATGGCTCTACCTAAAGCAACCTCACTGCGCACGAATTCAGGAGTTATTTCTCCTTTAGAAAGATTTGCGCCAAATGAATGCCCGATATGTTGATGCAAAGAATCAGAAAAACTTAATCTAGTTTGTGCCAAGCCTTGATTTTCCCTAATCGCAATGTATTCCATTTCTGGTGTAATAATTCCTTGTCTGGCATAGTACATTTGGCTGACATTTTTACCAGACAATGCTCTTCTTGGTAAGGGTATATTGTTAAATGTAAATCCTTTATCTTTTACAGAATTTGTAAATTCAGAATTGTATCCACTCAATAGTTCTGTGTCATTTCGATCTTCTATCCACTTACTCCTTAATCTTGGAATGCCCTCTCTAACATTTATTTCTATATTAGGGTCTGTGTAGGGTCCACTTGCATCATATACTGGAAAGCCAGTAAACTCACAACCTTCAGGTAAATTATCGTGATTAATAAGTATCTCACGCATAGGTACCTGTATGTCTGGACTACTGCCTTGTACATACATTTTTCTAGATCCAGTTATTGGGTCTCTAGTTATACTTTCTTCTGTCGGTATTTGTTGAATCATTATATACGAATTACCCGCCTTGAGCAGCTGATATTATTAAAATTTTACTGTGTTCTGAAAGTATAAAACTCTCCCAGTCTTGTAATGGAACCATAACGTTGTCAACAGCAATTGCTAAACCTTTTCTTTGCAATATACATAATTGATTTAAAGCATCAATTAAATTGCTATTTTCTGGTAAAATAAGTTGATTATCGTTACAATACACCTCCATTAGTAGATAGAGCTTTAGTATTTTGGGTACGCAAAAAATACAGATGGTATTTTTTTACTTTTCCCTTCGTCTGCATTACCAGCATCAGGTCACAAGGGTATCATCTCAGCCACATATTTGGCACCCCTAAAGCATAACAAAGTTAAATAGTAGTTAATTAGAAAAGTACTACTAATTTAAAAAATTATCTATTTTACTATCAATGAGCAATTTGAACTGGAAATAAGTAGAGATTTTAGTACCTAACAGGTAACTTATATATAATTTTAGTTTGCTTTGGTTAAATGTCTTATATGTTTTATTTGATGTAATTATATTATTTGCAATTGTTATGCTTTCTTGATCTAATTCTTTTGAATTAATAAAACTGTTCCAAACTATTATTTCAGATTCTGGAATGCGTAATTCTTTTAGCAAATTCGTTCTAACAATATCTGAAATTTCACTTTGCTTTATGTTTTTGCTCGACTGATTAATATGGGTGCGTAGCTTCACCAGTATTTCACTTATATTCTGATACTTTAGGATGTTTTTACATCTCACTAAGAAATCATAATCCTGAGCAAATTCTAATTCTTGATTATATACTAATTCAAGTTCTTGAATTTTTCCTGTTCTCATTAGCCAGCTTGAGTGGGGAATCGAACTTCCATTTAGCAATCTAATTACTATATCTTGATGAAAAACTGCTGGTACATAAATCTTAGAATCTTCACCAAAAAAACATACAGAACACCCACAAATGTCAACATCAGGATTTCTCTCCATCAGGCTGAGTTGTTTCTGTAATCTATAGGGTAGTGAAATGTCATCATCATCCATACGTGCGAAGTATTTTGTATTACAATGCTTTATTGCTTCATTGCATTTGGTAGCCAAATTAGTGTTTTCAGGAAACTGCACGATTGTAACTCTGTTATCGTTTAAGTATTTAGATACCAAATCTAAATCTGCATACCCTTTTTCAACTTGCAGTATGATACTAATATTTCTATAGCTCTGTTGGACAATACTATTTATCGCTTGCTCAGCTATTTCTAAAACCCTTGTAACGGGAATAGCAACAGTAATTAATTGGTTCATAGTTGTATATAATCTTGGTGGGTGTCTAACCAATAAGCTAAACAGAAAATCCCCCAATAATGGTATGGTCGTTCGTCTAGTTTCATATAAGGGAAATTTGAAATAAAGCTATTGAAATTAATAAATTTGAATACAATATGCTCTCTGTTATGGTATAATGCTTGAAAATAATTGTCAATTGTCGGTTTTTTTATAAAGATATTCGGTGATAATCCAAACCCTACTTTAGGAACTTTGGTAATTGATTCGTAACCCAAATCTATAAGTAGTTTTCTTAATGGTTTTTTGGTTTTCTCGTTGTTAATTAAATCGTTGATAGATAATGAATTGGAATATTGTACTACTGCACCGTGTAGGTAGGGTAGTCTTACCTCGAGACTGTGTTGCATATAGGCTCTATCTACTTTTGCCAACATATTACCTGGTAAACTATAGTTTTGCTCAAGTTTCAGTACAGATTTTAAACTGTTGTAATATTTACGCAAATCAAGGTTAGCATTAAAGTCAATTGGCAACCCCAAAACGTTCAAGTCACTGTGACTAAATAATGTGTTGTATTGCAAGTGTTTTTCAATATTTACACTACCTTGTTTTTTAGACTTTCTTCGCTTCGTATAGTCTGGCAATTGAGTTCTAAATCGAAACTTTAAATAATGACCTACGTCTGTATTTAGGTAGTTTTTATAGACTTCATACCCAGCAAATATTTCATCGGCGCCGTCACCAGTTAGTACTATTCTATTATTTTTAGCTATGTGTTTGGCTAGTAGCCAAGTATTTAGCCAAGCAGTATCTATCATAGGTTCATCCATAGCAGCTATGGCTTGCATAATCCATTCTCCATTATCATTAGGATAATTTATAATGGTTGTGTCCAATCCATTCAGGTTCAGATTTTCACTTTGTATAGAGTAGGCATTGTATTCAAGTTTCAAATCTTTCAGCATCACTGCTATCAAACTGCTATCTATTCCTCCGCTTAGTGCTAGGGCAGGGATTTGATTGCTAGGGTAAATATCTACTATTGCCTCAGTTAACGCATCTTTTAGTTTGGTATGTTCATATTTCTTTAAAATAATAGGGTAGTGACCTTTCTGCGATAAATCTGTTTGTCGATTAATGGGCAATGGATGAATATTATTAAATATGGAATCTTGGGGGGAAACGTAATGATGGTGTAGCAAATGTGCCAGTTGATTTCTATTAATACTCAGGTTTAACCGACAACTAGCAATAGGCAGAACTTCTGAGCATAATATACTTATCGCTTTATCTTCAGACTGGTATTGATACAAAGGCTTTTGTCCAAACTGATCTCGAATTGCAAAAACTTTGTTAGCTGTGGCATAAATTATAGCAAACATTCCCTCAAGTTCTATTTGACTGTATTTAGAGCCTTTTTGTAATAATTCGCTGATGTAAGATTGTACGATATGTACATCGTTAATGCTATTATTTGCCTGCAATATGTGATTGTAGTCTGCTGTATTATACAGTTCTCCATTATAACTTAAGGCACCCTCTACTGATATTAGTGGTTGGGTAGTCTTACTAGCATCTCTAATTGTTAACTGAGTATGAACAATGGCGCTATTCTTATTTACTATTATGGCATAGTTGTTTGGACCTCTATGGCGTAATCTATTAGCTATTTGCAGGGCATATTCCTTTAACTTTTCCGCATCATTACATATTATTAGAGCTATTCCACACATATTGCAAAATTAAATTGGCTTCTAATGGGAATTAAATTATTATTGAACTGATTAGAAATTTAAAATGGAAAGCAATAAGGTGTTTAGATTGTGCATATTAGCCTCTGGTAGCGGGACAAATGCAGAGAATATTATTAAATATTTTCAGAATAACGACAGAATAGCAATAGAATTAGTCCTTACAGACAATCCTAATGCTGGCGTATTAGAACGAGCAAATAGATTACAAATTTTATCACAATATTTAAACAAAGATTGTCGAGTATCAAGGGAATGTTTTAGCAATAAATTAATTGGAATAGATTTTATAATTCTAGCAGGATATATGAGGCTAATTCCAAAGTTTCTAATTCTACAATTTGAGAATAGAATGTTGAATGTACACCCTGCACTTTTGCCAAACTATGGTGGCAAGGGTATGTATGGTATGAATGTACACAAGGCAGTTTATAATTCTAATGATAATACTACAGGAATTAGCATCCACTTGGTAAATGAAAACTATGATGAAGGTAAGATTCTGTTACAAAAATCAGTAGATATCCATCAGTTAAATTCGGCTGAAGAAATAGCAGAAGCAGTACATAAACTCGAATACGAATACTACCCTAAAGTCATAGAAAACTATATACTTAATTATGTGTAAATGTTCTAACAATTAAACCTTATTATAATTATTTTTGCATTTAGTATAATATTAATCAGTGACAGAAATTCCAAAGCAGATAAAATCTGCTCTAATATCGGTTTATCATAAAGATGGATTAGACGATATAATTAAATTGTTAATTGATAATAGTGTAACCATCTATTCCACAGGTGGTACATTAGATTTCATAAATTCACTTGGTTTTCAAGCCATTGCTGTAGAGAATGTAACAGATTTCCCAAGCATATTAGGGGGTAGGGTTAAAACTTTACATCCAAAAATATTTGGTGGCATATTGAATAGAAGTGAAAACGATGCCGACTTATTGGAAATGAATCAATATCAAATCCCAAACATTGATTTGGTTATTGTTGATTTATATCCATTTAGAGAAACTGTAAAGTCTGGTGCATCACACGATAATATTATTGAGAAAATTGATATAGGTGGAATTTCACTGATTAGAGCTGGTGCAAAAAACTACCAAGATGTCTGCATCATTTCTAATCAATCACAGTATTCGGAACTGTTACAAGTATTGACAGAAAATAATGCTGAAACAAAAGAGAATTACAGAAAGAAATTAGCTACTGAAGCTTTTCTGATTACTTCAAATTACGATGCTGAGATATCTCAATATTTCATAGAAGACTATGAAAATGATCAAGATATTAGTATATTACGATATGGGGAGAATCCACACCAAAAGGCTTGGTATGAAGGTGACCTTAATCAAGTTTTTGAAAAGCTACACGGCAAAGAGTTAAGCTATAATAATTTAGTAGATGTTGATGCTGCTTGGCGATTGGTATGCGATTTTCCAATACTAGGCTTTGCTATCATTAAACATACTAATGCTTGCGGTGCTGCCATAGACGATGATTTAGAGAAAGCTTGGCATAAAGCATTATCAGCCGATCCGACATCTGCTTTTGGAGGTATTATTGCAACTAATGGTACAATAACAAAGGATATTGCTTCAGAAATAAACAAAATATTTTGTGAGGTAGTATTAGCTGAAGTTATAGATGTTGATGCCTTAGAGATTTTGTCTAGAAAAAAAAATAGGATTGTATTAAAAATGAAGCCTCGGAGCAAATCAATCTTAAATGAAAAGACTTTATTTAACGGCAAAATAGTACAAGAATCGGATCTGAATATAGAAACTGAAGCTGCGCTAAAATTCGTAACCAAATTAAAACCAAGCCAAGAACAAATTGCAGACTTACTATTTGCTAACATAATATGTAAACACATAAAGAGCAACGCAATAGTATTAGTCAAAGGACTACAAATGATAGGTATGGGTTGCGGGCAAACCAGTAGGATAGATGCATTAAATCAAGCAATAGGCAAAGCCAAAAAGTTTAACTTTGATACAAAAGCTGCTGTTATGGCGAGTGACGCGTTTTTCCCGTTTGCTGATTGTGTCACAGTTGCAGACCAAAATGGTATAAATGCTGTCATTCACCCAGGGGGTTCTATAAAAGATCAAGACAGTATCAGTTATTGCGATGAGAACGGTATGAGTATGGTTGTTACAGGGGTTAGACACTTTTTACATTGAAACTGAAAAATGGGATTATTTAATTTTTTTACACAAGATTTAGCTATTGACTTAGGGACTGCAAATACCCTAATTATACATAAAGACCAAGTAGTTGTTAACGAGCCATCTATCATAGCAATAGACAGGCGTACTGGTCAAGTGAAGGCTGTGGGCAGCAAAGCACAGCAAATGCACGGAAAAACGCACGAGGATATGAAAACCATTCGTCCACTACGTGACGGAGTTATTGCAGACTTTACTGCTGCTGAGCAAATGCTTCGTGGCATGATAGGTATGATTAACAAGGGTAAAAAAATGTTTAGTCCACACCTACGTATGGTTATTTGCATACCATCAGGAATAACTGAAGTGGAAAAAAGAGCCGTAAAAGAAAGTGCAGATAGAAGTGGTAGTAAAGAAACTTACTTAATAAGCGAGCCAATGGCAGCCGCTATAGGTATAGGAATAGATGTAGAGGAACCAATGGGTAATATGGTCATTGACATAGGTGGTGGTACTACAGAAATTGCTGTAATAGCCCTAGCTGGCATTGTTTGCGACCAAAGCATAAGAATAGCAGGTGACGAATTCACTAACGATATAATGGAGTATATGCGTAGAGAGCATAACATCTTAATCGGGGAACGTAGTGCTGAGCAGATTAAAATAGAGGTTGGTAGTGCACTGCAAGAATTAGATGTGCCGCCACAAGATTATAAGGTAAATGGAAGAGATATGATGACTGGCATACCTAGGCAAATATCTGTTTCTTACCAAGAAATAGCAGGTGCACTTGATAAATCTATAACCAAAATAGAAGAAGCCATACTTAAAGCGTTAGAATTAACCCCTCCAGAATTATCAGCAGATATATTTAGTACTGGATTGTATTTGACAGGTGGTGGGGCATTATTACGTGGACTTGATAAGAGAATTTCTCAAAAGACTAAGTTGCCCGTTTATATTGCCGAAGATCCATTAAAAGCAGTAGTTAGAGGCACAGGAATTGTCTTAAAAAATTTAAATAAGTATAAAACCATATTAAGTTAATATATGGGAAACATCCTGTACTTCCTGGCTAGGTACAACAGGATATTTATCTTCGTTTTACTTGAGATTACGGCTTTGAGCTTGGTAGTCAGTTATCACGATGCAAAAAGAAAGACTGTATTTAGCTTTTTAAATGATATTACTTCACGCTTTGACTCTAAAGTAAGTGACATAAAGTATTATTTTCACCTAAAGTCAACTAACGAAAGTCTACTGGCTGAAAATGCTAGACTTAGGCAGAATCAACCAAATGCTAAATGGGCAGATACAATGCGCCAAGTGCAGATAATTGATACAACTTTTAAGCAAAAGTTTACCTATCAGCCTGCCCAAGTTATAAATAACAGCACCAATGTCAAAAACAACTACATTACAATAGATGCAGGGACAAATAAAGGTGTAAACTCCCATATGGGTGTCGTAAGCTCAAATGGTATAATTGGGATAACCAGGTTTAGTTCTGGCAATTATGCTACTGTACTAAGTGTGCTCCACAAAGATTTTCAAGTAAGTGCCCAAATATTAGAAAATGATGAATTGGGATCAGTAGTTTGGGAGGGAGGCTCTCCAGATGTAGTGACACTGAAGGATATACCCGTACACATAATACTAAAAAAGGGTTGGCACGTAATAGTTAGTCAAAATAGTGATGCCTTCCCAAAAGGCATTCCTATAGGAACCATCATATCATTTCAGACGAATGGAAGTGAGGCTACCTACAACGTAAAAGTACGATTAGCTGCATCAATTAGAAATGTACAGAAAGTATATGTTATAAATAATATATTATTAGATGAGAAGAAAGCCTTAGAAACCAAAACATTAGAATCTAATAAATAATATGTCAGCGTTTAAAACCATATTATATTTCTTTCTTCTTTTACTAATTCAGAGAATTATACTTGACAATCTCTTTATTGGTGAGTTTGAACGTCCATTTATACTTTTTGTATTTATTATTATCATTCCTACTTTACCAACTTGGGCTCTTTTATTAATAGCATTTTTAGCAGGATTGATATATGATATTTTTAATAATACACCTGGTATTCATAGTTTTTCCAGTGTTTTATTAGCATTTCTAAAAGACCTCTCTTTACCATTTCTTTTTGATAATGAAGATGAAATCTCATTAGGGATTTCATCTAAGACCTTTGGTTTTGGTAGATTTTTAGTAATTGCATTAGTATGTAGTTTCATATATAATCTTAGTGTGATTTTGCTTACAGACTTCGGCATTACAGATGTACAAGACTTTGCTACAAGGTTAATATTTGGTACACTTAGCTCCACAGTTTTAGTTTATGTTTTTGATATTTTAGCATTTTATAGACGAAAAGAGGCTATATGATTAACGACAGTCAATATCACAGCAGAAGCAGAATTATACTTATCATTTTCTTAGGTATTGGTTTGGTGTTTCTATTGCGTTTGTTTTATATTCAGATTATTGACCCAAACTACAAGATTTTCGCAGAAAACAACAGCATTAGACGAGAGGTGATATTTCCTCCACGTGGAATAATCTACGACAGGAAGGGCAAGATTATGGTGCGTAACGAAACTTTTTATGATGTGATGGTAGTACCTGCCAAAACCGAAAACTTTGATACAAGTATTCTTTGTAAAACATTAGAATTAGATGAAGTAGAATTCAAACTGAATTTTCAAAAGTTACTTGGGGGTAATAAATTTCTGCCAGCAGCAGTTGTGAGGCAAATAACCCAAACTCAATATGGAAAATTTCAAGAACGACTATTTGATTTTAGGGGATTTTTTATTCAGCCTAGAATGGCAAGAACTTATCCAATTGCTTCGGCTTCCCACCTTATAGGATATTTAGGTGAAGTAAACGATGATGATATTGCTGCAAATGATTACTATAAATTAGGTGATTTCACAGGCAAAAGCGGGTTGGAAAAATCTTATGAAAAGGAATTAAGGGGTACAAAAGGAGAACGTAAAATACTGGTAGATGTACTAAATAGAGAACAAGGTAGGTATTTAAATGGAGAGCAAGATGTAAACAGTGTAGCCGGCAAAGATTTACATACAGGTATCGATTTAGAGTTTCAGCAATATGCAGAGAAACTAATGGCTGGCAAGCGAGGTAGTGTAGTGGCAATTGAACCTTCAACCGGAGAAATTATAGCATTAGTTAGTACACCTGACTACGACCTAAATGTACTGCAAGGCAGGAATAGAGCAAAAAACTACAGAAGATTGCTATTAGACCCTGATAAGCCCCTGTTTAATAGAGCTATAAGTGCAATGTACCCTCCTGGCTCTACTTTGAAACCTGTTGAGGCAATTCTGGGATTAAATGATGGCATAATTACTAAAGAAACAGTCTTTAACTGCCCAGGAGGTTATAGAATATCAGCATCACATACAGTTGGCTGCCACAGCCCTGGTTCCTTCAATTTACATAACGGACTTAAAATGTCTTGCAATACTTACTACTGTAACGTATTTAAACTTATGGTAGATCAAGGTATTTATAAAAATTCAGCTAAAGGCCTAGACCATTGGGGAGATGGGTTGAAACTTTTTGGATTGGGTGTTAAAACTGGAATAGATATACCAAATGAACGTAAGGGAATATTGCCCTCTAGCAAATTATATAATAAATACTATGGGGAAAATAGGTGGCACTCAAGCACCATTATTTCTTTAGGTATTGGTCAGGCAGAGATTAGTATAACTCCTCTACAATTGGCTATAGAAGCGGCTACGATAGCGAATAGAGGCTATTATATAGAGCCACATATTGTTAATGGCGTGGGTATAAAAGATTCTGTAAATAAACTGCCTATTAAAAAAATAAGTACGGGCATTCCTACTGAATATTTTGACTTTACAGCCTACGCTATGCAAGACGTTGTAGAGCACGGAACGGCATATTTTGCAAAAATTCCAGGCATTCATTTTGCGGGTAAGACTGGAACAGCAGAAAATCCTCACGGAGATGACCACTCCATATTTATTGCTTTTGCACCAGTAGATACTCCGAAAATTGCCTTTGCTATTGTAATAGAAAATGCAGGCTTTGGCGGTACTTGGGCAGCACCGATGGGTAGTCTATTGGTAGAGAAATACCTGACAGGAAAAGTGATAAGACCCCAATGGGAACAATGGATTTTAAGCAATCAATACATTAAGAAAGCCGCGTCAAAACGTAAAGCACAACGGGCTAAGGATTCGATAAATGTTTTAAAGCGTAAGGGACTTTTGTCACCAGATTTTGATGAGAATGACAAGAAGGATTTGCATAAAGAGAAATCCAAAAATAACAAATCTCCAGTGCAAGAGGCAAAAATAGATTATCAAGCCATAGAGCCTAAGAAACGTTACTTAATTACAAAATATAAAACGTAATAGTATGGCAACTAGACTATTAGTTGATGAGCGTAAAGGGGTACTAACACAAATAGACAGTCTTAGTGTGCTTATTTGGTTGGCATTAACTACTATTGGATTCTTTAGCATTTACAGTAGTGAGTTTGGTGCCGGTCAGGAGTCTTGGTTTAACCTAAGTACTAGTCACGGTAAGCAAATAATGAACTTTGGGATAGGTAGTATCTTGGCCATATTTGTTATGTTGACAGATAGTAGACTTATTCATACCATTTCCTATCTACTATATGCACTTAGTATATTTTTACTAATTATTACCCTAGCCATTGGGAAAACAGTATCTGGAGCTAAAGGTTGGATAGACTTTGGACCAATGATGTTGCAAACAGCAGAGGTTGCTAAATTGGGTACTGCTCTGGCATTATCTCGATTTCTAAGTGGTCACGAGGTCAATATTGGCAATAAAAAGGATATGTTCAAAGCCATTGGTCTTATTGCCTTTCCTTTACTGTTGGTTTTGCTTCAAAATGACACTGGCTCTGCATTGGTATTCCTTTCTTTTTTCTTCGTTTTATATAGAATGGGACTAAGTGGATGGTTTTTAGTTATTCCAGCTTGGCTTGGTGTCTTGGCCATTATGGTTTTGGTTTTCGATAAGATTTCTGTTCTTATAGCAATAGGAATTATTGTTGCATTAGCCTATGTATTTTACGCTCGATTTTTCAGCAAAATACTTCCGATTTTAGCTTTATTTATTGTTTTTTCTGCAGGAGTAATTTTTAGTGTGGACTACGCCATAAACGATATTTTAAAAGACTATCAAAGGGAGCGTATAGAAGTATTAATAGGTAAAAAAGTTGACCCTAAAGGAGTGGGTTATAATGTGCATCAATCGTTGATAGCCATAGGAAGTGGTGGATTAACTGGTAAAGGCTTTCTAAATGGCACTCAAACTAAGTTTAAATTTGTACCTGAGCAAAGTACTGACTTTATATTCTGCACCATAGGTGAAGAAACTGGCCTGTTGGGTAGCTTCATAGTTGTAATACTGTACCTGACGCTGATATTTAGAATATTGGTACTGGCTGAACGACAGAAATTCTTTTACAACAAATGCTATGGTTATGGTATAGTTGCAATATTGTTTTTTCATTTTACCATCAATATAGGTATGACCCTAGGTCTATTTCCTGTTATAGGCATACCCTTGCCCTTTCTTAGTTATGGGGGTAGTAGTTACCTAATGTTTACAATTATGCTGTTTTTGATGTTAAAAATGGATGCAGATAATGCTAGCTATTGATTGTTAAATCTACGCTTGATGAGGTGAAGAAACTCTTGAGCTGACTCTTTATGGTTATTCCATTCATACTTTTCGCTTAACTTTTCTGCAAAAAAATTCGCTTCAGCTTGAATTTTACTATTATCTATAAATGTAACTGCGTTACTAAATGCCTTATTGTCTCCTTTAAACAATTCTTTTATAAATCTTAATTTTTGATTGATGTTTATGGCTGTTTTCATTTCTTTAATTGAAGATTCCGATAATTTCCGATTCAAGTCATTTACTTGGTTTTGGCTGGTTTTAGTAAATGGATTAGAAGCCTCTTCAGTTTTTTTAGCAAATTTTTCGTGAATGCTATTTGCCACCTCAGGCTCATTTCGTGAATGAGTTTCAGGCATTTCAAACGAAGGTAGTGGTTCTGTTTTGCTGGGTGAATAATAGGGTTGCTCTACTGTAGGGTTAGGAGATAATTCTTCTGGTATCAAATCTATTAATACCTCTGGTTCAGCCACTTTTTGATTTACAATTAGTTCAGGTTTAGCTGGCTCTGTAGATATTTCATTATTAACTTTTGGCGCTTTGCTTATTAAGTCAGTAATTCCAGCCAACTTCTTTAAGCGATCTTCTTTAGAGTTTTTGTTTCTTTTTACTTCAAAGTTTTCCTCTATTTCAACTTTATTAGTATGACTAATAGGTTCATCTGAATTATTAATACTTAATTCAGTTTGTAATACTTTAATTAATGAGAAAATTTCTACTGATATCTGCTCTAGTGCAACCAAAGAAATGGTTTTATTTTGTCCACTTGCTAGCTCTATAGATTTGGCTAAAATTGTCAACTCTTCAATTTTAGAATTTATTTTCTTTATACTCATTGTTGCTATCGTATTATTACAAATGTATAAAGTTGGAAACTTTACCAACTTCTCATCATTAAAATTAATCAAATATTGTGCAGATAAATTCTATAGAAGCCATTTGTGGACCTATGTTTTCTGGAAAGACAGAAGAATTGTTGAGAAGATTGAGGCGGGCTCGATTTGCGGGAATACCAATGGCCATATTTAAACCCATAATTGATGATAGATATGGGCAAATGCAAATTACTAGTCACGATATGAATTTCTTTCCGGCTATGCCACTTAAGGGTGCTAAATCGATAATACAACATAGTAGCTCGGCTAACTTAATAGCCATAGATGAAATTCAGTTTTTTGACGAAGAAATAGTTGACGTAGTGGAACAACTGGCAAAACAGAAAAAGCGTATTATCTTTAGTGGTTTAGATAAAGACTATTTAGGTAAACCATTTGGCAGTATGCCGCAACTGCTAGCTATAGCAGATAAAGTTGCAAAGCTGAATTCTATATGTATGGTGTGTAGTGATGATGCTCACTATACCTACAGAAAGTCCGGAATATCAGAAAGCACCGTTTTAGTTGGCGAGTCTGACATTTACGAGTCAAGATGTAGAACCTGTTTCTATGATGGTATATCTTCGAGAAAAAAAATAATTTAACTTTATGAAATACATTTACTTAGGTATTAGTATCCTATTTGCTACCCTAGGTAAGGGGCAACAAGGAACTGAGTTGATAAAATATCAACTTAAAAATGGGCTAACTGTTATGTTAAATCCTGACCCTAAAGCTACAACAGTGTTTGGCGCTGTAATAGTAAAAGCAGGTAGTAAGTATGACCCTAAAAATGCAACTGGTATGGCTCATTATTTAGAGCATATGTGCTTTAAGGGAACTGAGACAGTTGGTTCTACTAATTATGACCTAGAAAAACCAATACTAGATAGTATTGTATTGTTTTACGATTCGTTGGGATTAACTAAAGATGCCAAGAAGAGAAAAGAGATACAGACTAGAATAAACGCAGCCTCTAATAGAGCAGCTAAATATGCCATTCCAAATGAGTTAGACAGAATGCTTCAGTCAATAGGGAGTAATGGTGTAAACGCGTTTACATCAGACGAAATGGTAGTTTATCTGAATTCATTCCCTGCATTTCAATTAAATAAGTGGTTATTATTATATAGCGAAAGATTTAATAAACCCGTTTTTAGGCTTTTTCAAAGTGAATTAGAGGTGGTATATGAAGAAAAAAATAGACTTTCAGACAATTTTATATTTAACATTATCACAAAATTTAATGCTAATTTGTACAAAAATCACCCTTATGGTACGCAACCAACAATAGGTACAACTGAGCATTTAAAGAATCCTTCATTGCGGAAAATGCAGGAATATTACGATACTTATTTTGTGGCAAACAATATGGCTATTCTACTTACAGGTAATTTCGATGTAAACGAAGCTAAAAAATATATTACTGAATATTATGAGAAGTGGCCAACTGGAACAGTACCAACATTCCCAAAATATACTGAAGAAGAGTTTAAAGGGCAAGAAAGGGTAAAATTAAGATCATCTCCAGTCAAAATCGGGATATTAGGATACAGAACTGTACCAATCGCTAATGAAGATAACTTGACAATTGAAGTAATATCTAAATTGTTAAACAATAGTACCCAAAGTGGATTTTTAGATAATTTGAGGAATGACAATCAAGTACTATTTGCGAACAATTCTATAGCTCCACTAGGTGATTTTGGAAGTATGATAATTGTTTATGTACCAAAAATATTAGGGCAATCTCTTGAGAATGCCAATAAATTAATACAGTTGTCTTTGGATAGCATAAGAAATTATAGAGTAGATGAATCTAAACTAAATGCTGCAAAAAATAGCTTGATATTTGATTATTACAAGCAAATGGAAGACCAGAAAAATCGTGCGCTTCATTTGGTTAATTCATTCATTCACAACCAATCTTGGGACTCTATGTTAGAATATCCAAAATTAATAAGTAAAATATCTCCCGAAAATGTGCAGTTTATAGCCAAGAAATATTTTGGAGATAATTACTTAAATATAGAGAGTAGAATGGGTTTTGCTAAAAAAGATAAGATAAATAAGCCTGACTATATTCCCATTGTGATAAAGAAAGATGACAAGTCAAGATTTGCCACAGAATTTGAAAAAATTAAAAGTCTGGGGCCCAAGACTGACTTTGTGACTTATGGTAAAGACTATGATACAATACCCTTTGGTGGAGGTCAACAATTATACAGAGTAAATAACACTATAAATGATGTATTTGAGCTGAAAATTATTTATAAACTGTCCAGCCTAGATGTTCCAGCTATAAATGAAAGTGTGCAGTATATAAATATGTTAGGACCAAATGGAGTGAGCTTCAAAGACTTTAAGAAACAATTAAATCAACTGGGACTTAATCTAGACTTTGAATATGATAAAGAACAAGGAATGATAATTTCTCTTTCAGGATTTGAAAATCGCCTAGATACAGGTATAAATATATTAAATAATTTTATTTTAAACCTTGTTGATGATCCTAGTTCATTTAAAACACTTCTCAACGATGTAAAGTCTGAAAACAAGGTGATTAAGAATGACGTAACAAGCCAAGGTTTAGCAATTAGTTCTTATTTGCGTTTTGGTACTAAAAGTGAAATGTTAAATCGAATTAGCTATGATGATTTAAAGAAACTAGGTAGCGATACATTACTTAGGGCCTTTAGAGCTGTGTTATTATACCCTCATACTGTTCACTATAGTGGCAGTACCCAGACAGCCAAGCTATCTAAATATATGTCTAATGCATATTTCTTAAATACGAAACCGTCAAAGTCGCCAATGGACTTAGGCAATCTAAGTAAGAAGTATGAAAAGCCAATAGCTTTTGTGTTTGAAAATAAGAAAGCAAGGCAGTCACAAATTTATTACTATGCCTACGACGGCACATTTGATAAAACCAATACAATAAATAGGGTTTTATTTAATTCATATTTTGGTGGAGGTATGTCAGGTATAGTATTTCAAGAGATTAGGGAGTTTAGAAGCCTGGCCTACGCATCTAGATATATATTTAGTGATGTAGATAAACCTTATGAATATCAGATGGGCTATATAGGTTGTCAAGGAGATAAAACACTAGAAACTATAAAAGTAATGGATAGCCTTCTAAATAACTTAGTGTATAAACCTGAAAGATGGAATAATATAAAGGAGGGAAAGGTAAACGAATGGTATAGCAGCAAACCAGAGTGGAGAAATGTAACAGAAAATGTAGCTGAATGGAAAGAACTTGGCTATAATGGGCAGCCACAAGAATATCTACTATCACAAATATCAAACGTAAGTTATACAAGTATGATGAGTTATGCGAAGTCCAAATTAATTCGTCAAAATAGATCTATTGCGATTTTGGGAAATGCTAAAAACATTCCTTATGAATATTTAAATAAGAACTATACGGTAGTAAAAATTAAATTTAAAGACATCTACAAAGAGTAAATGATCTAGATTGTTGTTATTTAAACTAAGAAACCGACTCTATTACAAGGTATAAAGTCGGTTTTCTTTTGTAATTAAAAGTATATATCTATAAGCCGGGTCCTGTATTTGAACTAGGTTCAAATGCTCATCATTTATCTAGGATCTTTATTGCTAAAAACCTCAATCAGTCTACCCCCTGTCATCAATCGAGCAGATTTTAACCCAGCCTAAACTGGGTATTGACAGTATATTTGACCTTTCAACCCACAGGGTTTACCACTACTATAGTCACCTATAATATAGAGTGAGCTCTTACCTCACTATTTCACCCTTACCCCAATTGCTTGTGGCGGTTTATTTTCTGCTGCACTTTCCGTCACACATTACTATGTGCCTTCCCGTTAGGAAGTGTGGTGCTCTATGTTGCCCGGACTTTCCTCGTGCAAATTAATTACACGCGATGAGCCAATATATCTTACAAATGTCTATGAAATAATATAAAGAGTATGCATAATTCGATTATTTTGCAAAAGCTAACTCTTACACAGAAAAATGGAACATACTGAAATACCATATAAAACTAAAGAATACTTGATTAAAACCAATATAGAAAATTTAAAAGAGCTGGAAGAATTAAAGGAGTTAATCAGGCATCACGAGCATCTATACTATATAGAATCTTCGCCTTCCATTACTGACTTAGAGTATGATAGTTTATTTAATTTGCTAAAGAAAACAGAACAGTTACACTCTGACTGGCAAACCAATGATAGTCCAACAAAACGTGTTGCCTATGGACTTAGTAAAAATTTCCCTGCCTTACCTCACCTTGTACCTATGTTAAGTTTAGATAATAGCTATAATGAAGCTGACATACTTGAGTTTGAGCGTAGAATTACATACCTAACAGATGAGTTTAATATTGAATTTACACTAGAACCTAAATTAGATGGTAGCAGTATATCGCTAGTTTATGAAAATGGGCAGTTTGTTCGTGGATTAACTAGAGGTGATGGAGTAATAGGGGAAGACATAACCAATAATCTAAAAGTATTACCCAGTATTCCTTTGAGAATATATATGGAAAAGTTTGGCTTATCATTAATGGAAATACGTGGAGAATTAGTGATACCAAAGGCTGAGTTTAATAAAATTAATAAAAAAAGGTTAGAGGATAACTTAACTCCCCTGGCAAATCCTAGAAATGCAGCCGCAGGTTCAATTAGAATGCAAAATAGCGAGGAAGTTGCAAAACGCGGCTTATTAGCAGTGCTTTATCACATTAGTTATGTCGAGTTTATTGGCGAACAACCAGAATGGTATGCAAACAGAATGAGTCATTTATTTACTTTAAAGCAATTGGGCTTTGCCACAACTTATAATAATACTCAGTTAGCAACAACAGCTACCATAATTGCTCAAATAGAAAAATGGGATGCCGAAAGAGAGGCATTCCCGATTGAAATAGATGGATTGGTGCTAAAGGCAAACCAAATGACTATAGAGGAACGCGTAGGCACAACCAGTCATCACCCTAGGTGGGCAATAGCATACAAATTTTTAGCAAAAGGTGCTGAAACTATTTTACAAAATGTAGAATTTCAAGTAGGTAGGGTAGGTACCATTACACCTGTGGCTAAGTTAAAACCTATAAAAGTGGGTGGGGTAACCGTATCAAATGTATCTCTGTTTAATGAAGACTTTATTAATGAGAAAGATTTACACATAGGTGACACAGTAACAGTAGAACGTGCAGGAGATGTAATACCCTATATAAGTGCTGTCAATTTAGCTAAAAGACCAAAAACTGGATTAAAAATATATTACCCTACTACTTGCCCAAATTGTGAATCACAATTAACTAGAATAGAGGGTGAAGCTGCTTGGTATTGTGTAAATTCAGATTGTCCTGCTCAATTATTTGAACACTTAGTTCACTTTGTAAGTAAAAAGGCGATGGATATAAATGGACTAGGCAAACAACAGATTAAGAAGTTTATTCAAATTGGATGGTTAAGCAGTTTAATAGACATATACCACTTGCCAAATAAAGATATTACCAGCCTAGAGGGGTATCAGCAAAAGTCTATTGTTAACCTAAATATGGGAATCGAGGAAAGTAAAAAACGTCCAGCTCATAAATTTTTATTCGGTTTGGGCATAAGGCACGTTGGTGAAATTACTGCAAGAAACCTACTTAATGAGGTTGACGATATTATGGAATTGCAATATTTATCATTAGATAAATTAGTGAAATTTAAAGATGTAGGTCCAATAGTCGCAAAGAGTATATATGATTACTTTAGAATTGACGAGGGTAAAAATATCCAAAAGTTAAATGAACTTAGGGAACTAGGTTTACAATTTCAAAGCATTAAGTCAAGTAGTGGAATGCAAAAGGGAAGCTTGGCTAATGTAACATTCTTATTTACTGGAACTTTAGTTGACTATACCAGACCCGAAGCGCAAGAATTAGTAGAGGCTAAGGGGGGAATTGTTATGAACTCATTAAGTAGCAAGGTGAAATATTTAGTAGTCGGTTCAGATCCAGGTAGTAAAGTAGAAAAGGCAAAAAAACTGCAAATTGTAAACATAATAAGCGAGGAAGAATTTAAAAGCATATTAGAAAAAGTTTGATTGCTCTCTAATGATAATGAAAATAAAATCTTGAAGATTAAAAAAAAATATTAAAGTCTCTAAAATCTATTTAATTAAATATTAATAAAATCTGTTCATAAAAAACCCCGTACACTTTTGTAAATGAACGGGGTAAATATTATTGAAAGTGTAATGAAAAACTACTCTTCTATTATTTCTTCTTCTACTTCATCTTTCTTAGGGGCGTAGTCTCTTCTTATTACTTTTATTGTTGTACGTCTATTTATGGCGTGTTCAGGCTCGGTACAGCTAGCTCCTGGGCCTTTATTATTTGGTTCACAACCACAATTGTTTTTCAATTGTGACTCACCATAACCACGTGGTACCAATCTAACTGAATCTATTCCTCTATCCAATAGATAAACTATACAAGACTTAGCACGCTCTAATGAAAGTGAATCGTTGTATTTCTTAGAAGCTCTGCAGTCAGTATGTGATCCCAACTCTATTACTAGGAATGGGTAAGTTGTCAAGATAGAATATACTGAGTCTAGTTTAACTATAGACTCTGGTTTCAAAGTAGCTTTATCTAAGTCATAAAGGATACCAGGAATCTCAATTTCTTTAGGTACTTGAATTACCAATCTTACCTCTGTATCCCGGCTACATATCCAATCAGCTGTATTTCCCTCTGCAGTACCGTGGTCTATAGTAGGCTCATACCCAGATTTATATACGCTTACGTTAAATTTTGCACCTTGAGGTATTTGAAATCTGAATTTACCATCACCTTTTGTTGTGAATGTAATTGGGGTAGGATTAATTGCACTTTGATTAAGAAGGGTAACGTCTGCACCTTCTTTGTATAATTGCTCAACACCGTCTTTCAACAGATAAACAGTACCGTTTACAAAATATTCTTGTGGTCTAAGAGAAAATTGATAAATATCTAAAAGTCTGCTACCCGTTCTATTAGAAGTTAGGTAACCATTAATTTTAGTTTCGTCAAATATAATTCCGAAATCATCTCCACCACTGTTTATGGGGTAACGCATATGTTCGGGTTTGCTCCATTCTGAACCTCTGCCGTGCGATCTAAATATGTCTAAACCTCCAATGCCTGGTAATCCGTCACTAGCAAAGTATATTGTTGAGTCATTAAACCAATATGCAAACATCTCTCTACCTTGTGTATTAATATTTGGACCTAGGTTAACTGGGTCACTCCAAGTTTTATTTCTTTTTACATAGCTAGTTAGGTAAATATCTTGATTACCAAAACCTGCAGGATTATCCATAGCGAATAAAAGTTTGCTGCCGTCAGGTGATAAACTAGGTGATCCATAAAATATTACAGTATCTGAACAAAAACTTAATATCTCTGGGTTGCCGTAACCTTTACCTTGTTTCCTTGCCATTTTCAACACACAGTTTGGTCTAATTTTCTTAGTATTTTCTGGTGTCAATAGTCCGTTACAGTCACTATATATCATTAAACCACCTTTTTCGTCTAGGGTAGCTGTACCTTGATTCTCTTTAGGAGTATTTATACCCCCTTCTACTGGTTTAACCACTTTGTCCCAAGTATCGCCCTTTTTCGTGCGTTTTCTTGGTAACATATAAATATCATAGAAAGGTCTGTTAGTACGAGCATAAAACCTCTTCTTATCGTCCTTCTTTTTATTTTTATCTGTTCTAGACTTTTGATTGTCTTCTTCTCTATCACTGGTAAAAAACATACCCTGTTTTTTGTCTAACCAAGGTCCATAGTCATCATTTGGACTATTAGCTAGTCTAAATGAAGTAACATCATATACTTGGCAATTGTCTTTCTTGTCAGCTGCATATTCTTGTAATGCTACTATTTGCAGAGCAGCTCTAGGGTCCTCAGGGTTTTGACCTTGATATTTTTGCAATACAGGTATGGCTTCCTCTTGGCGTTCTAGTGTTTTTAATATTTGAGCTTTTAAGAAGGTTACCTTAGCGTCATTGTAGTTAGCAGCTTCTGTTTTAGTTATCCAGTTATTTGCTTTCTGAAACTCATCATTATTAAAGTATGCTTTTGCTATCTTGTAAGCTATTGGTCCTTTTGCATCGCCTTTAGCCTTCTTATACTCTTTCTCATAATAGGCTATTTGTGCACTATATAGTGTTGTTTTAGCTAAACCTTCTTCAGTACCGTAAGTGATACCCCTGCAGGAATAAAAAATTGATTGTGTAGTACAGGATAAAATTAAAAATACAAGCAGTTTATAGTTTCTCTTCATTCTAATAAGTGGTAGTTTTTGCGCAATTGTTATCATCCTAAATTAAAGTAATAAGTAGTAAACACCAAGGAACTCTATACCCAAAAAGAGTAATAACGTTCGCAAAATAGTAAATATTAACTAAAGTTTATGAAAAATAAAGAAATTAACTTATTTGACAAATAGTAATTCTCTGTATTTAGGTAAAGGCCACAATCTATCGTCAACATACAGTTCCAATTTGTCAACGTGGTACCTAATTGTGTCGAAATGTGGTTTTACATTATGGCAGTAGTGCATTGCCACTTCCCTAGTATCTAGCATTTTGTTGGCTACTTTTCGCTCCTCTATCATTAACATAACAAGTTTTCTGGCTTCATTAATGTGATTGCTTATCATTTCTACAAATTTCTTTGACTCAGTAGCTTGATCCTCTAATCCACAATCCATTAATTGATTGTAAGTAATTAGCATATCATTCAGATACTCCATTGCGGCAGGTACTACTTGAGACAAAACCATTTCAGACAATATGCGTGACTCAATTTGTATTTGCTTAGAATACATTTCTAGTCTTATTTCGTGGCGGGCTATAAGCTCACGTTCAGTCAATATGTTATTTCTCTTAAATAAGTCAATGTTTTCTTGAGATATAAATGCGTCTAAACTTTCAGGACTGGTAGGTAGGTTGCCTAAGCCTCGTTTAGCAGCCTCAACAGCCCACTCTTCGCTATAGTTATTCCCTTCAAACAATATATCGCGTGACTCAAGAATATATCTTTTCAAGATTTGCATTGCTGCCTGATCTTTTTCCACTCCTTTTTCTAATTCAGCACATAACTCCCTATCAAATGCTAGAAGTTGGTCTGCCACTGCTGTATTTAAGGCAATCATTGAACTAGCCGTATTAGCAGATGAACCTACAGCTCTAAATTCAAACTTGTTTCCAGTGAAAGCAAATGGTGAAGTTCTATTTCTATCTGTGAAATCAAATGCAATTTCTGGGATATTAGGAATCTCTAATTTCTTATTAGCATCAGGATGTTCAGAAGAACTAGCTTCTATTAATTGGTTTAAAGCGTGGGTAAGTCTACTCCCAATAAATATAGATATAATGGCAGGGGGCGCTTCATTTGCCCCTAATCTATGATCGTTAGACGCGCTTGCTATGCTAGCACGTAATAATGGGGCGAATCTATGTACTGCTTTAATGGTGTTGATAAAGAAAGTAAGGAATAGAAGGTTTTGCTCTGGCGTAGTTCCAGGGCTCAATAAATTAATTCCGTTGTCAGTACCAATACTCCAATTGCAATGTTTTCCACTTCCATTTACCCCAGCAAATGGTTTCTCGTGTAGCAACACCTTAAGTTTATGGTGCGATGCAATTTTGTCCATTATATCCATCAGCAACTGATTGTGGTCAACTGCTGTGTTTACTTCTTCAAACTGTGGTGCACATTCAAACTGTGACGGTGCCACCTCATTATGTCTAGTTCTTAAGGGTATTCCGAGTTCAATTGCTTCACGCTCTAGCTGCACCATAAAACTATGCACTCTCTCTGGTATTGTCCCAAAGTAATGATCTTCTAATTGTTGCCCTTTAGCTGGACCTCTACCTATTAATGTTCTATTAGCTAATACTAAGTCTGGTCTTGCTTGATAAAGTGCCTCGTCTATTAAGAAATACTCTTGTTCTATCCCTAACGTAGCGGCTGCTTTATTCACATTTCCATCAAAATGTCTGCACACTTTCACGGCAACTTTTTCTAGTAGGTGAATTGCTTTAAGAAGTGGAGCTTTATAGTCCAATGCCTCACCAGTATAGGAAATGAATATGGTAGGTATGCAAAGCGTTAGTCCCGATTGTAGCTTAATAATAAAGGCAGGGGAGCTTGGATCCCAAGCAGTGTACCCTCTAGCTTCAAACGTACTCCTAATGCCCCCACTAGGAAAAGACGATGCATCTGGCTCTTGTTGCACTAATGCACTTCCTGGAAATACCTCTAATGCCTCACCGTCTCTTAATTCAAAAAATGAATCGTGTTTTTCTGCAGTACTGCCTGTTAGCGGTTGAAACCAGTGAGTGTAATGTGTAGCACCGTGTTCCATTGCCCAGGTTTTCATTGCTGTAGAAACATCATCAGCTATGTCTCTACCTATTTTTTCTCCTGTACTAATGGCGTGTTGTACTGCTTTAAATGTATCCTTAGCCAAATATTTACGCATTGTCTTTAAGGTAAATACATACTTGCAATAGTGTTCAGATGCTATGTAGGTATCAGTGTTTAGTCTTTCTTTTGGTCGACTTTGTACTGCCTCTAATGCTTTAAATCTCATTGATGTCATAGGTTACAGTTAAATTCAAATTATATTCTTGGCGTCAAAATTAAATTAATTGAAACTGTATGCAATAGATTTTATCCACCTAATTGTATTACTAGTGTTGATGACATTTAATTTGATTATAAAATCAAGCTATTTCTTAATTTAACGAAACCAAAGTATTGTAAATTTGTAGATTGAATAATATTGAATAGGTACATAGAGAATGTTTGAAAATCTATCAGAACGGATTGAGGGTGCTTTTAAACTCTTAAAGGGTCAAGGGAAAATAAGCGAGATAAATGTTGCAGAAACATTAAAAGAAATAAGAAGGGCATTAGTTGAGGCTGACGTTAACTATAAAATTGCTAAAGAATTTACAGATACTGTTAAGGAAAAAGCCTTTGGTGCAAATGTTATAAATTCTATAAGTCCAGGTCAACTCCTAATTAAAATAGTAAATGATGAGCTAATTACCCTAATGGGTAGCGAGAAATCTGAAATAAATACTTCTGGGCAACCTGCCATTATACTTATGGCTGGGCTACAAGGTAGTGGTAAGACTACATTTACAGCGAAGCTGGCTAATTTGTTAAAGAGCAAGGGTAAAAAGGTAATGATGGTAGCTGCAGACGTTTACAGACCAGCAGCCATAGATCAATTACACGTATTGGGTACTCAAATAGGTGTTCACGTATTTAGTAACAAAGAAGATAAGAGTCCAGTAAGTATTGCCAAAAATGCACTTCATTTTGCCAAAACTAATGGCTACAGCATTGTATTAATAGATACAGCCGGTCGATTGGCAGTGGATGAGCAAATGATGAATGAAATAGCGGAAGTGAAAGCAGCCGTAAATCCTGGTGAAATATTATTTGTAGTGGACTCTATGACTGGGCAAGATGCAGTCAATACTGCTAAAGCTTTCAATGATAGATTAAATTTTGATGGGGTGGTTTTAACCAAACTAGACGGTGATACTAGAGGTGGAGCAGCTTTGAGTATTAGGACTGTGGTAAACAAACCCATCAAGTTTGTAGGTCTTGGCGAAAAAATGGATGCCTTAGATTACTTCTATCCTGATAGAATGGCCCAAAGGATATTGGGAATGGGTGACATAGTCAGCTTTGTCGAGAAAGCTCAAGCTGCTGTAGATGACAAAGAAGCAGAAAGACTACAAAAGAAGCTGCGCAAGGCAGAATTTGACTTCGAAGATTTCTTAAGTCAGATAAATCAAATTAAAAGAATGGGTAACATCAAAGATTTGATTGGGATGATACCTGGTATGAATAAAGCGGTAAAAGGAATGGACTTTGATGACGCTTCATTTAAATATATAGAGGCTATTATACAAAGTATGAAACCTGTTGAAAGAAAGAATCCTTCTATACTTGACCAAAAAAGTAAGCAAAGAATTGCAGATGGTAGCGGTACAGATTTGAAACAAGTCAATCAATTGGTAACTCAACTATATGAAATGCGTAAAATGATGAAGATGATGAACAAATTTCAAGGAGGAAAGAAAATGCCAAAAATGCCTATGGGCAAACGCTAATATAAGGTATAATAATAGTATATTTGCACCTCAATTAATTTTAATTATAGAAATGGGTAAGGGTAAAACAAGCAAGCGTGATATGTTAGTAACTGTCCGTGCGTTAAAAAGGAATGCTTTGCTGAAAAAGTCTAATAAAAAGACTTTTCCAAAAGTAGCACCGACTAACCCTGCTGAGTAAGCGGGGTTTTTTTTGCATATAATTTCCCTTAATAACCTAATTCCTTCAAGGCTAATTCCAAATCAGCATTCTCATCTGCTGAATATTTATCGTCAATTTTGACACCATAAATGGCAGCAAATTCTTTCCATCCAAAGGCTGTGATGCCGTTTTTAAACTTCTTAATGTGTTGGTAGGTAGTCAATCCCGTTTGTCTAGCTATCAGCTTGTGTAGTATAATAGCCTGATTCAAAGACAATTCTTTAAACTGTTTTTCAAATACCTCTCTTAATTTCTTTTCTTCTTCTTTTAAGTACTTTTTACGGTCACGTTTCTTATCAAAACTGTTAAGACGCTCGTCTAGATGTCGCAAAGTATCAGCTGTTACCTTGGTATAGTGTAATGCTAAGGCTACGTTCCTTCTATATTTAGCCCACTTCAATTGCTCAGATTGTAATTCCGAATCAACTTTATAGTGTTCTGGTTTACTTGGTGTGTAAATAAAATACGGTAGCGTGTCCCCATTTATTATTTTGATAGGTGCAACTTTCGAATTACGTTTACTTGTATCTTGATTTATAGCACCAAAAACAGAGTTTGCTGATACAAATGTGAATAAAAAAATAAGACAGTGAAAATATGTAATTGAAGCTTTCAATTATGTCTAAATATATACTACAAATTACATACCTGATGTGGTTCTAAAGGAAATGAAATATTACGCCCCCAGTTACCTGAAACCTTCTGGCATCATAATATTGATACAATTGATATTTACTTGCCAATACATTTCTAAACTCTAAATATAAATTTAGCCCTTTAACACTCTGTAGCTGATAGTTGATGCTAAGGTTAGCATCAACAAAAGAATTCAATTGTATATCATCAACTTCACCTAAAGTAGTTGCGTATCGTTTACCCGAATAGTACACATCTGCCAATATTTTAAATTGATTGTTAACGTTATAGCCAGCTTTCACTCTAGCTAGTACAGGCGCTCTGTAATATGCTTGCCTTAAAGTACTCATATTATAGTTATTTAAATCTAGTGTAGCAGATAAGTCTAACTTATTACTAGGTTTTACACCTAACTCAAGGTGGTAATTTAATAGGGTAACATTGCCTGTATCATATACAACTTTGAAGTAGCGATTATCATTACTGTCATTTACATAGAAATAAAGATTTTGTAGTGTTGATTGCGACAAATAAGTGTTAAAATACCCCTTTTCACCCAAAACTCCCTTTAATCCTACCTTTAATTGAAATGTATTATTGGTATTTTCCAACCTACTCGGAGCAAGTATCCAAGGATTCTCTCCTGCTAAAGATCTAAAGTAAACTGATTCAAGATTACCGTCTATTAGTCCATAGAGAGTTACTTTATCTTTTAGTAGGTCAACCCCAGCCATTAAGTCTGGATAAATATAGAAATTGGTATTATTAGAAGTAGATTGATTGGCTGTTTTAAATCCAACCTTATAATGAAGTGCTTTATAATTTCCTGTCAGGGCAACATTTACCCTAAATACATTTCTATTGTTAGTAGTGTCAACAGGTCTATATCCTTGATAGTCTTCATTTAAATAAATGCTAAGTTTACCAGGTTTCAATAATTGAAAGAATCCAACGTTGGCTATGAAATTTGTTTCACTAGAATTATATAGATCTTGAAAATGATGTACTCCAATATTCCCTTGATAGTGAATTACAGAATCTTTTGCAGCATTGTTATTAATACCCAACTTACCTTGTACGTGGTTATATCTCTGTCTAAATGTGTCTGTATTCGGATATAATTCAGCCAAAGCAAAATATTTATTTACATTTCTATAGAAACCTGCATCTCCATCTAATACAATTGTACCAATTAGTTTTTTTCCATAAGCAGTAAATTCATTGTTGCTAAATTGGCTATTCTTTGCAGACCCTATTCCATTGTGGTGCTTTAACCTAGCACTAAATAGGCTGTTTCTATTTCGCCTAGTATTGTATATGTAGTCCCAATAAATATCCCCATAGTTACCAAACCCACCTTTAAAATAGTTTCTATTTAATTCGTCTAATGGTGCCTTAAATGCAGGTGCTGCCAGTTTTGCTTTATTTGGCTGTACTGACATAGCTATAGAGCGTTGCTCATATTTTATATCTGGCTTTTTCTTCTCTTCATTTTCTGTTTGTAGTTCAACAGGAATTCTAACAGCATCTGCCGGTTTAGGCTTAAAGTCAACTGTAGAAACTGTTGATCCACTTAAATTTTTATCTTTTTGTGCAATTGCTTGAACAGAAAATAATATTAATGAAATACAGACGCTAATATTTATACTTAATTTTAGTACACTCATTTTATTATTTTTTTAATAGTTCTAGACGTTTATTAGCTTCTTGCTTAATAATTTCAGCATCAGCACCTTTGTACTTATCTGCTATACTTTCTAGTATTGCTTTAGCTTGAAATGAATCACCATTTTTTATGTAGATGTCAGCTAAAATTATCAAACCTTTAGCCCTCCAAAGGTCATATATTTTGAAATTGCTATTCAAATAGGTAATTGCTGTTTCGGCAGCTTTTAAGTCATCTTTTTGGAACAATATCAAAGCTTTATAATATGTTGCCTCAGCACCTATTGCTGTTTTATCATCTGTACTTAATTGTGTAAACCCTGGTTGAGCTTTCTCTATCTCATTCAATTCAAACTCAGCCTTACTTTTATACAATAAAGCCTCCCTTCTTAGGCTAAGTTCAAGGCTAGGATTATTAATGATTTTGGTGGCAGCTATTTGGACTTTATCATAGCGCTTGATTTCCCAAAAAGACCTAATTTGCCAAGTGAGAGCCAGTTTTGTATTGTCGCTACTGTTGGTAATACCTTCTAATTGTTCATATCTAGCTGCAGCTAATTCATAATTTTTATCTTGGTAATATATTGCTGCACTTTGTTTTAATGATTGCTCAACATACTTATTGGGTGTTCTTGCTAATACAATATTTAAATGCTCTAAAGCAGCAAGTCTTTGATTTTTATTAATTTCACATTGCGCCATATAGTAATAGGCATCTGCATAGAAATAAGCATTTGGAAACTTAGTTAGGTAGGTTTTAAACGACTTAATGGCAGCTTCACAATTGTCCTTTATATAGTTGTTATAGGCTGTATTATAGAAAGTCGTGTCACTTCGTTGGGCTACAAATCCATTTTTAGGTACGTTAGATTTAAGACTGTCTAATTCATCTGTATTTCCACTTTCAACTATTATTGTTTCTAAATATCTATAGGCAAGTTTAGCCTCTTCACTGAAAGGGTATTTCTGAATCAGTGTGTTGAAAATGAATTTTGCTTTATTTTCCTCGTCTAAATTATAATAAGCTTGACCTGTAAGTAATAAGGCTTGTCTATAGTATGGATTTTTAGGATAATTGTAATTTAATGATTCAAATTCCTTAATCGCCATTTTATAATCTCCGTTGTTATTGTAGGCTTCTGCTATGGCAAATAGGGCATCGTCAAGTAAAGCACTTTTAGGATATTTGGTTACCAAAACACGAAGCGTTGCAATTTCTTTGTCTATTTTATCTGTAATATCATAAATCATAGACTTTTGATACAGTGCATAATCACTTTCAGTTGAATTTCCGTTAATAACTATATCATAAGTACTTAAAGCGATAGCGTAGTTTTTATTTACGAAGTAGCAGTCTGCTAACCTAAGTTGGGCATCAAGTGCTCTTTTACTTTTTGCATTATTTTCACCAGCCAAATATTTTTGATAGTATTCTGCAGCTATGGTGTAATTCTGTTTTTTAAAGTAGATGAATCCCAGGTTATAATATGCAGTAAAGAAGTAGGGGGTTCCCTTCGCCTCTTCAGTTGATAAAAAGCTTTTAAATCTGGTAATGGCTTCATCTGTATCTTCTTTTCTTAAAGCAATCTCACCCAAGCTAAAAATAGCTTTAGCCCTAATTTTTTTGTCAATACTGTATTGAATAGCAATTTTGAAATACTCTGCAGCTTCGTCAAACTGTTGATTTTTAAAATATTCTACACCTAATTTGTAGGCTATGCTTTGGTAGCTTTCCTGTAAGTCTTTGTTCTTATCAGGTATGTCTTTCAATATTTCATAAGCTTCTTTTGGATTATCTGCTGCAGCCAATATTTGACTCAATAACACTTGTGCTTCAGTCTTTCGACCAGAATTAGGGAAGTCTTTTAGAAACTGTCTGATTTCATCAATTGCCAACTTTGTATCACCAGACTCATAGTCTAGTTTAGAAATATTGAATAGACTAATCTCTCTTATACTTTTATCAAAATTATGTTGAGATGCAAACAAGAATGCATTTCTCGCTTTCAGTTTATCTTTAACATTTAGGTAGGCGTTACCTAGGTGATAAGCTACATTCTGACCTAAACTATCAGGTTTTATATTTATCTGACTAAAAGTATTTATTACCCCAGCCCAATCTTTTAATACATACAACGAATAGCCATATTCATATAATAGATTGTCAGTAATGTTACCTGTATAGGTACTAAAAGTTTCTGCAGTCAGATTATACTGTTTTGTCAAGTAGTAGGCTTCAGCCAGCATTAGCTTTATTTCATCTCGTTTTTCTGCCTGCGGGTCATTTAAAGCTTCTTTAGCATAAATTATAACTTTATCATACTTCTTCTGCAGCAGATAGATCTGTGCAATGTAAATGGGAATTTGAGTTTTAAACTTCTTGTTGTCCCTTAGTTTTTCAAACTCAGCTAGTGCCTCATTGTACTTTTCGTTTTTATAAGCAGTGTAGCCGTAGTAGAATCCAGCAAAAGCCTGAAGTTCTCCGGGGGTATTTTTAGCACGTTGAAAAAATTGCGAAGCCTTGTCGTTGTTTTCAATCTTAAAATTTACATAGCCAGCCATTACGTAGTATTCGGCTAACTTTTCTTCATCTAATAAGTCAGGTTCAACTTTATCAAAATATATGGCTGATTTCTCAAATTGATTGTTTCTAAAGTAAAACTTGCCTAAGTGATAATAAACATATCTAGAATTAGGGTGATCTCCGTGCTCAGTTAGAAAGCGTAGCAACAATATTTCTGCATCATTTTGAAATAGCTCAACCGCAGATACGGCAATGTAATATTCTGAAATGATTCTATTTGACTCTGTTGTATGACTTTGATTTAAGTATTCTTTAAAAGTTTTCTGGCTGGCAGCAAAGAAACCACCTTGATATAATTCGACGCCTTTAGTAAAAGTAAACTCTGGCTCCCTATCTGCAATTGTAGTTTGTGCAAAGGCACCTAGTTGGCATATCAATAGTGCTAAGACCAAGAAATACGCTTTGTAATTGAAATATATAAAGGTTTTAAGTTGCAACACGTTTACAATTATTGTGAACATCAAAAATAATGGGTAATTGTGTAGCGTATTTTATATATGTGTTTTGTTATGTTTATATTTATCCAACGTTTAGGTGGTTACATATAGTATTATCCACATTTTTAAACTTTTGCGCTGCGATTCCTAAGCAGATGGTCTGCTATAACTAATGCAACCATAGCATCAACTATTGGTATTGCCCTAGGCACCACTACAGGATCGTGCCTACCGCTGGCTAGTATTGTTACAGGCTGATTGAATGTGTTTACCGTACTTTGGTTTTGCATTATGGTTGACACGGGTTTAAATGCAGTTTTTAACCTGATTTCCATACCATTTGTAATGCCCCCTAATATGCCCCCATTATGATTGCTCGTCGTAGTGATAGAGTTCCCATTGCTAGTGAATGCATCATTCATTATGCTTCCTGTACTTTTAGACATACCCATTCCATCACCTATTTCAAATCCTTTTACAGCATTAATGCTAAATACTGCCTTTGCTAAATCTGCATTTATCTTATCAAATACTGGCTCGCCCAGCCCTGCAGGGCAGTTTAAAATTAGAGTAGTTATAGTGCCGCCAGTGCTATCGCCTTGATCTTTCAGTTGGGTTATGTATTTTTTCATTAAACTATCTACATCAGCGTCTGGGCATCTGGTATCGTAATTGTATGCTGTTAGCATATTATCTGCTGTTAGTTTTTCCGTTGTTATTCCTATATGACCAATTGAACTAACACAGCTAATAATCTGAATACCTTGTAGTTGTAGAAACAATTGTGCAATAGCACCAGCGGCAACTCTTGCAACAGTTTCACGGGCGCTGCTTCTTCCTCCACCTCTGTAGTCTCTTATGCCGTATTTGGTTAAGTAAGTATAGTCTGCGTGACCAGGTCTTAATACATCTTTTAATTTATCATAGTCGCTGCTTTTGCTATCCTTATTATCGATTGTGATACAAATAGGTGTACCAGTAGATTTCCCCTCAAAAACACCTGACAGAATATTAAAACGGTCATCTTCTTTTCTGGTTGATGATAAGTCACTCTGACCAGGTCTTCTTTTATTCAATTTGTCTTGAATGAAGTCTAAATCTATAGACAAACCTGAAGGGCAGCCGTCAATGATAACTCCTAAAGCTGGACCGTGAGATTCACCGAAAGTTGTTATTTTAAATATTTCACCAAATGTATTTCCTGCCATATTATTCTTTATATTCAAATGTAAAGCCAGCAATTTCTAATTGTTGCCAAAACTCAGGAAAGGATTTTGAAACGTTTTTGTAATTGTCTACGTAAATTTTACTTGGGAAATTAGTAAGTAGGGCAAAGCTCATACTTAATCTGTGGTCGGAGTGTGAATTCAAAATCAAACTACCTTCACTTAATTTCTTAGGTATGCTAAGGCTTATATAATTCGAATCTATTTCGACACGATAATTAAGTTTTGTCAGTTCTAATTGTAGCATTTCATCTCGTTTGCTTTCCTTATTTCCCAGTGTTTCAGTACCTGTTATCATTATTTCCTTTTGTAATCTAGCTGCCAAACAAACCATTGTCATTATGCTGTCTGGCAAATTAGCCATATTAAATTCTGTTGCTTGACCAGCAATTAGTTGATTAGCAAGTTGAATAAATGCACTATCAGGTTGATAAAAAATTGAATTGTTTTCAAATAAACTGGTATTGTTTACAACCGCACTTAAACTCTGGATGTAACCATTAGCATTTGCATCTGTATCAATGCGAAGTGGCATAGATTTATAAACTTGCCCAACATTAATATGTATTTTATTGCCTTGCCAACTGGAATGTACTCCAAAATAGGACATCATAGACAGCGTTAATTCAATAAAATGCTTTGACACAACATTGTCTTGAATTTCAATTTCCTGAATACCGCAATATGGTGAACAAAGTAATAAAGCAGAAATAAATTGACTTGTTTGGGAGGCACTTATAGTTATGCTGCGCTGGGTATTTTTTACACCCATAATAGTATAACCACAAGTTTCACTATCGTTAAATGAATCGATAGTTGCACCAAGACTTTTCAAAGCTTCAATTAATGGTTGGATAGGTCGGGTGAATAACCCCTTCTCTGTAATAAGTTTTACACTTCGATTTGGTGATAAGGCATAAAACACCATCAAAAATCTAAGTGTAGTGCCAGCCAGACCGACATACTTATCAGTACCATCATTGGTAAAAAGTGCTTGCCTTAAATATTGAGTATCATCGGCTTCAGATAAGTTTTCTAATACAATATTAGGGTTAAATGCCTGAATAATTAATGCCCTATTACTGATAGATTTACTTGCAGGTAATTGGATCAGATTCGCATTAAAATAATTTGGAGTACTTTCTATAGCTATTTTAGCCATACTTCATTCTGTAAAGCATTTTCAATTTCAAGAGAGCTGACAATACAATCATAGTCAAATTGAAATTCTCTATTGCAAAGCACCATTTTTATTTTACCATCTGAATTCTTTTTATCTGCATTTAAATATTTTTCCAAATTAACCACATTCGGCAGGTCAAATGGAAGTGGATAATAGTATTTACTAATTAGCTGTTTCAAGGTTTGACTTAGGTCATTTTCGGAACATCCATTTACAGAAATACTTATTTGCATTTCAACTAATAATCCAATTGCTATGGCATAACCGTGACCAATTGGTTGATTAATTTCTTGCGAATAGCTTTCAATTGCGTGACCAATAGTGTGCCCAAAATTTAGAATTTTTCTTAACCCAGATTCATTATAGTCTCGATTTACTATTTCTCGCTTGAACTCTGCACAATTTTGAATTATTTCTATATTTACTTCGCTAGTGTCTAACTTTAGGTCAATAGGAAGATATTTAAGATTTTGGTTTAAATAGGCATATTTTATTGCCTCAGCCCAGCCGTTTATTAATTCTACTTGTGGCAGGCTTGGTAAAAAAATGGTAGAAATTAGAATATCATTTGGCAAATGAAAGCTGCCTAATTGGTTCTTTTGATGCTTAAAATTTACGCCTGTTTTACCTCCAATGCTGGCGTCAATTATGCCCATTATACTTGTTGGAATATTTATGTAAGGAATCCCTCGCTTAAATATTGAAGCTATAAATCCGCCAAGGTCTGATATTACTCCTCCACCTAAGTTAATTAACAGA
>JAWXCF010000047.1:0-6576 GCA_034440515.1 Bacteroidota bacterium
CTTGTTGGAATATTTATGTAAGGAATCCCTCGCTTAAATATTGAAGCTATAAATCCGCCAAGGTCTGATATTACTCCTCCACCTAAGTTAATTAACAGAGATTGCCTAGAGAAGTTTTCCTCTATGAGTATTTCTGTGATTTGTTCTACTGTTTCTAGGGTTTTGTTACTTTCTCCGCTAGGTATGCTTATCTTAAGAATATCATCATTGTCTCTTAGATATGGAATTTGTTCATAGCAAACCTCAGTATTTTCATCAGTTAGACAAACAATTTTGTCATAGTTATATCTCAAAATATAATCTGATATGTAATCAGAAACCTGATTAGTATAACTAAGATTTATGTGCATCGGCGGGTAGCCTGTCATTTACCAGATTTATTGCAAGTTGTAATTGTTCATCCATATTGATATCAGAATTATCTATCACTATAGCATCAGTTGCTTGCATTAGTGGACTATCTAATCTGGTACTATCTATGTGGTCTCTATGTAGTAGATTTTTCTTTATCTCTTCAAAATCCATTACAACATTTTGAGATGCTAATTCCTGTTGTCGTCGTTGCGTACGTATTTCAACATTTGCAGTCATAAACAGTTTTAGATCGGCATTTGGAAACACGACTGTGCCAATATCTCTACCATCCATTATAACACTTCCTTTACCCCCCATTCGCCTTTGTTGATCTACCATTTGCAATCTAACCTGATGAAATTCACTTATGTAACTAACAACAGAATTAATATTTGGTTGTCTAATCTGGCTCTCTACATCATCACCATTTAGAAATGTTATTTGTTTACCTATGTCATCATCATATTTTAAATCGATATGAATTTCCTCTAAATATTTTTCTATTTCTTTGAAATTAGATTGATTTAGACCCATATTTAGGGCATACAAGGTAACAGCTCTATACATAGCACCAGTATCTATATAGCTATATTGGTAGTGGTGTGCTAGTTGTCTAGCTAATGTGCTTTTACCACAAGATGAGTATCCATCTATAGCTATGACTATTCCTTTTCTTACTTCTGGCATTACTTAAACCTTACTGTCTTTGTGGCGAAATTAATTCATTAGCTCTAAAACAGACTATGCAATTATTGTTTCTATCAATAAGGATTCTTTATAAGCATCATACAATTCATTATTACCACTATAACTTATTATGTATGTCGATTTAACTGGCCTGGTAAGAGCTACATATAATATGTTAAGTTGCTCTAATTCGTTTAGGTATTTAAGCTTTTGATATGTTTCAAAGTGAAATATTTTCAAGTTATTTTCTGAAATATTGAAGAACGGTAACTTTATATTATCATAATTTATGAAAATTATTTCGTCCATTTTGACTCTCATACTCGGGCTTTTTAATTGCCCATTATATACGAATATAGTATGGTTCCACTCTAAACCCTTGGCACTATGTACTGTGATGAGTTCAATTCCTTGTTTTGTATTAGCTTCTTTCAACTCGTGTTTCAGGTATTCATATTCTCTAATAAATTTACCTGTATTATTTCCGTGAAGGCTTATATGGTCAGAAACTAATTGTATAAATAATTCAATATATGCATTGTCAACTATATCTACTTCATTATTAGATTGTTGCAGAATACTTTGTCTTAATTTGGAGATGAATTCAATGCCATTATACGTAGCCAAGTCTTCATTTTCTGACAGATAAGCTTTTACCCATACACGCCCAAATTCATCGTGAGAGGTTTTATGATTAATTAGGTTTATAAAATGAGCTGCTTGATAATTATAATATTCATTACCAAGCCCTAGATCATTACTAACGTGATGTACGCTGCTGAGTAAAGCTAAGATGAGGCCTGAATAGACGTCGTTTTCAAGGAAATTTTTAGAAGTACTAAAATAAGGTATCCCTTCTTCTTTCAGCACCTCTGTAATTACATCAATCAAAGCAGCTGTTCTGGCAATTATGGCAAAACTATCAGCGTAAAAATTGGGATTATTTTGTACCAATCTAACAGCCCTCAAAATGTCAATTTTTAATACAATATCTTTTTCTTCAGTCTTTATTGTTTTGCTTGGATCTCCTTTAATTTTTGGTATTTGTCCAGTTTCTTTTTTTTTCGTTTTTTGAGATGCAGTTTCATATATGCTAGTTATATCTGGATTATCATTTCCAATTTTAAATTTATCTAAATTACTGAATAAGTGGTTGTTAAAATCTATTATTTCCTTACTACTTCTATAATTATACTCTAGATATTTAACCTCAACAAACTTATTTATGTCGCCATAAGTAAGTATTTCATTAAGTAATATTTCTACTTTACCGTCTCTCCACCTATATATAGATTGTTTTGGATCTGCAACTATATAGCACAATTGCCCCTCTGCCACTAAGTTATTAAGAAGAGGTTTTAAGCATTTCCATTGTATCTCACTAGTATCTTGAAACTCATCTATCATTAGATGCCTAATAATACTTGACCTGTTTGCTAATAGATTTTCTAATACGTTATCATTTAAGTATTCTGATAGTTTTTGTCCAATTCTAGATAGTAATATGGTATTACTTCTTTTTTCATATTCTTCAACACCTTCAAGTAGAAAATCATTTATATAAAAGAATACAAAATTTTTTTTGATTATATACTTAAGCTTGTAATAGTCAAAGCATAAGCTTAAATATTCTTTCAATTCTGAGTAATCTAAACTACCCAATATTTCATTTAAATCTAGGACACGTTCTGATTTAGTTTTTGATTCTCTTATCTTACAGAAATACTTATAGTTTTGAATATCGAATTCATCTGAAAACAAAAATGAGTAAAGGGATTCATCTTTAAAATACTGAAATGAATCTGCAACATCATAATTGTCAGGTTCATAATTAAGTTCTTTTTTATTAAACTTAATACCATTATCTGTAGCCAAAGCTATAAACTTATCAAAAATTTCTTTTGCCTTTACTTTTTTAACTGCTATTTCTTCACCCAATTCATTTACATTTAATTCTATCTTATTCTTAATTCTATTCATCTCATCTCTAGAATATCTTGGGAGACTATTCATTTTTTTAATGAGCATATCAATTAAGTTATTGATAGTCTGGATTGGATTCTCCAAATGTTCTTCAACCCTTTCTGTGAGGTATTCTTTAAAGTATTCTTGAACCTCAACGCTGTTTTTTATTTCCCTCCTAAAATATACTTTCAAATAATCTTTTAAAGCATTAGCATCTAATTCTAGCTTTGCATCAATAGGTAAGTTTAATGCATTTTCATTGCCTTTAGTAATTTCTAGTAGCAGCCTATCAATAGTATATACATTAAAGAAATCTGGGTTAAACAATAGGCTTAATTTGATATTGTATAACCGATCATATAAGATGTTGGAATTTAAGCCAAAATCATTTTCTAAGTTAAACTCCAATAGTTTTTCCGTAGAATCCAAATAAGTGTCTATTCTTCTGAATATTTTATCTTTTATATCATCAGTAGCTGCATTAGTAAATGTAGTTACATAAATATGTCTGCAATACTCGGGATCATCCGAGTTAATACATAGTGCTAAATACTTAGAAACTAACGTATAGGTTTTGCCACTACCAGCTGAAGCTATATAGACCTTTAGTGCTTTTTCAGCTTTATTAGTTTGATTGTAAGTCGCCACTACTTATTCCTTCACTATGTTTAACTCTTTTATTAGATTTTCAGCATTTCCAACGTGAAGAGTAGTCCACAAAACGAATCTGATGTCAACACCTATAGATCTGCTATATTTTTCATTCCAAGCATAATCGTTTACGGTAGCCTCAAATGCACGGTCAAAGTTTAAGCCAACTAATTCACCCATATCATTTAGTACTGGACTGCCACTATTACCGCCAGATGTGTCTGTATTATACAATACGCATAAGTTTGCCAAGGCATCTTTTTGATTGCCAAATCTACTGTTCGCCTTAGTTTCTGCTACGTCTTTAATCTTTTTATTTACAATATAATCAGCCGATAAATTGTCTTTTTCTATCATTCCGGCTAGGGTAGTAGTTGGCAGACTTAGTACACCATCACTTGGGCTAAAACCTTTTATGTTTCCAAAACTTATTCGCATAGTACTATTTGCATCAGGAAGAAATTCATCTCCTCTAGCTTCTATTAATCCATCTATGTAGTTTGGTAGCAATGCCTCGACTTGAGTTCGGTAAGTATTCTGGGTATTATCTGTTTGTCTGTAGCCGTTATATATTCCTGCAGTAGTAATTATAAATGGATCTGCTACTAATAGTGCCTTTTTCTTTGTTACAAGCGCATATACGTAATTGCTGTCTAAAAACTTAGATTTAGAAAAATAGTAATTGAAATTCCTGTAGGCTTTAGACTCCAAACCTGCAAGTTCTAAGACTCTATTTTCTCCTTTAAAATTTGCTGCAATCATAAGCATTTTATGCAGATAGGCAGTGTCATACTTTATATAAAGTCCTCTGTATAAAGGCTTTATTTCTTTCAATGTAGCGCTAGCTAAACTATCTAGGCTTAATTTTTTCGTGTATTTCAGTTTACCATTATAGTCGTCTATAATGTGAGCCATTTTAGTAAGTGGACTTTCCCGTAATAATTGCCCGTACCACAAATACTTAAGGGTTGTTTTTTCCATTTCTGCATAAAGTCGATTAGTTTGTAGCAAGGCATTATAGTATTCATCTACAGGTATGTTCCTACTTCTTAGCTTATCTATTACATAATTTTCCTCTATTTGCCTTTGCTCAACCAGACCAATTGCATTTAGTACTTTAATTTTTCCTTTATAGTTTTTCTCCACGTTTGCTAGGCTTTTCATTTTGCTTTGCTGCCTTATTTCCCATACAGGGTCTTTAGCACCTAGTTCTTTTATTTTATTTATTTGCCATTCGTATAGTTCACTTACAAACGGTAATAAATTTCGCTCGTGTTGCCCTACAAATGATGCTGGATAATTTCTATAAGTTCTGCCAGGATACCCCCATATCATTACAAAATCATCTTTTTTCAGTCCACTGGCATTTATGTCCATTACTTGTGCTGGTACATAGGGTATATTTTGCTCATTATAGCTTGCGCCATCGCCGTTTTTACCTACGTATGCCCTAAGGAAACTAAAATCTGCATTATGTCTAGGCCACACCCAATTATCACTTTCTCCGCCAAACTCACCAATATTTCTGGCAGGTATATACACTACACGTATGTCTCTTAATATTTTATATCTAAACACTATATAGCTTTTACCTAGTAGCATTTCATTTACCTCAACAAATTGTTCTGGAGCGTTAGATTGTTCTTCCCTACGAATTAGCTCCATATTATTGGCTATTTGCAGTTTTTTATCACTTGCATTTGCAGTTTTTGCTATTCCTTTTAGCACATCTGCACTTACATCACGATTGTAAATCATAATTTTTACAACCAAGTTAGTTTTTAACTCTTTCTCCTTTGTTTCAGCTAAATAGCCCTGCTCTAGCAGATTATTATCTGGAGAACTGTATGGTTGTAACGTGCTAAATGCACAATGATGGTTAGTAAGAATAATACCTGACTTACTAACAAAAGAACCCGTACAGCCTCCTATCTGCACAACCCCGTGTATTAAGCTAATTTTTCCTGTGCTATCGTAAATTTTGTCAGGGTCAATTTTTAAACCACGTTTCTTGATATTACTTTTTTTAACTTTAGTAATTGGGTACATACCACCATCTGCAAGAACTGTTTGACTAAACAGTATAGTTGATAGTAATAGCCACAAACTAATATCAATAATCCTTAATCTTTTCATATCGCAAACATACTCCCTTAAAGTTACAGTATTGGCAGACTTTTGTGTCTTCTGTTTGTGTAATTTCTTCTTGATATACTTTTGTAATAATATCTTCTAAAAGTAATTCAATAGCTCGATTCTCAACTTCTGACTTATATTTAAAACCTTCTATTACATTGTATTTGAATTCTTTAGATTCGTAATCACCACCAGCCTTAGAGAATACTATGCTCTCCGAGTGAATACCATATTTCTTGAAATATATGTACTTATACAACTTTAGCTGAATTGAATATTTAAGTTTGTAAAAATGTTTAAAGTCTTCGTCTAGCTCTACTTTTCTACTATCGAACTTAGAATTACCCGTTTTGTAATCAATAATTTTTACTTGGTCTCCAACTATAATTCTATCTACACTACCACCTAGTGTCACATTATGCCCCTGTATGTTAACCTGATGCGACAAATCTTCTTCTAATAAATCTTTTCCTAAGCCAAAGTAAACATTGTTCTCATTTTTTAAAACATTTCTTATGTAGAAACGAATAAATATCAATTCAAATGAACTAATATTTAGAAAATACTCATCATCGTTGAATTTCTTTTTAAATTGATCAATTATATAATTGTCTATGACAATATTGGGTAGTGAAGATAACTTCTTATATCTACCTTCTTCATCTAGGGTTTTTACTCCTTCATATATTTTTTCAAGTACATTGTGGATTATTTCTCCAGCTATTCTATTATCTAAGGTTTCTATTTCGATATCTTCTGTCTTTAATCCAACTACATAAGTTA
>JAWXCF010000048.1:0-8768 GCA_034440515.1 Bacteroidota bacterium
CCTAAATTAGCACCATCAGTTGATGTAACCGCCATACAGTAAATCAAAGTCATTCCAGGATTTTGAATCTCCGCTCTTGAAATTCCTTGTGCAGTAATATCGCCCCACAATTCTTTTGGAGTTGCTTCTTTATTAGGTGGGGATAATATTTTAACGGAGCAAAGTTGATGTGTAAGGACAATATTATTTATAGATGTTAATGCTTCTTCTAATTTCCCATATGCCGCTACGCCTGCCATTAATGTTCCGTGTCCGGAACCGTTTCCATGATCATTTGTTTCCCAATCAGGATTTACCGTTAATGTGTTGGTGTCGTCCAGAAGTGGCTGCAAGAGCTGGTGTCCATTATTTACACCCGTATCCAATACACAAACTTTCACAAGAGAATTTGTTACTTCAATTCGTTGTAATAGATTTTCGACCCAACCTTGTTGTTCAATAACACTTTCGTTTACCCAAAATCCTGCTGGTTCCTGACCTGCACGAAATTCTGCCAATAAATCACTTTGTAACATCAATTCAATCAACTGATTCCTATTGGCATGAATTAGTAAAACTGCTCTTTCAGGAAAAATAATACTGCTTGGTTTGTATTCAATATCAATATTTTCAAGTGTAGATTTGAATACTGCGATCTGTTCTTGTTCTCTTTGCTCGTTTGTATTGACGTTTAGCCAAACTTCGCACCATTTGCCATTCTCATTTGGGATTAATTGTACATTATCCGTCCAAAAACTTTCTAAGAAAGCAAGGCTAACATCTTCAATACTATTAACAAGTGGTGCGTTTGGAGGTCTGTCCGTACCCGTATTTTTGTCTTGATAGTCTTTGATTTTTTGTACAAAATATCCTTCTTGTCCTCTTGGAACGTAAATAGTAGCTACAGTGACTTCATTATTTAACTGATCAGTTGAGGTTTTGATGTTTAATAGACGAATCCATTTACTACAATCTTTGCCTCTTATGCTTTCTAAACTTTTTGTTATCAAATCACAATTACCCTGACTGCTAAATGAAAGATATGTTCCTTCTTTTGTAGGGATTTGTTCTGCTTCTCTTTGTTGATTTGAATCTTGTCTTTCAGCCCAAAGAGCATCAAATTTCTTCAATAGAATGGCGCTGTGGTCTGCTCTGTTTCGTTTTGGAGAAGGCTTGGGTGTTACGGGAGTTCCTTTTATTTTGTATTTCTCGGTTTTTACATTTCCAGAAATAAAAATGTGCTTGTACAGGTTTGCCATAGTGTGAGATTATTTATGATATGCATCATTTCTGTCTTTGATTGCCCTTAAAATTAATTCATTACTCATAGGCTGGCTTTCATTTAAGACAGTCTCTTTGATGGCATCTAAACAAGCTAAAGTTATTTCTGCATGGCTCAGACCATTGATATTAGGCAATAGTAGTTTGAAATTAACTTTCTTACTATTTCCATAACGTGATAAACGGTTTTTGAGCAAAGCCAATTTTTCTTCTTCCGCAGGGAGGTTATACAAAATTACGTCGTCAAAGCGTCTAAATAATGCTTGATCTAACAACGCTTTATTGTTAGTTATGGCAATAATCAGACTGTCTGAATGATCCCTTTCAATGAATTGCAGGAAAGAGTTTAGTACTCTACGCATTTCTCCTACATCGTTATCACGGCTTCTTTCTCCTCCAATTGCATCAAATTCATCAAATAAATAAACGCCTTGTCTTTGCTCTATTAAGTCAAACACCTGACGTAATTTAGCACTAGTTTCACCCATAAACTTCGTTACCATTTTATCCATCAAAATCGTATAAAGTGGTAAATTCAGTTCATTGGCAATAATAGATGCTGTGAGTGTTTTTCCTGTTCCTGGGGGTCCCGAAAGCAAGACTTTTCTTCGGTTTTCCAAATCGTGTTTGCGTAGCTTGTCTCTCTGAACAAATTCTAAAATAATTCTTTTTATTTTACCGGTAATATCCAGAGAAGAAATGATGTCAGAAAGATTGACGGCAGGAACATTTTCTATAATCAATCCCTGTAGTTCGGGATTGAAATTTTTAGCTTTAGGCCTATCTATTTTAGATTTATCGATTATAGCCTTAATCTCATTTGCAACCAATGTGTGCCCTAGCTTTGCTTCGTAGGCAGCTATTTGCAATGCCATCGTAGTAAAGCGTTCCGGCTCATTGTTATAATGAGATTTGATGACAGATATAATGTATTCTGCTTTAGCCATAAGTTTCAAACTTACACATTAATTTATGATTCTATTTTTTTACGTTTGTGCCAGTTAGCATATAAAATCCTTTATTACGTTCTTTTCATTCCCAACAAAAATGTTTAAATCCATTATATGTTTTGGATAAATATGCGGTTGAGCACTTCCTACTTGGCTATCAAAACTATTTGTTTAGTTAGATATTAAGAATATGTAATAGTAATAAACAAATAGATAAATTGTGCTTTCAATAAAACAACAATCAGCTGCCCATATTGGTTTTTGATATATTCTTACAAAACCTGCATTTGCTCCTGAGCCACTAATTGTAAACTGGTTTTGCGATTTAGAATTCAATTACAGAACAGTTAGTGTCAAAATCTATAATTAAATCGTTGTTACTTGGTCTGGAAAGTTCAGGCCTACATTGGAGTCTCAAGCCATTTACCCAAGACCGCATCAGGAGCAGTTGCCCATTTGGTTGGGTGTTGGTGGCACACCAGAATCCTTCATTCGTGCAGGCACATTTGGTCTACCCCTTATGGTGGCGATAATAGGTGGTGATACACATAGGTTTAGACCACTGATAGACTTGTAGAGAGGCCGGGATTAGAGCAGGTCACCCAGAAGATAAACTTATGGTAGGATTACACTCACTTGGCTATGTAGCTAACAGTATGGATGAGGCTGTGAAAGATTTCTACCCAGGCTATGCCGAAACATTTACCAAAATAGGCAAGGAAAGAGGCTGGCCACCAGTTACCATATCACATTTCGGCGCGCAAACTGGCCCACTTGGGGCGCTAATAGTTGGTGGTCCATAGGAAGTTGCCGATAAAATAAAGCGTCACAGTGAGGCACTTGGTGGTGTGGTGCGTGTATAGCTACAAATGGATAATGCCAAACTTAGCCACGAACAATTAATACAATCTATTAAAATACTAGGTACTCAGGTTAAGCCATTAGTAAATAAGGGACTGTGAAAACCAAAGGAATTGAAAAGACAAAAGCATAAAATTGGGAATTGAAAACAAACTAACATTGTTAATGCAGATTAAAAATAGGTTACAATGAGGGGCAATGCTATCCCAGTTTACCATTAAAATAATATGAATCAACAATTTGCCATAGCAGGAATGACCTGTAGTTCTTGTGAGACTGTCATAAATATAGAATTAGCTAAAATAAAGGGTGTCAATACCGTAAAAGCCTCTAAGGCATTAAATAGTGTAGATATTGAAACAGACCACAGTATAAGAATAGACGAAATTAAAAGTGCTTTAAATCAGTATCCTAAATACAAGATTGAAAATGTCGCTGTTGTGAATTTGGATACAACGGCTGAAGTTGAAACCAGCAGTTGGCTAAAAACCTATAAGCCTATTTTGCTTGTATTTTCATTTCTAATAGTAATTGCCCTATCATCTGCATTTGGCAATGGGGCATATTTACCTAAAAACTTTAACCTATTTACCTTCCTTCATAATTTTATGACAGGATTTTTCTTAACATTTTCCTTCTTTAAACTATTAGACGTGAAGGGATTTGCTGATAGCTTTAGGCGATATGACATTATAGCTAAGGCAATTCCTAGCTATGCAATAGCATATCCATTTATAGAATTGGGTATCGGGTTAGCCTGTTTATTAATGTTTCAGTTACGAATTGTTTACATTGCTGAAATCGCCATAATGGCAATTGGTTTAATTGGGGTAGTGCAAAGTAATCTAAAGAAAGAAACCATTCAATGTGCCTGCCTCGGTAGTGTATTTAATCTACCTATGAGTACAGTGACTATTATAGAAAATAGCCTTATGATAATATTTGGTGGAGTGTTGTTAATTATTTAATTTTAAACTACAATCTTTGTGTTAAGGGATTATATGAACTACTAATTCTTAGTCTTCACCTTAATATAAAATATACTTATCAGATTTACATAAAAAAAGCACTGAATGGTGTTACTCAAACAGTGCTTTTTTAATTATGGCTAAACTTAGGCAAAACTATCTAGTAGCCTCTGCCATCATATTAACTTCTGATTCAGCTAATTGACTCAAATGATTATCAGTAGCTGTTTCTTCTTTTAAAGATTTTTCTAGTAACTTAGCGTGGTCAGAATACCCTAGGGTCATTGCCAGTCTATGCGCAGTAGCATAACCTGCCATTTCATAATGCTCTATACGTTGTGCATTAGCTATTAGACCAGCGTCCATAATACCATCAGTAGCATCTTCATCCATCCACTCTTTACATTCCTCTATGATGCCTTGCATAGCCTTACACACGTGGCCACTGCCTTTTTTGCCAAGCTTTTCAAAGATTTGCTCTAATCTGTCTTGTTGCATTTCTGTTTCTTGAAGGTGTTTTTCAAATCCTGATTTTAATTGGTCAGAACTTGCCTTTTTCATCATTTTAGGCAATGCCTTAGTGATTTGTTTTTCTGCACTGTATAGGTCCCTTAATTGTTCCAAATACAAGTCGTCTAATGTTTCAAATTTCATAATGCGTTTTAATAAATTATTAAATGTTATTATTATGAAGACACCCCTACCAAAACATTGTTTAATTCTTTTCAAAAAAAAAGACTATGATCAAAATGATGACCATAGCCTAAATTTACACAGATAAATGTGTTATCTAATTATTTGATGAAAAGACCAGCAATGGCATTTCCTTGATCCATAGTAATGAATTCGTCGAAACTTTCAGCAACAGCTGCAGAGCTAATTCCTGAAACATTTGGAACGTTTACACCGCCTTGAATAGATTGGTTCTCACCAGCATATACAGCATCAAATGCAGTAGATGGAATTCCATTTGCAGCAGCATTATCACCAGTTACCCAGCCTTTTTGCCCACGAATTCTTCTGATTTCAGATGCGTGACGTGCCTCTACAGAGTGAATCTGCAAAGCAACTTGAAGGGTAGCGGGGTCAACCATTAGTGCCGGCGCTTGACCTTTATATGCACGAATTCCAGTGTCTTCAAATGCTTGAGCAAATATTAAGAAAGTAGGATAGTCAGTGAATGGAGAGAATGCGCCACCTACTGTAAAGTCAAACGTAGGTTTAGCACCTGCAGCAGAACCTAAAGCTGTTTTCAAGTAGTTTACGTGTGCAGCCTCGTGCTTAGCAATAGTTTGTATTACGGTTCTATCCTTGCTTGGTATCAAATTACCACTGCTAAGACCTATATTGTAAAATTCTGACTCTAAATATTCTAGTACTAATGCATAGTTTAAAATTTCTGTAACACCAGCACCTTGTGCAGCAACAGCCTTAGGCAAAGTCATTAATATAGTAGGTACTGCAGCCAGAGCAACACCTGATGCGAATTTACCCAATAGGTTTAAAGCATCTTTTCTGCTGGTTGCATTATCGTGCAACTCAGGATGAGTTTTATCGAAATCGAATTGTTCGATGATCTTTAGAAAATTCATTGTATTGATTATTTAAAGGTTATTTAGGTAAATTACTAGCGTTAATTTTAGTCTTAATGTATTTAGATGCTATTCCTAAAACAGCATCGGGTTTACGTGCTAGGTCAAGACCATTGCCATCGATGATGTCATCACCAGCAAAGTCAGCAGACAATGGGTTTAACAAATCTCGAATTGCAGCGGCGTGGCGAGCCTCAACTGATACTATTTGACCAGCTAAAACCAGGTAATCGGCACTTTTTAATAAGTTGCCAGCACCATTATATGCAGATACACCTAAGTCTTCAAATGCTTTTGCGGTGTTCAATACACTGCTACGGTCACCAAAATTGATAGACGAGAAATCGACCTCAAGATTTGCAATTTTACCAGAACCTAATGCCGCAGCAAAAAACTCTCTGTGCGCAACTTCGTGGTTTTTCAAATCTATTAAAATTTGTTTTTCATCAGCAGAAGCATTGTTCAAATAGTAACTACTAGCTACTACTTGGGTGTAAAATGCAGCTTCTAACTGTTCTAGAGCATAAGCGTAATTCAAGATACCAGTGTCTCCACTGCCTAAATTCACTTCGTTTGGAGTAGGAGTTGGATCATCATCATCTTTTTTACAAGATGCAACAAAAGCTGTCGTGATTGCAGCAGCTCCAGAAAATAATAGGAAGTTCCTACGATTCATTGGTGTTAGCTGTGAATCGCTCTGTGGCTCAGTTTTTTCTGAGGTCATACGTTTCATATTATACTAGGGTTAAAAAATTCATTTAATAAATTATAGTAATGTTATACATTGCTACTCATCAAATACGCTTAACTACCCTAAAAAGATTTTAAAATTCTAAAAAATCTTAATATATCATTAAAATAATTTTATAGTCCCTGAAAAACAGGACTTTATCTAAGATTATGTTTCACAAAAAAGCCCAGTAAATGGAACTAATCCACTTCTGGGCGCATATATTTAATGAAACTATAATAATTATTCTAGTTTCCTTTGAATTCTGCTTTCCTTTTTTCTAAAAATGCAGCAACTCCTTCTTTAAAATCATTAGTTCCGAAACTAGCTGCAAATGCTGCTATCTCTGCTTCAAAACCATCTTCTGTTTTATCGTAGTAAGAATTAATTAGACTCAAAGTTTTAGCAACAGCTAATGGCGCTTTCTTAGCTATTTTACCCATTATCTCTACAGCTTTTTCCATTAGTGCCTCTGGCTCTACCAATTGGCTAATCATACCAAGTCTTAGCGCATCCTCAGCATTTATCATATCGCCAGTTAGCAATAATTCAGTGGCTTTGCTTCTGCCTATAAGTCTTTCTAGTCTTTGTGTACCACCATAACCTGGTGTTAAACCTAAGTTAACTTCTGGTTGACCAAACCTAGCATTCGTTGCCGCTATGCGAATATGACAAGCCATAGCTAATTCACATCCACCGCCCAATGCAAATCCATTTATGGCCGCTAATACTGGTTTGCTCATATTCTCTATATAAGTAAATGTATCGTGACCGTGCCTAGACATAGCCTCTGCTTCGTCAGAATTAAAGTCGCTAAACTCGGCAATGTCTGCTCCAGCTACAAATGCCTTATTGCCGGACCCAGTTATAATCACGCCAAGTATATTGGCATTGTTACTAGCCGCAACGGCGGCTTCTTTTATCTCCCTAATAGTTTCAATGCTTAAAGCATTTAGTTTATCAGGCCTGTTTATGATGAAGGTGGCAATTCTATCTGCCTCTGTCACCAAAATATTGGTGTAATGACTAATCTGTGATTCCACGCTAGTTTCTTGTGTTGATTCCATTTATATGTGTAAGTACGTAACTATATCTTGTCTTTTAATATTAACTACTATTTAATTATCCCTCTGTGTATTATAGAATTATTAAATAACTCTAATAAAGGGTGCAAGTTAAATATTATTATTTCTACTTTTACTGATATTACTTAAACGATACCTTTGACGATATCAAAAAATTAATAAAATATGATTGACCAATCCACACCTGAAACCATTGTTGCAATTGCTACGCCAACAGGTATGGGTGCCCTTGGCATCATTAGGTTATCTGGTGCGTTAGCATTACCAATTATACGCCAATTAACAAATACTCTAAACATTAATCTAAAACCACGCCACGCTCACCTGCTAAATATATATGATACTGCCAATGGACAAATATTAGATCAGATAATAATAACTTATTATCCTGCCCCAAATAGCTATACTGGGCAAGATTTAATTGAGTTAAGCCTGCACGGATCTGGCTACATATTGCAGCGCTGTATGCAAATTATATTAGAACTAGGTGCTAGGCCTGCTCTACCTGGGGAATTTACCCAAATAGCCTACCTAAATGGCAAGATGGACTTAGTTCAAGCTGAGGCAATAGCTGATCTAATAGCTAGTGACAGCCCCATCAGCCAGCAAATGGCTATGAATCAATTACAAGGACATATGCGCAACTCTATCAATCATTTGCGTGAACAATTCATAAAATTTGCTTCTCTCATAGAGTTAGAGCTCGACTTTGCTGGGGAAGATGTAGAATTTGCAGACCGAATTGCTCTCAGCTTGTTAATCAATCAAATCATTATAGAGATAACAGGAATGATAGAGTCTTATAAATATGGCTCAGCACTTAAGGAAGGGATAAAAGTAGCTATACTAGGCAAACCCAACGCAGGTAAAAGCACCCTACTCAATGCCTTATTAGCCAGAGAACGTGCCATAGTCAGCCCAATAGCAGGTACTACCCGCGACACTGTAGAGGATACTTTAAGGCTGGGCGACTTTAGCTATAGACTGATAGATACTGCTGGCATTCGCCAAACGACAGATACCATAGAGCAAATCGGCATAAATAGAAGTATTAGTGCCCTAATGCAGGCAGACATAGTACTATATTGTGTTGACATTCGCCAGACTGAAGATGCTGCTCATTTACAAGAATTGTTACAATTGCGGAGCAATACTGCTGATGAAACCCCACGTGCCCCACTACGAGCAGCAACTTTATACACGCATATAGACCTAGCCTCAGTTACTTCAGTTCAAAACCAACCCCAAGGTGCTGACACTCTATATAGTAGTCTAGCTGATGATAATGAGCTGAAAAGAAACAGTTTGCAAGACATAAATAA
>JAWXCF010000049.1:0-89850 GCA_034440515.1 Bacteroidota bacterium
ATCAATGTGGTCCTCAATAATTTGGTATGCCAATCTATTTACTTTGTCCTCTATTTCAGTTTTATTTAAAATTTCTATGGATTGATTCATTGACTAAAGAATTAAAATTCAAATTTATATAATGAAATTATCATTACCTTTGCAATCTTAAATTTTCGCTTGGTACCGAAAAAAATTATGAAAGAGAACATACATCCGTCAAATTACAGGTTAGTTATATTTAGAGATATGACAAACAACACAGAGTTTTTAGTAAGAAGCTGTGTAGATAGCAGAGAAACAGCAACTTTCGAAGGTGAAGAGTATCCTTTGTTTAAGTTAGATATTAGCAGCGCATCACACCCTTTCTTTACAGGTAAAAAAGTCTTTGTAGATACTGCAGGTCGTGTTGAGAAATTTATGAATAAATATAAGAAAAAATAAATTCTTATCTCATAATTCTATAAAGTTAAAAGCCTCGAGTAATTTCGGGGCTTTCTTAGTTTTATATGGCGTCAAAATTTCTACTTTGGGACGGTAATACCAGATCTACTCTACTACCATTCACTTATTTACGGCCAGTATCAACCATTAGAAATGGGATATTGACAATTCACGAACGCTATGAAAGGATTCTAGGTGAAGAAGTTGGCTATTTGGCTATTGATTATTTGCAGTCAAAATTCAAAACCCCAAGTGCAGACAGCTACATAGTTATAGACAGCAGCGCCTTTCCTACTTCAGATTTTTTAACTGCAGTTAATTTATTAACTATAAATGAAGGAATAGTAGATGCCACTACCAACAGGCTAATTGCGGCACATATATTACAAGCTGATTTAAATGAAGATTTTACCAATAAAATTAATAAACATATTTCATTAGAAATTGAGAATTATTTAGGCGAAAAATGGGACATTTTTAGTCATTTAGACTATGGAATCCGATTTGACTATGCATTATTAACCAGCGGTAGAAACAGTCACGAAATCCATAACTCCAATATTGTCATAGGAAATGAATTATTTGTAGAAGAAGGTGCCAAACTATTTGCATCTGTAATTAATACATCAACTGGTCCAGTTTATATAGGTAAAGATGCTGAAATAATGGAAGGCAGTGTTATTAGAGGTCCATTTGCAATAGGTGAACACAGCGCCCTAAAATTAGGTACTAAAATTTACGGTCCTACAGTATTAGGTCCTGAATGTAAAGTAGGTGGAGAAGTAAATAATAGTGTATTTACAGCTTATAGTAGTAAGGCGCACGATGGTTTTTTAGGCAACTCAGTAGTGGGAGAATGGTGCAATATTGGTGCAGACTCAAATAACAGTAATTTGAAAAATAACTATGAAAATGTTAAACTGTGGTCAATAGAAAATAAAACTTTTGAACAGACTGGATTGCAATTTTGTGGGCTATTCTTAGGAGATCATAGTAAATGTGGCATAAATACTATGTTTAATACTGGTACAGTTGTAGGTGTTTCTTCCAACATATTTGGTGCAGGCTTTCCTAGAAACTTTATATCATCATTTAGCTGGGGTGGTGCCTCTGGTTTTACAACTTATCAGTTTGATAAAGCCATACAAACTGCCGATAAGGTATTGGCTCGTAGAAAATTAAGTCTTTCAGACGAGGACTTAGAGATATTGCAACACGTATTCGAACTATCAAGACAAGAAACTGTATAACAATGAGAAATAAACTAATAGCAGGAAATTGGAAAATGTTTACCAACTTGCAACAAGGTGTGGAATTAGCTACAGACATAGCCAATGGCTCTTGGTCTAATAATGTTGAGGTGATAATTTGCCCTCCACTTACCCATTTAGCTGAGGTAAAAAAAGCAGTTAATTCTAAAATTCACATTGGGGCACAAAATATTTATCAGGAAATAGAAGGAGCATATACCGGAGAAGTAAGTGCAGGAATGGTAGTAAGTGCAGGTGCAGACTATGTTTTAGTTGGCCATAGTGAGCGTAGACAATACTTTAATGAAAACCCTGAATTATTATTAGCTAAAGTAAAAGCTGCTTTAGCAGTTAGTCTAAAGGTGATATATTGTCTAGGGGAAAGCCTAGAACAACGTGAGTCAGATGAGTATAAAAATGTAATCACCAGCCAAATACAAGATATTTTTAACCAAATCAACGGCTCTGAACTAAATGGCATTTCTATAGCATACGAACCAATCTGGGCTATTGGAACAGGAAAAACTGCCAGTCCAGAACAAGCTCAAGAAGCACACGCCATCATTAGAAATGAACTAGCAAACATATTTAATCAAGGTGAGGCAGATAAAGTTAGAATCCTGTATGGCGGTAGTATGAAAGCTAATAACGCAGAAGAATTATTAAGCCAGCCAGACATTGATGGTGGCCTAATTGGTGGTGCCAGTTTAAAAGCAGTAGATTTTTTAGAAATTATTGCTATCGCATCTAAATGAATTATATAGAGCTGAAAGTTACTGCCCTTTCTTCACATTGGGTTGATATATTAGTTGCTGTATTAGCTGAATATGGTGCAGAAAGTTTTTTAACAGAAGATAAATCTGTAAAAGCTTATTTTCAGAATGCTGCTTATAGTTCTGAAATACCATCACAATTATTAGAGAAGTATGAAGAGTATATAAATCCAAAAATAGATGTAATAGAGATACTTCCACAAAATTGGAACAAAATATGGGAAGACAGTATTGAACCATTACCTATAAATAATGATATACTGGTTAGAACCAGTTTTCATCAACAAGACGATTCGTATAAGCTGAATTTAATAATTCAACCACAAATGTCATTTGGTACAGGTCACCACCCTACTACTTTTCAATTGTTAGAAGAAATTTCTAAGGTTGATTTCCATAGGAAGTCTGTATTTGACTACGGAGCAGGTACAGGTATATTGGCTATTTATGCATCAATAGCAGGAGCTGAAACTATAATTGGTTGCGACATAGAACCAAATTGTATTGATAATGCCAATGAGAATTGTCAATTAAATTATGTTGACAATGTTACTTTGTACCTAGGCAACATTGATCAAACTCCCTTTAATGCATACGACATAGTGATAGCCAACATAACCAGAAACATAATAGAGTCAAACTTAGGCGAAATAGCCAAAAGACTGAAGCCTAAAGGGCAATTGTTTACTAGTGGTTACTTCATTTCCGACCTAAAGCAATTAGAGCTTAGCTGCCAAAAACATAATCTAAACCTATACGCTCACAGAGAACAAAACTCTTGGTGTGTAGCTCAATTCATAAAATCTGCTTAACTTGATTGAATCTATGAATAAAATTTTATCATTCTTCATATTAGTATTATTACTCTCTGTAAATAAACTAACTGCGCAAAAGAGAGAATTTACAGATGACGCTAAATTATTTCCTAAAGAACTTAGAGAATTTTTTAAAATTGACACTAGAAAGGAAACCCAAGACCTATTGGACAATTTTCTGCAAAAGTGGGAGAAAAATGAATTCACTACTGACGAACAAGCTCAAATAATGGATTTTAGCAACACAATGCTAAGGCAAAGGCTACGAGTTAGTCCAGAATTTACAACTTATATTAAATTTTTATTGACCTATAAGGATAAAAAAATTGACGCTGAGAAATTCAAGACCTATCACGAAATAGCTGAACAGCTACTAAATAAAAGTAAGAAAGACTTTATTGAATTTACTCAGACCATTGCCTATTTGTTTGAAGACTTAGTTTTAACTAAAAGCTCAACCAAAACTTGGAAAATAAGTACTGATGACTATACAATTGAATATCAAAAAGAACCAGTGATTGTAATTAAAAAGACAGATCTGATTTGCATTACCCGTGGAGATACTTTAGAGATATTTAATACATCTGGAATATATACACCTGGCACTTCTAAGTTCGTAGGTAAGGGCGGTGAAGTCTATTGGACTCGTGTTGGATTTACAAAGGAGAAAGCTTATGCAAAGCTTAAAAAACTAACCATTAACTTAGAAAACGCTGACTTTAGCAGTGATAGTGTAGAGTTTTATTATCCACAAGTATTTAAAAAACCCATATATGGCAAACTTCAAGACAAAGCAACCATACAAGATCAAAAAGAAGATGCCAGCTATCCAAGGTTTTACAGCTATCAAAGTTTATTTGAGTTAAAAAATATCTTTAAAAATATTGATTATAGAGGCGGATTTGCATTAGAAGGATCGCAAATATTGGGAACAACAACTGATAGCAGCAGATGTGTACTTACTATTAAACAAAATAATAAAGTAATAATGAGAGCCTTGAGTAAGTCTTTCATTATAGATCCTGACAAAATATCTTCTTCAAAGTCAGCTATTTCAGTTTATTTAGGCACAGACTCAATTTATCACAGTCAAGTAAAGCTAGACTATAGAGAAACTAAAAGAACCATTACCCTAAGTAGAGACAATGTTGGATTGTACTTAAGTCCGTTCTTTGACAGTTATCATCAACTAGAATACTTACCTAATAATTTAATTTGGAACATAGATAGTAACAATATTTACTTAAGAAATATGCTTAGCCCAAGTTTGAAGGTTGAATTTGAAAGTGCTAGTTTCTTTAATATGAATAAATACATCAGTCAACAAGGATTGGTAAGTTATAACCCATTGAAGAAATTAAGTAAAATGATAGAGGGAACTACTGATAGAGTTATCTCTGAAAAAGAATTAGAAGTAGAATTTCAAAATAAAATTACTTTCCTTAACAATATGCTATTTATGTTGGCAAATGAAGGATTCATAGTCTATGACATATCTGGACATAACATAATCATTAAAGATAAGTTACTGCATTATGTAAAGGCTGCTGAAGACAAAGAAGACTTTGACAACATTCGTTTTGAGAGTAATATATCTGCATTACCTAATGGTAAAATAGACCTGGCTAACTATTCACTTCATCTACAAGGTATTTCTAATATTACAATTAGTGATACACAATCAACCTACATCGTTCCTAAGAATCAACAAGTAATCTTTAAGAAGAATAGAGATGCAGATTTTGGTGGGCAAATACATTCAGGAAGATTTGATTTTTATGGCGAGAAGTTCAATTTAAACTATAAATTATTTAAAGTAACGCTGAATAATGTGGATTCAGTTAAATTCAAGTTTCCAGAATATGACAGTCTAGGTAAATTTAAAAGATTAAGGACTATTCAAACAACTATTCAAAATGCAAATGGATTTCTATATATAGACGATCCTAATAATAAAAGTGGAAAAAAGAACATTGAGAAATACCCAGTATTTGAGTGTAACAAGGAAAGCTTTGTTTACTATGACAAACCGCAGATATTCAACGCAGTATATAATCGGAAAAAGTTTTACTTTAAAATTAATCCATTTATAGTTAATAACTTAGATAAGTTTACGGCAGAGGGGTTGCAGTTCCCTGGTACATTCTACAGTGCAGATATTATCCCTGTCATAACTAATGCACTAACCATACAAGAAGACTTTAGTCTCGGGTTCAAGACCAATTCACCAGAGCCTGCAGGATTTAAATTATACAAAGGCAAGGGAATAGGTAAAGGAAAATACTTATTGAGTAATCAAGGCTTTAGATCAGATGGAGTAGTAAACTACCTAACCAGTAAGACAGAAAGTAAAAATTTCATATTCTTTCCTGATAGTATGAATAGCCCAATCAGCGAGCAATTTATAATACCAGAAGAGAAAAATGGTAAGTATCCGCCAGTATTGGGTTCTGGTACTATAAATCACTGGATGCCGTATAAAGATAGTATGTATATATATAAAGGGAAAGACCCAATTAGTGTATATGCAGGAAAAATTGATTTTGCAGGTAGCTTTATATTGACCCCACTAGAGTTGGTAGGAAGTGGTCAAATGGCCTATCAAAACCTTAACATAAAGGCGGAAAAATTTGCATTTCTACCTAAGAATATAAAAACAAGAGACGGAGATGTAGTAATAAAGTCAAGTTCTACCAGTAGGTCTGCACTAGAGGCACAAAGTGTAAACCTAGACATAAACTTACAGACTGACTTTGGAAAGTTTCAAACAAATGAAGACAGCAGCAGAGTCTATCTGCCTAGCAATAAATTTAGCACGACGCTTAATACATTTACTTATGACATTAAGTCTAAGCAAGTAGAGTTCAGCAAGGCACCTACCCAAAGTGAAGATGATGCCTATTTTGTATCAGAAAATCCCGACCAGAATAATCTAAAGTTTCAGTCAACTAAAGCATCGTACAACATAAATCAAAGCAACATTAAGGCCCAAGGAGTTCCTTTCATATTGATTGCTGATTCCAAAATATTTACACCTAATCAGGAAATCAATATAGAGAAGGAAGGAAATATTGGATCAGTAAAGGAGGCAACCATCATAGCAAGTGCAGAAGAAGAGTATCATACTTTCTATAAGGCATACGTAACTATTACTGGGCAAAATTCATATTCAGCTTATGCATTCTTAGATTATGTTGACGTAAACAAGAAAAAATGGCCGATTAGCATTACAGACATTCGTATAAATGAGACAAATAATACTGTTGCCAAGGGAATGATACTAGATAGCAACAAATTCTTCATTAGCCCAGGAATAAAATACACTGGTGCTGTAAATGTATTAAGTACACGCAAGAATATGGAGTTTGATGGTTACATTCTTTGCGATTTACAGCAAGTACCTTTAGTAACTAAGCAAGTAAAAATAAAGGAGGTAATAGACGCAGAAAATGTCGTTATGTCACTTGATAATCCTTTAGGGAATGATGGTCAAGCATTATTTTCTGGCGTATATATTAGCGCAGATAGTAATAAGATTTATAACATTTTATTTGGTAAGAAAAAAAGTGCAAATGATAGAGAGGTTTTCTCAACTTCAGGTGTGTTAAAATTTGACCCCGTTAAAAACGAGTTTAGATATGGACCAAAAGATAAAGCTGGCGCCCTAAAAATAGAAGATGAAGTAAGAGAGGGCAATCTAATTAAAGTTAATACTAATGACAATTCGTTTTATGCAGAGGGGTTAATAGACTTGGGTGTAAAGTATCGTCACTTGCCATACACTGTAGCAGGAAATTACCTATTTGACTATAAAACAAATAAAAATAGTATGAATACTGTCCTCTTATTAGATTTACCTGTAAACAGTGATGTTGCTAAGCAGTGGATAGATAGTATGCAAATAGAAGCTAAAGAATTAGACGATGCAGACATAAACAATGAATCTGTATTGACTGCAATATCAATGATTGTAAAAAGCAAGAAAGAGAAAGAAAAAGCATTAGCAGATGTTGCAGCAGGAGTTATTCCAATTACAGGTGAGTTAGATAAGACTTTAATATTTAGTGACTTAAAATTAACTTGGGTAGATTCCTTAAGTTCATTTATCAGTTTCGATAAAATTAGTTTAGCCAATATAAAAGGTAGTCAATATAATAAAGTATTAAACGGTGTTATATCATTTAATAAAGGGGAAAAAGATAAAGACCGATTTAGTATGTTGCTTCAACCTAATGAGGGCAGCTTTACCTTTTGGTCTTACATAGACGGAGATTTTTCACAAATAAGTAGTGACATTACGCTGACTGATAAAATAACCGCTACAGCTAAAAAAACAGAAAAGTCCAATAAAGGTCTGCGTTTGAAACTGGCAACTATGGATGACGTTTACCTACTTTATATGCATAAGCGATAATGGAGGTAAACTACATAGTCATTAGCCTAGTTTTATTTTGTTTTGCTTTGGGTAGTATTCCCTTTAGCATCATTGTTAGTAAACTGTTTTTTCAAGTTGACTTGCGAACTAAAGGAAGTGGTAACCCAGGTGCTACGAATGCACTTAGAAATTTGGGCTGGAAACCAGGTCTTATTATTCTATTATTAGATATGGCTAAAGGATCGGCTGCAATTATTATCAGCAAATTATTTAATATAGAGGGAATACATCAGATAGATTTTGCTTGTATGTGCGGAATGTCTGCAGTATTGGGGCATATATATTCTCCCTTTCTATATTTTAAGGGTGGAAAAGGAGTAGCAACATCACTAGGAGTAATAATTTTTTTAGAGCCAGTAATAGCTTTAATAGCTGTTGCAGTGTTTGTAATTATTACCTACTTATCTAAATATGTTAGCCTTGCAAGCATTTGCGCATTAGCTATTTTTACTATTTTAATAACATATATCCGATATTCAAACCCAATTGAAGTTATTTTTGCACTTATGTTGACTGGATTGGTAGTTTTTAGGCACCAAGCAAACATCATAAGATTGATTAAAGGCGATGAGAGCAAATTGAACTTTAAACAAACTCACTAAATAGGGATTACAATCGGTAATGGGGATAAAAATGTACAAGATATGGCTAAGCAAGCCACATATGAGTGGTTATGAAAATGCCTATGTAGTTGACGCACTGACTAATAACTGGGTGTCACCCTACGGGAATAATATTACTGAGTTTGAAAATGCTTTAATAGAATATTACGGTACTGATGGTATTGCGCTAACTACTACTGGTACAGCTGCCATACATCTGTCACTTATATTAAAAGGTATAAGTGTAAATGACGAAGTAATAGTACCTACACTGAATTTTGCAGGTTGCGTAAACCCCATATTATATCAAAAGGCAAAACCAATATTTATTGATAGCGATGCCGAAAACTGGAATATTAATGTAGATCTAGTTCGTGAAATAGTAAAAGAAAAGAAAGCCAAAAACTCAAAGTTAAAAGCTATAATCGGGGTAGATTTATTTGGGATACCCTGCTACATAGACAAACTTAGAGAAATAGCGGATGAGTACGGGTTATACCTAATACAAGATGCTGCAGATGCTATAGGTACTAAGTATAAAGGTAAATTAGCAGGTACAACCGGTGATCTTGGCATTGTTTCGTTTAATGGGAATAAGATAATTACCACAAGCGGTGGCGGTGCATTAATTTGCAAGACGAGAGAAGAAGCAGATAAAGCCAGATACTATAGTAACCAAGCCAGAAACAATACATTGAACTATGAACACGCAGAGGTTGGCTACAACTATATGATGAGCAACATATTAGCAGGTATTGGTTTGGGGCAAATGAGTGTATTAAGCGATAGATTAGGCAGTAGAAAGAAAATTTATGATAGATACCGTACTGAACTAGAATGTAGTGAACTACAATTTCATACAGACACTGCTGATCAACAACCTAATAACTGGTTAAGTACATTAATAGTAAACACTGGCGAAAGCAGTAATGCAACCCGAACCAAATTAACTAGTGCCTTATCTGAATCAGGAATTGAAAGTAGGCCATTTTGGAAACCTATGCACCTACAACAAGCTTACTCAAGTTTTGAATATTATGGCAGTAAAGTGGCTGAAAACTTGTTTAATATAGGTTTATGTTTGCCAAGCAGCTCCAGTCTAACTGTAGATGAACAAACAGAAGTAATCCAGATTATTAAGCATAGCTTATAATAATCACTTATACAGTTCCTGTGTATTCTACCACTACTATTAATACTTTAATTTTGCAGGTATGCAGGTAGGTATATTTTTTGGTGGGCGATCTAGAGAACGAGAAGTGTCATTTGCTGGGGGGAGAACGGTTTACGACTTATTAGACAAAAGTTTATATTCCCCAATCCCTATATTTATAGACAGTTACGGTAAATTTATATTAATAAACTGGGAGAATTTATATAAGGGCAGCATTAGAGATTTTTATCCTCCATCTGAATCTATCAACCTAGAATCTGCATTCCAAACCTATATTGAGGCTACAGAGCTAAATATGCCTAAAGATGAAGCTATTAAGCTGGTAGGTACAGAAATATATCCACATCAATTTTCTGAATACTTTGACTTTGCCTTTTTGGCTTTACACGGCCCATACGGTGAAGACGGTAGAATACAAGGTCTATTAGAATACTTTGAAATTCCCTATTCTGGCTGTGGCATATTGGGTAGTGCAATAGGAATAAATAAAGACACTCAAAAACAATTAATGGGCAATATGCACATTAGGGCAGCAAAGAGTACTGCAATTACCCTAAATGAATGGCTACAAAAATCAAGCGATGATAAGGCAAAATACGTCAGAAATATAAAAATAGAAAATCAACTACCCATAGTAGTAAAGTCTGCAACACAAGGCAGCTCAATTGGTGTATCTATCATAAAGGAATGGGACGATAGTCAAATATTAGAAGCAATAGATAAGTCATTTTTTATTAAGTCTATTGACGTAGTAAAGTTTAGGGCATTATCTGAATCAGATAGAAATGCATTTATAAATGAAATTATAGACTTGCAATCTGGCATTAGCATACCAGGAATAATAAGGAATGAAGCTGGAGATGTATTCCAAGTTAATGCTCCGAAAGAACTAATAAACAAATTAGTAAACAGTAGGCAAGATACTCTACAATACCAAGCACTAGACGCTGAACATACCGTATTGATTGAAGCATTTATAGCTGGTAGAGAATTTTCTTGTATCGTAGTTGACGCAGATGGTGAAAATGTAATAGCATTACCACCGACAGAAATAATTAAGAAAACCGATATATTCGACTATCGTTCTAAATATCTACCTGGCATCAGTAGGAAAGTAACCCCAATTGACCTGCCAAACGACATTATTAGAGAAATAATGACCGCTTGCGTTAAACTTTATCAAAAACTTCACTTTGATGTTTATGCAAGAATAGATGGAATAATTACTGCAGAGGGTAAAATATTTTTGAACGACCCAAATACTACAAGTGGTATGATGCCAAGTAGTTTCTTCTTTCATCAAGCTGCAGAAATAGGACTAACCCCAACGCAGTTTCTGAACTTTATCATAGTCAACTCGCTTCGGTCTAGATATAACAGTACTGGCAATTACAGTTATAAAAATTGGCAATTAGAATTAGAACATAAATTACATCAGGCTAAAAATCATCAATCAGATAAAAAAACTGTTGGTGTCATATTAGGTGGCTTTAGTTCAGAGCGACACATAAGTGTAGAGAGTGGCAGAAACGTTTTCGAAAAATTAAATAGCAGTGGAAAATATAAAGTACTACCCTATCTGCTAGATGCAGATGAAGATGGGAATTTCATATTTTATCAATTGCCTATAAATTTATTGCTAAAAGATAATGCTGATGACATTAGAGAGAAATGTGAGACTTTTCATCAGTCAGAAATAATAAATGAAATAGTTACTAGCGCCAATCATATTACGACTAAATATAGCGAAGCGGATTATGAATTTACACCTAAGAAATTAAGTTTGGTAGGGTTAGCCTCTAGCATCGATTTCGCATTTATTGCACTACACGGCAGGCCAGGTGAGGACGGTAGCCTACAAGTAGAATTAGAAAAATACGAAATTCCCTATAATGGTTCTGGCATAGAAAGTTCTGCCATCACCATAGATAAGTTTAAAACAAATGAAATACTTAGGCAAAACGGAATAGAAGTAGCCAACCACTTACTTATTTACAAGTCAGAATGGTTACTTGATTCAAGAAAAACAATTGCTGAAATAGAGCGCTTGTTTCAATACCCAATCATAGCCAAACCAAGTGATGACGGCTGCAGTAGTGCCGTGAAAAAGCTAAGCGATAGGTACGACTTAAAGCTGTACTTATTAGGAATGTTTAGGACAGACGAAGAAATGCCAATAGAACTAAGGCAAGAGTTAAAACTACAGCCTAATGAGGAATTTCCTAGAAAAGAATATTTTGTTATAGAAGATTTAATAAGTAGTAACAGCGCGGACCATTTTATAGAAGTAACAGGAGGTATGTACACCGTTAGAAATGAAGATGGCTCACACAACTATGAGGTATTTTATCCATCTGAAGCATTGGCACAAAAGGGAATACTGAGCCTTGAGGAAAAGTTTTTAGCAGGTGAAGGTCAAAATATTACCCCAGCTAGATTTTCTAAACTACCTGAAATAAATGAGCAAGTTTCAGTCGAGGTAAAAGATGTATTGCGAAAAACTGCCACTGTAATGAATGTAGAGGGGTATTGCCGAATTGATGCTTTTGTAAGAATATGGAATAGTCCACTTAAAGTAGAAACCATAGTTATAGAAATCAACTCATTGCCTGGACTTACACCAGCTACTTGTATATTCCATCAGGCAGCATTGAATAAATTAACTCCTTTTGATTTTTTAGATAAAATAATAACGTATGGATTATATGCAAAAGACAACCAACAGATTTGTCTGGATTAAGTCATTAAATTTTTGGGTAAATATTGGACTATTCCTTCTTGCAGTAGGAATACTTTTTGTTTTCTTAAGCTATTTTCTTAAAGTTTATACCCACCATAGTGAGTCACTTACCGTCCCAGACTTTAAGGGAATGAATGAGCAACAAGTAAAAAAACTATGTGAAGATAAACGCTTAAATTTTGAAATAAGTGAGAAAAGATATGAAGTAAATGCACCACTCAATACTGTACTGAGCCAGATACCAGAGGCTGGAAGTAAGGTAAAAGAGGGAAGAAAGATATATTTAACTATTAATGACAGCAAAGCTCCCTTAATGCAATTGCCAACAGCAGATGATTTAAAGAATACGCCCATTTTCGATAATTTTAAAGTATTGCTAATAAATATGGGATTTGAGTTCGGTAAAAAAATTACAAAAAAAGATATTGCTGATAATGTTGTTTTTGAAATGCAACGAAATGGCATAACCTTAGTTCCTGGTTCTCAACTACCTAAGGGTTCTACCATAGATCTAATAGTAGGTGAATCTGGACAATTAGTAGTACCTGACTTGATAGGTCTAGACTTAGAATCTGCAATTGTGAATTTATCAGGCAACAATTTTGCATTAGGTAGAGTTAATTACCCTACAGACATATCAGATTCGTCTACACTTGTAATTACTGAGCAATATCCAAACTCTGGTGCGAAACGCAATACAGGTACACAAATCAGCGTTACTTTAGGTCAGCGATAGATTCATATTTAATGTTAAATAGCAAAAATTTAGGTTTATTTATAATTGGTTTATTTATAATTTTCTCAAACTCAGCATACAGTCAGCCAGGTGAGTTTGAGGGCCGACTAAATTATAGATACACTAAGAAAGCTCAACAGCAAAATATGGGTAATAGGAGAAGAAATCCTCCCAAAACCATAATTCTACCTTTTTTTGATGATTTCTTTGACTTACAAACTAGACCTAATGCCCAATTGTGGCAAAATGATTACACGCTTGTAAATCGCACTAGTCCATTTAACCCACCTAGCGCAGGAGTTGCAACATTTGATGGTCTCAATGAATTTGGAAGGGCCTATGCACCTGGAAGCCAAGGCAGTCGATCTAGTGATACACTTACCAGTCAATTAATTGATATAACTACACTAAGCGATAAAGATAGCTTGTATATAAGTTTTTTATATCAAGGGCGTGGACTAAATGATGATGACCCAGACCCAAGTGATAGTTTGGTACTTGAGTTTAAGCCAGACTCTGTAAAAGGCTCTGCAAATAGACCTTATGATTCATTCAAATGGATAAAAGTATGGGCAATAGATGGCAGAAACAGTAATAAGCCCTTTAAATTGGCAATGATTCCGATTAAAAATTTACCTGACTCCGCAAATTATTTTCATAAAAAGTTTACATTTAGATTTAGAAATTTAGCCAGCCCTAGTGGACTACTAGACCCCTGGCATATAGACTACGTATATGTAAATAGAGGAAGAAATAAATTTGACACATCATTTAATGATGTAGCTATGTCATATGCCTCTGGATCTATTTTGAATAAATATTATTCTATGCCTTACGAACACGTGTTGTTTGACTCTAGTAAATGGTTGAGTAAAAAGATTAATATTTATGTAAAAAATAATTTTAGCCAAACCCGTAATGTTAGGTATGGCTACAAAATATTTAACCTAAATAACAATGTGCTGTTAAGTGCAGGCAGCAGCGTGGTCGATGAAAACGTTCTACCCTACTCTACCAGCAATTTAGCGCTAAATAGAGGTTCATTGCAGTTTAGTATCAGAAACAATTTGGTGCGATGGCGGGTGCAAACTTTCGCCTTTAATCAAGCCTCAACATTTGTTAGGACCAATGACAGTATTAATCACATACAGACATTTTCAACCTATTATGCCTATGACGATAATTCAGCAGAAGCATCATATTATTTGAATGGTGTGTCTAAAATGAGGGCGGCAGTAAAGTTTGAACTAGCTAAACCAGATACGCTATATGGTGTAGGTATTCACTTTACAGAGGAGGGTGTAGATCAAAGGCAACAAATATTTGACGTAGCCGTATGGAAAAAAATTAATGCTGTTGGTCAAATGGCTTTTGAAGAGCCAGATGCCTCTGTAAATTTCACCAAGCAAATGTTCGTTGACTCTGCTAATGGCTTTGCGTATTATCCGTTAGAAAAACCGTTGGCTATTACCAATCAAGTGTATATAGGCTGGATTCAGAATTCTAACTTTAGATTGAATATTGGCTTTGACAAAAACTATTATTTGCTAAATGGTAATCAGGCGAATCCAAATTTATTCTTTTCGGTAGATGGATTTTGGAGTAAAACTTCGTTAAAGGGTGCACCAATGATTAGAATGTACACAATTACAAAACCTAATTTTACTGGCATAAAATCAAACGACCAAGCAAAAAGGAAAATTAGCATTTACCCAAATCCTGCTACCCATCACATAACCGTAAATACTCAAGGCTATTTGGCTAAAAGCATTGAAATAAGAAGTTTTACAGGTCAGATAGTTGCGGCATCCCAAAACAACTATAACCACGCTAGCCAATTTGATGTAAGTGAATTTCCAGCAGGTATTTATTTAGTTACCGTTACTACTTCAGAAGGCATAGCAATTAATCAGAAATTCGTAAAGAATTAAAGCCTAGGTCATTTTTCTAATGAATAACTTGTATTAAAACAGTTAGGTTTTTAAAACCCAAGTCTAAACTCCATACATTTACTTGATAGGAATACAATCCTTCATCGTTTAATCTCGGTGTCCAACTGCGTGTTATGGCATCGCCGTCATACATTATTTCGCCGCACTAGTTGAAAATTCGCATACTGGCTCGGGTTATAGACCTGCAATATATACTATATGCCCTTTTGGTAACTTTCTCTCTATTTATGCATACAGTATAAGGTATATAAATAGTGGAAGGAATAGATAATTCGCTATTGTAGGAATATGTTGAGTCTTGCAAAGCGTTAACTAACAATAATTTATAGTAAATTTTGCTTATTTTAATAGGTGTGCCGTCTAGCCAGGCTTGTCTATCTACACATCGCTCTACCCTAGAATTTACATTGGTACTTGCTATTTCAGTATAGTTTCCAACATATTTAAATGACTTAAACCACTATTACTATAACATCAATGATGCTATTTTAGCTTGCCACTGGGTGGGAATTATGGTCTGTAACTCAACTTCGTTATTATTTAGCCAAGTACTGACCAATTTTAAATTATCACCATAACTGATGTTGGCAGTATCGTTACATTTATTACTTATCAACAATCTATGCTGATGCCTAGATGAAGTGCTAGGCTGGTCTCATAGGCTATGAATCTGAGGCAAAGCATTTAATGACTGCCAGTAGTTTACATCTGCGTGTAGGTATTGCAATTTAAAAAAAAGGGAACAGCTTTACTTAGTTTGCTAGCTGAGATTGCAAATTCTTAAGTACCAACTGCACTCACATTTAGTATGGGTTTGTCTAGGTAATTAGCTACATCATTATATACTTTTACCAGTACAGAATCTGTCACAACACAACCCGAGGCTATGGCTAGAGTAAGCCTAACATAGTAACTGCCAGGTTTAAGAAAACTTTGAGTAACTGTGGTTTTATTTACATCTACAGTACCAGTGTCAGACCAATGCCAAATTACTTTTACCACATCTTGCATATTTACAGTTCTAACTGCTACAAAGTCATAAAAATAATGAAATGATTCTTTTCATATATACATTCATATTATATATCACTTGTTTTTCTTTCGAACCTAAAGTCTAATCCTGAATATCTAAAATGTGTATTACTAGGATATAATCGTTTATTAAACCCAATTCCGTTATCTCAAAAATAATAACTGTATCCAGTACTAAACCGACGATATGGATCAATGTAACCAAACAATTTTAACTTACTAAACTAAGTAGTATCAGTTAAATAGTAATCAAATGGTACGTATGTATATTTACTATTACTTGAATCTAAAAAACTAGCAAAGTAAAAATTATTCTTTTCAATTAGAATTTTTTTGTTGATATAGTTAGCATTATACTCCCCTAACAAATGTAGATACCCCCCCCTGTGCCTAATGCACAAGAGGGTATAAAAATGAAATTAAGAAAATAAAATTAACAGGAGTCTTCGTAATCTTTTCTGTATGGCTAAACCATTTTTGTCTTTTGCTTCAAGTGTGTAGTTACTTAACGAAAAATACTTTTGTTCTGTAGCCTTGGTCAGTTTTCTTTATTATTTTCCTAAAAAAGGATAAATATAATCTTGTGGCATTGCAAATGTTTCCTTAATGGTTCTAGGCGAAACCCATCGCATTAAGTTGATGCTACTACCTGCTTTATCATTGGTTCCACTGCCTCTGGCACCGCCAAATGGTTGTTGCCCTACTACAGCTCCTGTTGGCTTATCGTTTATATAGAAGTTACCAGCAGCATTTTTCAATCCTTCTGTCGCTTTTACAATAGCGTATCTGTCAGTTGCTATTATAGACCCTGTTAAGGCATAAGGACTGGTTCCGTCTATGATGGTCATAACCTTTTCGAAGTCTTTCGGCTCATAGACATATACAGTCAATACTGGACCAAACAATTCGTCGCACATAGTTACATAGTTAGGGTCTGAGACCTCAATTATGGTTGGTGCAATAAAGTATCCGATTGTTTTATCGTAAGTGCCACCAGTTACAATCTTTACAGATGAATCATTTTTGGCATTATCTATATAACCTGTTATTTTATCAAAGGCTTTCTCATCTATTACAGCATTTATAAAATTGCCAAAATCCTCAACATCGCCCATTTTAAAGTCTTCTATCATTGCTACTGCGCGATCTCTCACTTCAGGCCAAATGTTAGAAGGTATGTATGCTCTTGACGCTGCAGAGCATTTTTGTCCTTGATATTCAAATGCTCCTCTGGCTATAGCTACAGCAGTACCCTGTACATCAGCAGATTCGTGGGCCAATATAAAGTCTTTACCACCAGTCTCTCCTACTATTCTAGGGTACGATTTGTACTTGTGTATGTTATTGCCTATTTGCTGCCAGATAGACTGGAATACACTGGTAGAACCTGTAAAGTGAATGCCACCAAAGTCATAATGATTAAAGCAAACTTCAGCACAGTCTTGCCCGCTTGGATATATAAGGTTAATGACACCTGCGGGTAAACCAGCAGCTTGAAATATTTCCATAATTACCTGAGCAGAATAAACTTGCTTATCGCTTGGTTTCCATACAACAGTATTACCCATTAATGCAGCAGATGCAGGAAGATTTCCTGCTATAGAGGTAAAATTAAATGGCGTCAATGCGAATACAAAACCCTCCAAGGCTCTGTATTCTAATCTATTCCACATACCAGGTGCTGACTCTGGTTGATTTTTATATATTTCGGTAGCGTAAAATGCGTTGAAACGTAGAAAATCTATGAATTCACAAGCAGCATCTATCTCCGCCTGAAATACGTTTTTGCTTTGTGCCAACATAGTTGCTGCGTTCATTTTCGCTCTATATGGTCCAGCTAATAAATCTGCCGCTTTCAGAAATATGGCGCAACGGTCATACCAAGCTGTATTTTCCCACGCTGTTTTGGCTGACATAGCAGCATCAATAGCAGCTAATATTTGAGACTTCTCAGCTTTATGGTATTGACCAAGTTTATGCTTATGGTTATGTGGAGCAAATATGTCTATTACCTTGCCCTCTCTTACCGCTTGCCCATTTATATAGGCAGGTATATCTAATTGTTGACCCTTAAGGTCTGCAATTGCAGATATTACTTGATGTTTTTCTAGACTATCAGGACTGTAAGGTTTAACAGGCTCATTTACAGGAATAGGAACATTAAAAAATGCATTTGCCATATATTTTCGAATTAATTAAGGCAAAGGTATATGAATTGCCTAAGTAAGGAAATATTGCAATCAGATAATAGACTTAAAATCTGTGATTATTTCATCGGGTGACAACCATTTTGCATCAAGTTGATTTCTAAACCAAGTAAGTTGACGCTTGGCATAATTTCTAGTATGTTGTTTAAACAGAGCAGTTGCAAAATCTAAGTCATAATTATGGTCTATATATCCAAAAAATTCAACATAACCGACAGTATTTAATGCTGGTAAATGCCTGAACTGCACCAAATCAACTACTTCTGCTACCAAACCATCGGCTAGCATTTGGTCACAACGTAAATTGATATTCTCATACAGTTTATTTCGTTGTATGTCAATAGCATACACAATAATTTCGTGATTGGGGAATCGTGACTGTCTGTTCCCCGTTTTATAAGATGAAATTGTTTGCCCAGTAGTCATATAAACTTCTAAAGCACGCATTAGTCTGGCTGGGTTATCCCCATTGTTCGAGGCAATTGTAATATGGTCTATTTTACCTACTTCAGTAATTAACCAAGGCAATCCTTTTTCAGCAAATTTTTCTGACAACTCTGCCCTCAATTCCTGACTTGCATTGGGTATTTAATATAATTTATATAGTATAGATTGTAGGTAAAGGGTTGATCCACCTACCAATACATAGTTTTGGTTTCTACTATTCACTATGCTTTCTACCAATTCAGCAAATAAATTTACATTTAGCGACTGATGAATACTGTGGGTACCAATTAAATGGTGCTTTATTTGACTTAACTCTATTTCGGTTGGCTTGGCTACGCCAATATTTAGTTCTTCATATACCTGCCTGCTGTCAAATGATATTATCTCAGTATCATATAATTGTGCCACACTTATGGCTGTCTTTGTTTTGCCACTTGCTGTTGGCCCAGCTATAATTATTATCTTACTCTTTGTCATAGGGTTTGCCTTACCACATATCGTCCTCATTACCTACCCTATTTTCATCAAACTCATCATCATCATCATCTTCGTTTCCATCTTCATCATACTCAGATTTCTCTGAACCCTCTGCACCAACTTCATACATAGTACCAGCCAGTAGCATTAGGTCATCTTCGCCTAATGCTATCATACTTCGCTCTATTCCGTCATCTTCATTTGGTGCTTTACCGTGAATGTCACTCATATAGGGCGTTGCCTCTAGCAAATCGCCTGTATATTCATTCGCAATTAGGTAAAATTTCCATTGACTAGCGAAGTCATATTCATACACCACTTGTAGAGGTAAGTTCTGTGTAAATTCACCAAGAGTATGGTCTTTCATCAGTGAAATGCCATCGTCAATTAATTCCTCATCGCCCATTTTTATCAGGGTTAACTCTATCTCTTTTATCCAACTGTGATCGCAAATGCTAAATGAAGCCAATTGATCAGCTTTAAAATTCACAGCATCAAGTATTGCTTCGTGAATTTGCAACATATTGTCCTCATCTATTGCGATTAGGGCAAACTCAAAATCTTCATATCCATCTACTGTAATGTGTAATTTATACTTTTTCATTTATATATTTTTCGATGGTTTATAGCCTTTAGTTGCTGCAATATCAAACATTTTTTTCAATGCTGGCTCCCTTTCATTGGGAATATCGCCATTTAATATTGCATTGCTTACTTCTTCTTTAATTAGTCCTACATCTACACCCGGTCTGATGCTCAATAAATTCATTATATCATCTCCAGATATTGCTGGTCGCCAATTTCTCATAGCATCACGCTCTTCTACCTCTGCTATTTTATGTGCCAATTGGTCAAATCGCTTTAGGTAGCGTTCCTTTCGCATTGGGTTTTTACTGGTTACGTCTGCTTTACACAGTTTTAATAAATCGTCTAAATCGTAACCACAATCGACTATTAAACGCCTAATTGCAGAATCTGTTACCTCGTGCGTCAATGCGATGGGTCTTAAGTGAAGATTTACCAATTTCTGCACATATTTCATTTTCTCATTCATCGGTAATTTCAATGAATTGAAAATATGTGTTGTCATTTTAGCGCCGACAACCTCGTGCCCGTGAAAAGTCCAACCTATCTCTTTGTCAAATCTTTGCGTCGCAGGCTTACCTATGTCGTGAAGAATAGCAGCCCAACGCAACCACAAGTTATCCTCATCAAATTGGGTAATGTTGTCAAGGACTTGTAGGGTATGATAAAAATTATCTTTATGTGCCTTATTATCAATTGTTGTTACGCCCTTCAGCTTTAACAGTTCTGGCAAAATGTAAGGCAACAACCCACATTCATCTAACAATAAAAAAGCGATACTTGGCTTTGTACAGAGTATCATTTTATTGAGCTCATCAGTTATTCGCTCTTTACTTAATATTGTTATTCTATCAGCATTTCTGGCAATAGATTGTAGTGTTAGTGGCTCTATATCAAAGTTTAGTTGGCAGGCAAACCTAATTGCTCGCAACATTCTAAGTGGATCATCACTAAATGTAACATCTGGGTCTAGGGGAGTTTTTATGATTTTATTGTCCAAATCACTCAAGCCTTTGTATTTATCTACCAGCTCCCCATCATCAATTAGATTATAAGCTAAAGCATTTATGGTAAAATCCCTCCTAGCTAGGTCGTCAGTTAGAGTACCATCTTCTACTATAGGTTTTCTGCTATCTGCTCTATATGATTCTTTTCTAGCGCCAACTATCTCAATTTCCAAATTGTTTGGAAACTTTAATTGTGCTGTACCAAAGTTTTTATAAATAGAAAGATTTACCCTTTTAAATTTCTTTGAGACATTGGTAGCATACTCTATCCCATTACCAACAACTACTAGGTCAATATCTTTTTTTATAGCTCTATTCAACAATTGGTCACGCACGTAGCCACCCACCACATAAACTTGTACGTTCATTTCTTTGGCAGTGTCAATAAAAGCCTTGCCTACCATTGTTTTTAGAAACGGCAATTTCATATTGAGCATATAACTTTGTGAAATATAATTAAACCAAGGTTATGGTTCAACTATTTTCTTTTAGTCGATTTTTGATTATTACTACCTCTACTTGTCTTTTGACTTTTAGCTATCTCTTGTTGTTTCTGTATAGCAAGTAATCTGGCTTGGAAACCATTTTTCTTAAGTTCACTTTCTGGCCTTCTTTTATTCTCTTCTATTTTAGCCTTTAGCTTATCGTCATTTATAAATATCTTAAACAGGTATTGTTGTACGAAAGTCAAAAGGTTAAAGTACAGGTAATACAAACTTAAACCTGCAGCATACTGGTTAAAGAAACCAAGGAACATAATTGGCATCAGGTAACTTATCCACTGCATCTCTTTAGGTTGAGAGCTAAGCGAATTATTCATACGAGTATAAATAATAGTAGATACCGTCATTAATAATGTAAATAAGCTGACGTGGTTACCGTAAAATGGAATATTAAATGGCAATGTAGCAATACTATCATAAGTACTTAAGTCTGTAGCCCAAAGGAAACTTTGTTGCCTAAGCTCTATACTACTAGGGAAGAACCTAAACATCGCTATTAATATTGGAAACTGCAGTAACAACGGTAAGCATCCACCTAACGGACTTACGCCTGCTCGCTTATACAACTTCATTTGCTCAGGTTGCATTTTAGCCATATCGCCACCGTGCTTTTCTTTGAGAGCATCTAAATCTGGTTTAAGTATGCGCATTTTAGCCATACTTATTTGAGATTTATAAGTGAATGGCAATATGATTATTTTAATGAAAATTGTCAGCAACAATATGATGATACCAAAATTCAAGGCTGTTCCCTTCAATAAGTCAAATACTGGTAGGATGATAAACCTATTAACCCAAGATGTTAAAAAGAATGACCAACCTAATGGTACTTGCTTCTCTAATCCCAAGTCTAATTTCTTTAAAGCCTTATAATCTATTGGACCATAATATAATTTGTAAGTATATGACTCAGTTGGTTTATGATTATATGGGAATGACAAGCTAGTTTCCATTTCCTTCTCATAACCAGCTTGGTTTACAGTAGTAACTTTTACATCGCTGCGTTCAAACGGGTTTTCAGGGTCTGCAATAATGGTTTGCGCAAAAAACTGCTGTTTAAATGACACCCAGTCGGTCGGCTTATTAAATTTTTCGTCGTCGTCCGAAGTTTCAGACAAGTAACTTGGACTTTCGTCGTGGTGACGATAGTGTACGCTTGTGTTGTTACGAGAAGTAACCGTATCATTTTCCACCCTACGCGTTAATGCTTTCCACTCAATGTCAATGTTAAGCGCGTTTTTTGCGATTAACTCGTTCATATTTACAAACTCTAGCTTAGACTTAACTTGATAAGATCCATTTTCTAAGGAATAACTCTGTACTAATTTTCTACCATTAGCAAAGTCTGCCTCCAATACCAATTTATTGGCGCTGGAGCTGCTCACCTTATAGTTTATCTCATTGCTATTTACAGGCTGATTGTCTATGGTTAATACATAGTTTAAATCAGAAGAATTAGAATCAACTAAAACTAATGGTGATACTTTATCAAATGCCTTAAATTTTTTCAGTTCTACATAGCTAGGTTGTGCGCCCAGTGTAGAAACTTTCATTTTAATTAAGTCGTTCTGGATAGTAATATTTTCATTCTTACCTACATAAACGGGCATATTTTTCACCAACGAATTGGTATCCTTTGCAATAGTATCAGGTAAAACATTTTTAACTGTTTTATCTTTTATTGTAGGTGCTTGAGCCGTAATAGGCTCTTTACTTTTGGTATCAGTCGTTTCTTTATTTTGATTAAAAAAATAAGTAACGCCAAATACGATTGCGGCTATAAGTATAAAACCAGTGATTTGATTCCTATCCATTCAGGGTCTGAAATAGGAGGCGAAATTAAGTATAATTACCCGATACCTGTAAGTTATTCTTGTGAATTGTAATTTTGTAGGTCTAAAGGCTATGGCAGATATTGGAAATGATATAATTCGTGCAGCAGATTATTTGAATAATGCTGAATTAGTGGGCATACCAACCGAGACTGTTTATGGGCTGGCAGCAAATGCTTTTAACCAAACTGCAGTAGCTAAGATATTTGATGTAAAGCGACGTCCAAGTTTTGATCCATTAATAGTCCATATTTCTAATTTAGACACTTGGCAAAAATGTGTGATTGAAATTTCTACTACAGCTAAAAAATTAGCTGATGCATTTTGGCCTGGTCCATTAACACTAGTTATGGCGAAAAGCGATCTAATTCCAGATTTAGTCAGTTCTGGCTTAGCTACTGTTGGCATTAGAATGCCTAATCACAAATTAACCTTAGCTTTATTAGATTCATTAAATTTTCCATTAGCAGCACCAAGTGCAAACATATTTGGTTACATATCGCCCGTAACAGCCCAACACGTTGAGGAAGGTCTTGGTAAGTTAATACCCTATATATTAAATGGTGGCAAGACAAGTATAGGTGTAGAAAGTACTATAGTAGATATTACTACAGAAACTCCCCAATTGTTAAGAGCTGGTGGAATAAGTTTTGAGGCATTGCAAAAAATTATGCCCAATATTCAAATAGCAAAACCTAATTCTATTGCATCTAGTCCAGGTTCACTAGACAATCATTATGCCCCAATCAAACCATTATTATTAGGAGATTTAGGCGAATTAATTAAAGAGCATTTAGATAAAAAAATCAGCATAATTAGTTATTCCAATTCCTACACATTAACAGACTTAGTTCATAACTACATATTATCTCCAACTAATAGTTTAAACGTAGCAGCAAGCAATCTGTTTCAATATATGAGACAAGCCGATGCTGACGCTAGTACAATAATATTAGCTGAATTAGTACCTAATTTCGGGCTGGGAGTTGCTATTAATGACAGACTTTGGAAGGCATCACTTAAACTTTAATGGTTTATACTTTTTAGGTAAAGTGTAAACTTTATCCTTATTTAATTCCTTCAAATAGGCCATAAGTGGTTCAAAATATTCTAGCATCGCCTTAGCTTGTAATTCACTGCCTGTATTGTCTTTTAATACCTGGCGCCAATCTTTTGCTGAGCCCCAGTACATTATATTTTTTAAGAACAATCCAATTTCTTTACTACCATGGTAATTAGTATTGTGAGGATCTTGCTTTAAAATATCTTTTGCAATGTGCTGATGCACTTGAAATAATAGAATAAATGACAATGCATAATCATAATATTGGGCAGGATCATCATTTATATGGGTCTTAGTTGCCGCATCACAATACAATTCAGATCTAGTCTCAGGAGGGATAATTCCTTGGTAATTTTTTACCAATTCCCACCAACGCTTATTAAATTGATCTTTAGGTAGTTTGCCTGCATACATTTCATACTCAAACTGTGTCATTACGCCAGCACTGAACGGGATGAACACAACAAATTCTAGTGCTTCCTTTAGTAAAATTTGCATATCGTCTGTTTCAGCATTATCTGGTAGTAAACCATTAGCAGCCAACATACCTTTCTGCACAGCAGCCTTACCTACTATTGTGCCAAATGCCTCGTGGTAGGCTCTATTTGCCCCCTCACGTAGTAAATATGGGACATCTGGATTGCTATATGTCATATAATAATATATATGCCCTAATTCGTGATTTACCGTTGAGTACCATTCTACGTTAGGCTCTACACTCATCAGGCTTCTTACATCTTTGTCTAAATCTAAGTGCCAAGCTGATGCGTGATTATTTTTTGCAAATGTTGCAGTTGGAGGCAAGGGATATAAGCTGCTTTTCGTGTAAAATGAACTAGGTAGATTATCGTAACCTAAGCTTACGTAGAAATTCTCTCCTGATTTTACCAGCCATTCTGGAGTCTTTGTCCCAATAATGCTGTCTAAATTTAAACCCTTTACTTGAATCATACTACTCCAATCTTGACCCCATCTATTTGGCAACCAGTCTGCTGGTAAATAAGTTGGGACAGATTTATCAGAATATTTATCTGCTAGTGCATATCGTGTGTAGGTATGTAATTCTCTATAAAGTGGCCAAAGCTGTGAAATGAATTTTTGATTCATCTTAAGCATTTCCTTAGAACTCATTCCATATTCACTTACTTGATAATTAAAATAATCAGAATACCCCAATTTGGTCACAACTTCATTTCTAAGGTCTCTTAATTGAGCAAGAGAATCTTTCAACACCTTTCCAATTTCTTTGCTACTTACCCAGGCATTATGTCTTTCTTCTTTATTTATACTATTAATTAAAATGCTGTCTAAATAATTGGTAGATACCTTTTTATTTTTATACATATAGTTATACCCATACAGCATCTCTGTTTGAGTGGTTTCTTTTCTTATACGTTTAGCAACCAAATCTTTAGCTGTTGCAGGATTTCCTGCAGCCATATATAATATTTTATTTAGTTGCTTAACTTGAATGTTAGTCAATTTTTTAAATTGGCTTAAGTACATTCTAGCAATTCTTATATTCTCCTCACTTCCAGTAAATGCAGACATAGCTTCATCTGCCTTTTGCGAACGCTGGGCATTGGTATTATCACCAGTCACAATATGCGTATTTAGCAACCAGGCAGATTCGCTTGACTCAATATATAGCTTTCGATACTGCTCGTTATATTTCTTTAGGTAAGCCTCTACTTCTAATTGTAGTGCAGTGTAATTATTAGCCTTTTGTCCAAATATTGAACTGGACATTGACATTCCAATTAGAATGAGTAATAGATATAACTTATTTTTCATTTTATTTTAATGAAGGTGATGATTTATTTTCTTCGTAAATGCTGGGTAGTTGAGTAAATATGCTAGCAATAGGAATATACAATGTTACTATAGTGCCATTTCCAGCTTCGCTCACAATATTCATTCTACCTTTATGCTGTTGCATTATTCTGGCAACTAATGGTAATCCCAAACCGTGACCTTTTACGTGCCTAGCATTATTCGCACGGTAAAATGGTTCTAATATTTTCTTAATTTCTTCCTTTTCTATGCCAATTCCCCTATCAATAAAATCTATAACTACATAATTTTTTTCTCCCTTTAATGTGACATCTACGTTCTGATCTATACTAAACTTACAAGCATTAGACATAATGTTTATAAATGCTGTCTTAAGCAATTGCTCGTTACCCATTACTATTATTTCTTCCTCATTTTCTGGTAGGTCATCGTAATTAATGCCCACATCGTGACCTGGTCTAGATTTCCCTAAGTCAACTCTTGCTTGCCACAATACTTCGTCTATTCTTAGGGGGGCAAACCTAATTCCGTTTGTATCTAAACTGGCTAAAAGTAAATCTAAAATATTGTTAGCCAACTCTGTTAGCCAATTAATATCTTCTTTTATAGAATTTAAAGTCTTTTGATAATCATCTAAAGTTCTTGGCTTGAGTAGAGCAACTTCAATTTGTCCATTTATAGCAGTGAGGGGTGTTCTAAGTTCGTGGGCCGCATTTGCTACAAAACCTCTTTGTAACTCAAAGCTATCTTGCAGGCGAGACAACATTTCGTTAAATACCTTAGTTAGCTTACCCAGTTCATCATTATTTTGATTATTTTCAAGCCTTATACCGAGGTTATTGCCCGTAATTGTGGTAATCTTATCTATTACTTTGGTTAATGGGCTCAATGCCTTTTTTATTAGAATCCAAGAAACAGTAGTGCTAATAATCAGCATAAATGAAAAAACACCTACTAATATTAATATTAGATCAGTTAGCGCTTTTTCACCCAGTTTGCTTTTGGCCGAAATATTTACAGTATAACTTTTACCCTCTATTTCAATTGACTTAGAAAGGCTTTGACGTGTAAGACTAGCAGTTGTATCAATTTTACTTCGCTTTACTTTACTAAGTGCAGGGTGAGAAAATTCATCATTGTTAAAAACAATTTTTCCACTAGCATCTGCAACTTTAATTATTTCGTGATTAAGTCCTTCTGTAACTAATTTATAGCCAATAAATGCTGCTGAAAAGTTGCCTTTTTCAGCTTTGCTTTGATTTACAAATAAATCTAATGATTCTGTTAGGTGATAGCTACAATCTTTGTTTATCGTATCATAAAACAGGTAAAAAATTAAAATTGATGCCAACACCAGTATTATGGTTGACATAATGCCATAAAATAGCTGTAACCGTGCCCGAAAGGAAAAATTCAAGTTCAATCTTTTCCTCCTACTTTAAGTATGTAGCCCATACCTATTTGAGTGTGAATTAGCTTAGGCGTAAAATCTTTGTCAATTTTCTTTCTTAAGAAGTTCACATATACGTCAATAACGTTTGTCCCTCTCTCAAAGTTAATTCCCCAAATTTCTTCAGATATGTCATTTCTGCTAATTACCTTATTCTTATTTTTAATCATAAATACAAGTAATTGAAACTCCTTATTGGTAAGAGATATAGTAGATTCCCCTCTTTTTACAATTTTGCTGTCTTCATTCACTACAAGATCTGCAATTCTGTGAATTTTATCTGATGAAGGTATGAATTTACTTCTTCTTTCAAATCTTCTAATCCTTGCCATCAATTCTCTAAATTCAAATGGCTTTACCAAATAGTCATCTGCCCCGCTGTCTAGACCAACCTCCTTATCCTCTGTAGTTCCCATTGCTGTCAACATAATAACGGTAACTTCCAGATCCTTAGTTCTTACGAATTTGCAAAGCTCCACACCATTTATTTGAGGAAGATTAACATCTAATAAAATTAAATCATATTGATTTGCTAAAAACAAACGTTGTCCGATATACCCATCAAATGCTACATCTACTTGATATCCATTGTCTTCTAAGCCTGACTTCAAGAAACTGGCCACCTTTTGTTCATCTTCTACTACTAGGACTCTTTTACTGCTCATCGGTTGTCAACTTTTTAATATTTACAAATATGCTAATATCTCTGACAAATTGACATTTGAATTAATAATTATTAAACACATAAAGCAAACATAACCTCTTCTATTACGGATATTTGCAATCTATCTGAACTGTTAAATGAAACATTTATTTTTGATTCGCCACGCTAAGGCTAGTAAAGATTATTTAGAACTGACTGATTTTGAAAGACCACTTACAGTTAAGGGACGACAAGATGCTGAAATGATGGGTAAATTCTTAAAATCTATACCAATTTATCCAGACTTAATAGTTAGTAGTACAGCCAATAGAGCTATAACCACTGCCAGAATTTTTGCCAGAGAATTAGCCTATCCTTTGTTAAACATAAGAATAAAAGAAAAAATATACGAGGCTTGGGTAGATGATTTGATAAATATCTTACAAGAAATTGAGCCTGTTTACAATACAGTGCTAATGGTAGGTCATAATCCTGGTTTTCAAATGCTTGCAGAAAGCTTTGGAGAATTTGAAGCAGGTCACTTAAATACTTCAGGCATAATTCAATTATCTTGTATGATAGAAAACTGGAGCGAAATAAATGAAATTAATACCAACATAGTCAACTACTTTTCACCCAAAACAATAAAACCAACCATAAATGAATAAGTACACCATTTCTGATAATGGCGAAGCCAATATGATAGACGTGACTGCTTTAATTGATGTATCAAATTCGAATACGTTTAGGCTAGCAGCTTGGAGACCAGGCAGATATGAGTTATCAAATTTTGGACAAAATATTCATAACCTTGAAGTATTTGATAGTCTAGGTTTACAAATAAAATGCTCAAAAATTGACAGAGAGGCTTGGCAGTTTAAAAATGAAAACTTAAAAGTAATACAGGTCAACTTTAAGTATTGGTGTCCTTTGTTGAATGCTGGTAGCTGCTACCCTAGTTCAGATTTTCTATATATTAATCCAATTAATTTGTGCCTATATACTGAAAGTAAACAAGATGAAGGAATAGAAATAGAATTAATAAATAGAAATGGAGATGTTAAAACTTGGAATTTCACAGGTATTGACAGGTTATTTGATTCACCACTAGTTTTAGGACAACCAAATTTGACCTACAGCTATACCATTAACAATCAAAATTTCTACATTGATTTTTTTGCATATTCTGAAAGTTTAGCAGAAATTGAGAAAAGATTTGACTCTAATGGTGAATATGATTATATAGATAAGTTCAATAAGTTCACTCAAACTTGTTTCGATATGTTTGGTAGTTTTCCTTTTCCTTCAGACTATCATTTTACAATATTTATTAGAAATGAGTTCATTCACCACGGAGTAGAGCACCTAGATAGTACAGTTATAGTATTAGGCTCTTACATCTTGGACGATTTTAGATACTTGGATTATGAATTACTGTCAATCTCTTGCCACGAGTTATTTCACAGTTGGAATGTAAAAACCATTCGCCCAACAGAAATGATGCCTTATAATTATGCTCAAGAATGTTACAGCCAATTGCACTACATAACAGAAGGCATTACCACTTATTATGGAGACTATTTACTGCTAAGTTCTGGCTGTATCGATGACAAAACTTATCTAACAAGGCTAAATGATGTAATAGCTAAATTTATGACAAATGATGCAATAGCTTTTCATTCCTTAGCCAATGCAAGTATTGATTCTTGGCTAGATGGCTATAAACCAAATGCTCCAACTAGGCGAATTAGCTTTTATAATGAAGGATCACTTTGGGCATTAGTTTTAGATTTAAAAATTCGAATTGAGAGCAGAGAATTGTACAAACTTGCCGACTTAATGCGGCTCCTTTATCAATCTGAACAAGTAATTACAAAGGGTTATAACGAACAACTTATAAGGACTTTGTTAAATGAAATGGTACCTTCAGACTGGGATAACTTTTTCCAGCTAACAATACATAGTCCAGCAAAATATATTGACCAATTATTGTTAGAATATTTCGAAAGTGAATCTTACAGCTATGCAATACTTCGTCATAATTCTATTTTTGAAGATATATATATTGCAGGCGCATCTTGTACAGTGGATAGAATAGGTAGAAGAAGAATTAATCAACTTAGGGCCAATTCAGTTTTGACTTCTCAAGGTGCAAAAGTAGGAGACTATATAATTCTACTAAATGAGGACAATCCATTGGAATTAACCCAAAACTCTAATTTTAATTCCAAAAAATTAGAATTAGTATTGGTTAATAAATTAGAGGAACACCGAAAAGTTTCAATTATTGTTCCTGAATTGGACGATTTTATTTCTAGACCAAAAGTATTTCCTCATCATAAAGTAGTTACTAACTGGTTAAAATCTTCTCATTAAGAACTATGATATAGTAATTTATCATTTACAGCGTGAACCTCTACACTTGATGCATTCTTATTGCTATGCTCCTCTACATAACCAATTATTTTAGCATTAATATCGAAAGATTTTATGATGTTAATTATTGAATCTGCCTCCTCCTTATTCGTATATATTTCAAGGCGTTGACCCATATTAAATATTTTAAACATTTCTTGATACGCAGTATTATTCTCTGATTGAATCATATTAAAAACAGGAGGAATTTCTAATAAGTCGTTTTTAACGATGTTTACGCCCTTAGCAAAGTGCAAAACTTTGGTTTGCCCTCCACCTGTGTTGTGAATAATACCGTTAATAGCAGCTCGCTTTTCTTGAAAAAGCATCTTTAATACAGGTAAATATGTTCGAGTTGGTGATAATAAAAGTTTCGCAACTAATTGTCCTTCATAAATATCAGATAATGACTTGCTGCCACTATACACATACTCTGAGTCTGTTTCAGGTGCATAACTTTCAGTATGGCGTCTATACTTAGCTGATAAAACCTCGTGTCTGGCAAAAGTTAATCCATTACTACCTATACCACTATTATACTCTGATTCATAGCTTGCTTGACCGTAACTCTCTACACCTATTACTACTTGTCCAGGTTGTATATTTATTAATTGAATATCACTTTTAGGTAACCTAGCAAATGCAGTAAAGCCAACATCGAGTGTTCTAACTATATCGCCTACATCTGCAGTCTCACCACCAGCTAAATGAATCTTAATGCCATTAGCTAACATTAAATCTGCAAACTGAGTGGCACCTTGAATTAGTGCTGCCACTACATTACCTGGAATTAGCGCCTTATTTCTCCCAATTGTATTGCTAAGCATAATGTTATCTGTCACACCGCTACAGGCCATATCATCAGTATTCATTACAATGGCATCTTGTGTTATCCCCTGCCACACAGTTATATCTCCTGTTTCCTTCCAATAAAGGTATGCTAGGGCTGTCTTACTACCAGCAGTATCAGCGTGAAGCATACAAGCGTAATCATCGTCTTGAGTGAAGAAGTCAGGTAAAATTTTACAAAATGAATTGTTATACAGACCTTTACTTAAATCGGCAATAGCTGAGTGTACATCCTCTTTATTGGCAGATACGCCTCTTTTCTCGTAAGACATTTTGTAATCAGAAAGGGTATAAAACTGCAAAGGTACCAACAAATAACTGTTGATACCTTTAATTAAGTGTTGTAATTAAATTAGGAGCTAAGCTTTAATTCAAAGTCTCCAGCTGGTTCCTTACCCAAAGTAACTAAAACTTTTACGTGAGATGCAACTGCTTGAGAAAAAGTTTTATGAAAATAATATGGGACATTATAGTTTTTAGCTACACTTTCTACAATGCCACTAATAGCAGGATAATGTATGCTACATATGTTAGGGAATAGGTGATGCTCCACTTGATAATTAAGACCACCTACATACCAAGTTAATAATTTACTTTTCATACCAAAATTAGCTGTAGTCCTTAATTGGTGTACTGCCCAAGCATTCTCCATAGTTCCTTCATATTCTGGTGTAAAATGTTCTGTCTCCTCTACTACGTGAGCTAGTTGAAATATGATACCCAGTGTAAAACCTGCCACCATATGCATTAGCATAAAACCGATTAAAAACTGCCACCAAGCTATAGGTAATAACAATAATGGAATCACAATGGTATAAGCATAATAGATTAGTTTAAATATAATAGTTTCCCAGACATCTTTAGAATCGTGCTTTTTTTCGAATGGACCAATATTAGGTTGTAAAAGTTTTTTATAGTCTTTTACAAATACCCAAAAGAAAGTAGCCAAACTATAGACTAACGGAAAATACAGGTGCTGAAATCTATGAATTTTCATTCTAGGTTGATTAGGACTTAAACGCATATAAGTTGTTACGTCTAGGTCTTCATCCATCGTGTGAATATTAGTGTATGTATGGTGAACTATGTTGTGAGAAATACTCCATACATAACTACTCCCACCTATTAGATTCATACTGAAGCCCAATATCTTATTTACTGTTTTGTTAGACGAATAACTACCGTGAATTGCATCGTGTGCTATGCTAAATCCGATTCCAGCCTTAGCCAAACCCATAATTACTGCAAAACCCAATAAATACCAAACGCTTAGTCCAGTAAGTAATATCAGTAAATAAGCACCAAAATAAATGCCCAATAATGATATTGTTTTTATAATCATCTGTGCGTTTGCAGTCTTTTTCAAGTTGTTATCCTCAAAATATGCATTCACTTGCGCCTTCAATTCTCTTACGAATTCCTTTGCTGGCGGGTTATTGAACTTTACATTTTTTACGATCATTCTAATGTATGATTATTTTAATTTTACGTTATTTATATGGCGACTTATGTCTCTAGTTGATTTCTTTGTCATATTCTTATCAAATGCCTCAGTCAAGTTTATACCAGTCTGATTAGCTATGCAAATTAGTACCCAAAGTATATCGGCTAATTCGTCAGCAAATTTACTATCATCTTCTCCCTCTTTGAAACTTTGCTCACCATATTTTCTTGACATTATGCGTGCTAGCTCGCCAACTTCCTCTACTAATATAGTCATATTAGTTAATTCGTTGAAGTATCTGACACCAACTGTCTTGATATATCCATCAACTTTTAGTTGAGCTTCTTCTAAAGTCATTATAATTCTATTCTTTTGCTATCTAATATTATGGTCATTGGACCATTATTAATACTATGTACGTTCATATCAGTACCAAACATACCACACTTAACATTGTTTTTACATAAAGTATTCAATTCCTGAATGAAACTATGATATAAGGGTAGGCAAATTTCAGGTTTAGCTGCTTTTGTAAAACTAGGTCTATTTCCTTTTGCTAGGCTTGCATAAAGACTAAATTGACTCACTATCATAAGTTCTGCATCTGCGTCATTTAGGTTAATATCAGGTTTCCCATTTTCCCCATTAAATATCCTCATTTGAGTTATTTTCTTTGACATCCAAATCACGTCTTCTTGCTCATCATCATCTATCCAACAAGAGTAAACTAATAAACCAGTTTCGATTTTACTAAATAATTTATCTTCATTTGTCACGCTAGCTTCAATTACTCTTTGTACTATTGCTCTCATAGATAACCGATATGTTTAAAAACTTAATACTCATTATTGTTCTAAATATACTGACACAAACATCAGTATTTGCACAAGTTCTAACTACAAAAATGGAGCTTTACTCAGTGAAAATTAAATTTGTTAAGTCAAAATTGACAATTAACGAATATAAGAAAATAGATAACGTCGAGCCAACAGCTACTTACGTAAATCAACCTTGGTTTGATGCAGATAATAAAAAACTTTATTATAGTGCAAGTTCAGGTAAACGCATTGACATTCACGTATATGATATTAATAATTCTATAATTACTCCATTTATTGTATCAGAATTTGACAAGTTTAGCCCAATGAAAAGACCAGATGGGAAATACTTAAGCTGTGTGGTAGTAGAATCAGATTCTGCCCAACGAATTTGGCTCTACGACAATAATGGAAAATTTGTAAAGAAACTAAGCGAGAGACACGATTCCATTGGCTATTACGTATGGTTAACTAATGGTATTATGGGAACTGTGAATGTCCCAGTTCCACTTTCAGCTCATTGGCTGTACATACCTACAGATTCTATGTTCAAAAAATGCTCATACTCAGGTAGAAACCTTCAAAGAAGGCCAGTAAAAACCCCTACCCTTACGTTTATAGACAGAACACATAAGTCCGATGATAGTGACGTAATATTTATAACTGACATAAAAGGACATTTAGAAAAAATAATACGGGTTGTACCTGGTGCTGAAGATTATGTATGGTATGATGCTAATACTTTAATAATGACAGCCAACAATAAACTATGGGGTTATAATTTAAAAAATCCTAAGCTAGGTTGGTACCTAATTTGGGATATAGTTATTACCAATGGTACAGTTTATCGTTTTGCTATAAGCCCTGATAAAAAGCATATTGCATTAGTATCTCACTAATCTTTGTTTTCAATTTTTTATTTTGATGGAGAAATAAACTGCTCTGCGTCTTCGTAAATTAATGGTGCAATTATTTTACCTGTAGTATCTATAAAACCCCACTTACCTGCTTTATTTACAGCAGCCAAGCCTTGACTGAAGTCACGAACTTCATCATACGCTGGTTTTATAACCATTGCTCCTGATGAATTTATAAATCCCCATTTAGCCCCTTGTTGTACTCCCGCTAAACCTCCTTGAAAACCGTGAGCACCATTATATATTAGTTTAATGTAAACTACACCTTTATCATTTACAAACCCAGATTTGCCGTCTTTGCTTAAAGTACCAACTTTTTCTTGATAGTCAAACTGAATAAAATCATATTCGGGTTTAAGGACTGGCTTATTTGTTTGGTCGGTCATACCCCATTTACCATTAACATTCATTAGCGCCAATCCATTATAGAAGCTACTAGCTTCAAAGAAAATAGCAGGAACTACCATTTTACCTGTAGGGTCAATAAATCCCCATTTCAAACCTTTTTTTACAGCTGCCAATCCTTCAGCAAATGGTTTAGCATCATCATATACTGCAGGTATAACCAATTTGCCAGTTCTATTCATAAAGCCGACCTTCTTACCCTTAGTTACTATCATTAAATCATTTACAAAGCCACTATTAAAAGCGTCGTAACTATTTGTCCCCGTTATTAATTTTCCAGTTTTATCTATTAGACCATATCCACCTGAGCCTTTTTCTACCTGAGCAAAGCCTTCTGAATTAAATGGAGCTGCTGACTTAAACTGTGCACTTATTACCATTTTACCATTAGTACCTAAGTAGCCATATTTACCCATACTCTTTACAATGGCTAATTTATCTGCAAAAGGATTTGCATCATCATAGTTTGCTGGTATAACCAATTTACCTGTTTGGTCTAAATATCCCCATTTTCCACCTTGTACACCATTGTCACCTAATGGCTTACCACCTTTATTTACACAAGCTAACCCATCAGTAAATGGTCTGGCAAACTCATATGTGGCTGGTATAATTAATTTACCTGCTTTATTTACAAAGCCCCACTTACCCAGCTTTTTTGCTGGTTTCAGTTCTCCTGATGAAGCTTCAATTTTTTCATATTCAGCTTCACCCACAGGTTTACTATTAGCATCAAGCACACCATATTTACCAGAAATTTTATAAGTACCTGTTCTATCACTACTTAAGTTTATCTCTTCATATTTTAGTGGTAGAATTTCTACGCCTGTCTTTGGTGAAATAATCCCATAATTACCATCATTACTTACAATTGCTTGTTCATCATTAATAATAATTATTGATTCAAATTTTGGAGCAACTATTGGTTTGCCATTTGTACCCAGAAGACCAATTTTGGGACCTTTGTGAATTTTAGCTACATAGACTTGAGCATTAGTATTGACTACTAATGCTACAGTTGCCAATAAGGTAAATAAATAAGAGAAAAATTTCATAAGTGTTACGTTTAGGACTGAGCCTGTAAATTTAATGTTTCATTAATATAATTCGATTAGCAATTTAAATATTAATTCTTTAAAATATTTCATCTTTGCATCTAAACACGATTTAATTATGGCTTCATTTGATATAGTGAGTAAAGTAGATGGTCAAACCTTAGATAATGCTATTAATGCAGCAATCAAAGAAGTTGCTAATAGATACGACTTTAGAGGTTCAAAAACTGAAATCGAATTACAGAAAAAAGAAAGTAAAATAATAGTAGTAACTGAAGACAGTATGAAGTTGGGCCAAATAGAAGACTTAATCAGACAAAAACTTTCAAAACAAGGAATTGACCCGAGAGTTGCTGACTTTGGTAAAGAGGAATACGCCAGTGGAAATATGATAAGAAAAGAAATAGTCATTAAGCAAGGCATGGATAAAGAAATGGCTAAAAAGGTAGTAAAACAAATAAAAGACCTAAAACTAAAAGTAGAACCAGCTATTATGGAAGATCAAGTTCGTGTCTCTGCTAAAAAGATTGACGATTTGCAAGAAGTAATTAATGCTCTTCGTGGTAGTGAGTTAGAAATTCCAATGCAATTTATAAATATGAAATAAAAAAAAGGGTTGCAGAAATTTAATGCTACAACCCTTAACTTATTTTTAGATCAACTTTAAGTTATTTTTTTTCAGGCAAAGTTCTCTCCAACCAATCGTAGAATACACGAGTCCAAAGTAGTCCATTTTGCGGTTTTAGTACCCAGTGGTTTTCATCAGGGAAATATAGAAACCTACTTTTAATTCCCTGAGATTGTGCAGCATTGAATGCATCTAAACCTTGAGTTAATGGTACTCTGAAATCTTTTTCATTATGAATGACTAATATCGGTGTATTCCAATTTTTTGCAAAATTGTGAGGTGAATTCTTATCAAAGTTTGCAGGATTGTCCCAATATGATTCCTTTTGGTCGTTTTTAGCAAAGAACATTTCTTCAGTACTTCCATACCAAGACTCCATATTATACATTCCACAATGTGCAATGAAAGATTTAAACCTTCTATTTGTGTTGTGACCTGCCAACCAATAAACTGTGTAACCCCCAAAACTGGCGCCCACTGCACCAATTCTAGCCGTATCCACATAGCTTTCTTTACTTACTTCATCTATTGCAGTAGTTAAATCTGTCATAGCTTGACCACCATAGTCACCAATGATTGCATCGCACCATTCTTGACCAAAAGATTGAAGACCTCTTCTATTAGGGGCAACAACTATATATCCATAACTAGCCATTAACTGAAAGTTCCATCTAGAGCTAAAAAATTGACTAACTGCACCTTGTGGTCCACCTTGGCAATATAAAAGCGTAGGATATTTCTTAGTAGCATCAAAATTTGGCGGATAAATCACCCAAGTCAATATGTCTTTACCATCTGTGGCTTTTATCATTCTTTTTTCTACCCTACCCATTTTTATTGCCGCTAATGCTTCTTTATTAGTATGGGTTAGTTCTGTTTCTATACCAGTTTTAGCATCTATTGCATAAAATTCAATTGGCTGGCTAATGGTCATTTTACCTCCTACTATCACTGGGGCTTTACCATCTAAACCTACAGTTATGCTTACATAGTCGTGCTCACCTTTTGTAACCGGGTTTAATGTCTTTTTCTTTATATCATAAGCATATACTTGCTTGGTAGCTTGGTCTTCAATAATAGCGTATAGCATTTTACCGTCAGGCTGCCAGCTAATTGCATTTGTCGTTCTATCTAATTTTTCTGTAACTTCTATTACAGTTTTTTTCGCAATGTCATATAACATAATTCTATTCTTATCGCTTTCATAGCCAGCCCTTGCCATACTTAAATAGGCAATAAATTTACCATCAGGTGAGAAAGTAGGGTCCATATCATATCCCTTATTACTTTCAGTCAAGTTTAATTCAGTACCAGTAGTTAGATCGTACATATATAGGTCAGAATTAGTTGAATAGGCATACTCAGTACCAGTCTGTTTCTTACAAGCATATACTACAGAATTACCATCTATAGACCAAGCTAATTGCTCGGTACCACCAGATGGTTTAATAGGTGAATCAAACCTTTGTCCTTTTAATAAATCTTTTCCATCAGCTGCATAGTGACCAGTACGGTCTATGTTTGTAACAAAAATGTGGGTGTAGCTTCCATCATTCCAAGTATCCCAATGGCGGTAGTTTAGTTCGTCATATATTCTACCTTTTACTTTAGTTAGGTCAGGGTATAAGTCCTGAATGGTAGGCTCTACCTGAATATCTTTCACATACAGTAATTTGTTCCCATCTGGACTATACACAAATCCAGAAATGCCATCTACAATATTGGTTAGCCTTTGCTTATCAGTTCCATCAGGGTTCATTTCCCACATTTGGGGAGATCCAGAAGAGGTTGCCATATATCCAATTTTTTTACCGTCTGGTCTCCATACAGCATATAATATTTTGTCTTCTACAGTAGAAATGAGTGTTTTTGATTCACCTTTTAAATCGGTTGTGTAAAGCAAGCGAATTGTCGCATTGTCTTTCATTACTGTTTCACCGACTATGAAAAGCAGTTTTTTACCATCAGGTGATAATTCTGCATTACCCACTCGTTTCAACTGAAAAAGCTTATCAATGGTAAGTTGCTGTTGCGCATTTGTAATTAAGGTAATTGCTAGGAATGCTACTACAAGGCATACTTGTTTCGTCTTATTGTACATAATATTTATTTTCAACTCTTATTTATTTCTTACTGTTTCTATCATAGACCTTTACACCAGCTACATAAGTACTAATTGGCTTGGTCTGGGCTATTTTCTTAGGACTATCTTTTATTAAGTCAGTTTCCAAAATTATGAAATCTGCCCATTTTCCCACTACAAGGCTACCTTTCTCATTCTCTTCTCTACAGGCATAAGCAGCCCAAATTGTCATTCCCTTCAGCGCATCTTGTCTAGATATGCTGTTTTCGGGCGCAAAAACTTTTTGTTTTGTATTTGTAGCTGGCTGTCTAAATATAGCAGCATAATAGCCCAACATTGGATTAATAGGTTCTACAGGAAAGTCTGTCCCCATTGCTATTAATCCAGTTCTTTGAATCAATTTCTTATAAGGATAAGCACTATCTGCACGAGTACCTATTCGCCCATATACCCAAGCTGCGTCGCTGGTAGCGTGTGCAGGTTGAACTGATGGTACAATATGGTATTTTACTATAATATTAAATTCTTCATCTTCAGCCATTTGCAAATGCTCTATTCTCCATCTTAATTGATTATATGTAGGAAGTACCTTAGAATAGTTACCCAATATTAATCTAAGTGAAGAATCACCAATGCAATGTGTATTTAATTGAAAGCCATAATTATAAACTTTCTTGGCAATAGAAAGAAGGTACTCTTCTGATTCAATTAAAATGCCGTTAGAGGATGGTTTATCAGTATAAGGTTTAAGAAGTAATGCTCCCCAACTACCAAGTGAGCCGTCTGCATAACTTTTTACAGAGCAAAAGTGAAATTTAGGTTTAAATATTTCACCTTTTTGCAATGCAGTAACTAAATTAGAGTCATTATACAACAGCATTGCATTTACCCTTATCGTCAATGAATCAGACATTTTATCTAGTGCTAAAATCTCCTTATAACTTATTCCTGCATCACATACAGAAGTTAATCCATTACTTAGGCAGATTTTCTCCATCTTTTTAACAGCTAAGTACATTTCCTGATAACTATGACTAGGAAGTTTTGCCTTAACTCTGTCCATAGCTTTATCTACAAGTATTCCATTTAGCTTGCCATTTTCATCTTTACCTATTTCTCCTCCTTGTATTTGTGTGTTTAGGTCTATTCCAGCTAATTGAAGTGCTTTAGAGTTTACTAATACTGAATGTCCGTCTATCCTAGTTAAGTAAATAGGGGTTTCTGGGTATCGCTTATCTAACTCAACAATAATGTTTAAAGACTTATTTTTCCAAAGGTTTTGATCCCAGCCCCTACCAATTATCCATTTACTAATATTAGATTTTGCATATTTGTCTATCAATTTTATCATTTCAGCTTGGCTTGATACCCCAACTAAATCTAATTCGTTTAAACTAAGACCATAGGGTAAAAAATGGCAATGTGCATCGTAAAATCCTGGATAAACATATCGACCATTTAGATTTAGCTTTTGTGCTGAAGTATATTTTGATAAAATATCAGCATCTTCACCAATACCAACTATTTTACCACCCTTTATAGCCATAGCAGATTTAACTGTAAAAGATTCATCTACAGTGTAAATAGTACCATTATATACTACAAGATCAACAGTATAGTCCTGCCCGAAACCTATTTTACAGAATAATAGAAAGACGGTAAAAATATAAATAAAATATCTGCTCATTTTGTCTTACATATTTCTTCTATATTTTCCACCAACCTCATACAATGCTGCAGAAATCTGACCTATTGAACAGACCTTACAAGCTTGCATTAATTCAGAAAATATATTTCCATTATTAATAGCTACTTGTTGCAATGATTTCAAAGCTTGAGCAGAAACATCTTTATTTCTAAGTTGGAATTGCAATACAGCATCAATTTGTGCTTGTTTTTCCTGTTCTGTACTTCTTATTACTTCGCCAGGTGTTACAGTAGGTGAACCTGATTTACTTAGGAATGTATTAACACCCATAATTGGTAGCTCGCCTGTATGTTTTAGATTTTCATAGTAAAGTGATTCCTCTTGTATTAGGTTCCTTTGATACATTGTTTCCATTGCTCCCAACACACCCCCACGTTCACTTATTCTTTCGAACTCTGCATACACTGCATTTTCAACCAATTCTGTTAATTCATCAATAATAAATGAACCCTGTAGTGTATTTTCATTTTTCACTAGACCTAACTCTTTATTAATGATTAACTGAATTGCCATAGCTCTTCGCACACTTTCCTCAGTAGGTGTTGTTATAGCTTCATCGTAGGCATTAGTATGTAGGCTATTACAGTTATCATATATTGCATATAAGGCTTGTAAAGTAGTTCTTATATCATTAAAGTCAATTTCTTGCGCGTGTAGGGATCTTCCTGAAGTCTGAATGTGGTATTTAAGCATTTGACTTCTCTCATTAGCACCGTACTTTATTTTCATTGCTTTGGCCCATATTCTCCTTGCAACTCGTCCAATTACTGCATATTCTGCATCTATACCATTGCTAAAGAAAAAGCTAAGATTGGGAGCAAAATCATCGATGTTCATACCTCTATTCAGGTAATATTCTACGAATGTGAAGCCATTCGATAAGGTTAGTGCCAACTGAGTAATTGGATTAGCACCAGCCTCTGCAATATGATAACCTGAAATACTAACGGAGTAAAAATTTCTAACCTTTTGTTGAATGAAATACTCTTGTATATCTCCCATCATTCTTAGGGCAAATTCAATTGAAAATATGCAAGTATTTTGGGCTTGATCTTCTTTCAATATGTCTGCCTGAACTGTACCCCTTACAGAGGCTAAGGTATCCACCATTATTTGTTCATACACTACTTTTGGTAACACTTCGTCACCACTCACTCCAAGTAGTTTAAGGCCAAGACTGTTGTTAGATGATGGTATTTCACCGATGTACTTAGGAATTTCTACACCCTTACTGTTGTATAGGGTGTTAATTTTAAGATTTACATCATCCCACAGATTATGGTCAGTTATATACTTTTCACAGTTTTGGTCAATAGCTGCATTTAAAAAGAACCCAAGTAGCATTGGCGCTGGACCGTTAATGGTCATAGATACTGATGTAAGAGGATTGGTTAGATCAAAGCCGCTATACAGTTTTTTAGCGTCATCTACAGTTGCTATGCTTACACCACTATTTCCTATTTTACCGTATATATCTGGTCTGTAGTCAGGGTTTTCACCATATAGGGTTACGCTATCAAAGGCAGTAGACAATCTTTTAAAGGGAGAATCTGCACTTACATAGTGAAACCTTTTATTAGTACGTTCTGGTCCACCCTCGCCTGCAAACATTCTAATTGGGTCTTCCTCTGTACGTTTAAATGGATACAAACCTGCTGCAAATGGAAACCTGCCTGGAATGTTCTCATTCAAGATCCAATACAGAACATCACCCCAATCTTGAAAGTTTGGTAAACATACTTTAGGTACTTGTATATGACTTAATGTTTCTGTAAATAAAGGAACCTCAATATTTTTATTTCTTACTTGGTAGCTTAATACAGACTGTTTATAAGAGTTCTTAAGCTCTGGCCATTCTGTCAATAGCCTTCTGCTATCAGCGTGTAGATGGTTTTCTGTATCTTTATATAATTGATCTAAATGTGAAGTATCTAAACCCTTTTGCCTAAATAAATCTATAGTTCCGTGTAATTGATATAATTGGCTCGCTAATTTCTTTTGTTCTAAAGTGAATTTCCTGTATGCTTTAGCATTTTCAACTATTTCAGCTAAGTACCTGTTTCTTGCTGGTGGTATAATGTACATTTTTTCTGAAATTGTCTCAGCCAATACAGAAGTGCTTCTTAGGGGAGAGTTCGTAACTGAACTAATGACATCCATTAGTGCTACATACAGTTTATTTACCCCCGGGTCATTAAACTGCGAAGCCATTGTCCCGTATATAGGCAATTCTTCATCAGCAACTTGAAATAACATTCTGCTCCTTTTAAATTGCTTTTTTACATCTCTTATCGCATCAAGTGCACCTTTTTTATCAAACTTATTGATAGCTATAATATTCGCATAGTCTATCATATCAATTTTCTCTAACTGAGTAGCTGCTCCAAATTCTGGAGTCATTACATACATACTTACATCAGATAAATCTACGACACTGCTATCAGCCTGACCAATTCCAGCACTTTCTAAAATGATTAAGTCAAAACCAGACTTACTACATATCTTAATAGCCTCAGCTACAAACGGTGACAAGGCTAAGTTAGATTCTCTAGTAGCCATACTGCGCATATACACTCTATCATTATGAATGCTATTCATTCTGATTCTATCACCTAGTAATGCACCCCCAGTTTTTCTCTTACTTGGGTCAACCGAAATAATGGCTAATTTCTTGTCTGGGTGATCGTTAATAAATCTCCTCACCAATTCATCTACCAAACTAGACTTACCTGCACCCCCTGTACCTGTTATACCAAGTACTGGTACTTTAAGTGTTTTACCTAATTCGTTAAGCTTATTGTGTAAACTTTTAATATCATCGTGGTTTTCTGCATACGTAATCGCTTTTGCTATTTCCGCAAAGTCTGATTGCGGAATACCTGCCCAGTTTACGTCGTCAATGCTAGATATGGTCGGATAATCGCAAGCTTCGACCAACTCGTTAATCATTCCTTGCAGACCTAATTTTCTTCCATCGTCTGGACTGTAAATTTTAGTTATGCCATAAGCGTGAAGCTCATTAATCTCCGAATTAAGTATAACTCCACCTCCACCTGCAAATATCTTAATATGACCAGCACCACGTTCTTTTAATAAGTCAAACATATACTTCAGATACTCATTGTGCCCCCCTTGATATGAGGTTAAAGCAATGCCTTGAACATCTTCTTGAATAGCGCAGTCCACTATCTCACCCACACTCCTATTATGTCCCAAATGAATAACCTCACAACCAGTTGCCTGGATTATTCTCCTCATTATGTTTATAGCTGCATCGTGCCCGTCAAATAAGCTTGCCGCTGTAACTATTCGTATTTTATTCTTTGGTTTATAAACTTCAGTTTCCATTTTACTAATTAATTGCCCATACAAAGGTAAATTTTTTTACCTTGCAGATTATTGCTGTACTACTTCAACAAAATGAAAAGTAATCCGTATTTCATTACTTAGTTTTGCGGGTTTTAAAAAAAATATTAGAATGAATTTAAAGGAGATTATATCTATAACAGGTAAACCTGGATTGTATAAAGTTATTGCTCAGGCAACCAGAGGCTTCATAGTAGAGAGTATTGATGAAAAGAAGTCTAGAACTTCTATTAGTTCAAATCATCAGGTGGCTATGTTAAGTGAAATAACCATTTATTCTATTGATGAGGAAAGTATAATGTTGGCTGATATATTTTTGAATCTTAAGAAGATAGACGAAGAAGGCACACTACCACAGTTAAACGCAGATGCTAGATATTTGCAAGAAATGCTAGCAAAGGTTGCACCTACATATGATACTGAACGTGTGTATAATAGCGACATAAAAAAGCTATTAAAATGGTATAACATTTTAGAAGCAGCTAATTTATTAATTGAAGAGACTCAAGAAGTTGAAAGCACAGATGCTCAAATTGAAGTTAAAGTTGCAGAAAGCATAGAGGAACCTCTAATTTCAGAATTAGAAGAATCTAAAGAAGAGGAAATGAACACAGAAAATACAGAAAGTACAGAAAATGAGCCTGAGAGCGATGACCCTGAAGAAGACACCAAAACAGCAAAAGTGACTGAATAATAATGGAGAACGAACAAATAGAACAGATAAATTACATAAGTCCAAGTTTAAAAATAGATGATCTAAAATCCTTAGAACAATACTTTGAAGATTTAAAGGGTAGAAAAATTCTTTCTAAGGATGATTTAGTGAATTGGATATTTGACAAAGACGATTTAGAATCTACTATTAATGAGGACGCAGCTTGGCGATATATAAGATATACTTGTCATACTGATAATGAAGATATTACAAAATCGTATATTGACTTTATAAATGTAATAAGTCCTTACATCAAGCCAAAATTTCACGATCTTGATACAATCTTACTTAATAATGAATTTTCTAAAGAGTTAGAGGGTAAGGCTTATGAAATATATTTGAGGAGCCTTAAAAAAGATGTTGATTTATTTAGAGAGGAAAGTATTGATTTACAAACCAAAGAGCAGGAGCTAAATCAACAATATAGCCAGATTCAGGCTGGTCAGACCATACATTATTCTGGTGAAGAATTAACGCTTCAACAAGCTGCAGTCTATTTAAAAGATAATAATAGAACTGTACGAAAAGAAGTTTATGAACTATTGGTGGAACGCCGTGCCCAAAACACAGATAAATTACACGAAATTTTAAGTGAATTGGTAGCAATTAGACATCAAATTGCATTAAACGCAGGATTTGAAAATTTTAGAGACTATAAGTTTGTACAACTGGGAAGGTTTGACTACACCAATAAAGATGTTATAGATTTTCACCAATCAGTAAAAAATATTATTGTCCCTTTAGTAACTAAAAAACTATTGGTCAAACAAAGTAAACTAGGACTAAGTGAGTTAAAACCCTATGACATTACAGCGGAATTACCTGGAAATAAAGCATTAAGACCTTACGAAACTTCAACAGAGTTAATTGAAAAAAGTATAAAAGTCTTTACTGCTATTCATCCAAAAATGGGCGAATATCTAACTAATATGAAAGATTCTGCTCTACTAGACCTAGACACTAGAAAAGGTAAGGCACCTGGTGGATACAATTACCCATTAGACAAGACTAAAAAACCATTTATATTTATGAATGCTAGTGGCAAACATAGAGATATGGTTACTATGATGCACGAGGTAGGCCACGCTATTCATACTTTCCAAAGTGCTGCCTTACCATTGAATATATTTAGGCACGTACCATCAGAATTTAGCGAGGTGGCCAGTATGAGTATGGAGTTAATTTCTATGAGCCATTGGCAGGATTTTTTTGACAATGAAGAGGATTTTAAGCGTGCAAAACACGAGTTGTTAGACGGCATATTAGAAAGTTTAACTTGGATAGCAAACGTAGATAAGTTTCAACAGTGGCTATATACAAACCCAACACATAAAGTTTCTGATAGAAATGAAGCTTGGGTAAAGATTTACCAAGAATTTCATAGTGGTGATGTAAATTGGATTGGCTACGAGTCTGCCCTTGATACAATGTGGCAAAGGCAGTTACACATATATGAGGTTCCTTTTTACTATATTGAATATGGCTTTGCCCAGCTAGGTGCTTTAGCCGTTTGGAAGAACTATTTAGCCAACCCTAGTGTAGCAATAGAGCAATATATGAATGCCTTAGCTAGTGGCTACACCAAAACTATTCCAGAACTTTATGAAGAAGCTGGAATAGCATTTAAGTTTGATGAAAGCTACATTAAGGACTTGAGCGCCACATTAATTACTGAATTGGAGAAATACGAGAGCAACTAAACAAGTAAATGAAGATAATTTGTATCGGAAGAAATTATGATGCCCACATTAAAGAGTTGCAAAATGAAACCCCCGAAGACCCAATTATATTCCTAAAACCAGATACTGCAAGGCTTACTGACAATAAAGATTTCATATTGCCCCCTTGGTCAGATGATATGCATTATGAGCTAGAATTGATATTAAAAATAGGTAAAAATGGAAAATTTATACCAGAGAAATTTGCATATAAATATATTTCAGCTTACTCTGTTGGTATAGATTTTACAGCTAGAGACGTTCAGTCTAAATTAAAAGCCAAAGGTTTACCTTGGGAATTATCAAAGGCATTTGATAATAGTGCCGTAACTGGAACTTGGATAGAGGTGAATGATGGGAATGATTTACCAGACAATATAGAGTTTTGCTTAAAGATAAATAATGAGCTAAAACAATTAGGAAAAACTGCTAATATGATTTATAGTTGGCCTAAAATAATTGAATTCATATCTCAATACTTTACATTGCGCCAAGGCGACATAATATATACTGGAACACCACAGGGTGTAGGTAAAATACATTCTGGTGATAAATTAGCAGGTTATATTGAAGAAAAAGAATTGTTTAATTTTTTAGTCAAGTAAATGACTAATAACAAGATATATATAATATTTTTTATACTGTTTGGCAGTTATGTAAATGGTCAAACTATAGCAGAAAATAGAAATTATTTTGGCAACCCCCTTTATCTACCTACAGAATTAGCAGGTACATTCGGAGAATTACGTGCTAATCATTTTCATACAGGAATCGACATTAAAACCTGCGGCGTAGAGGGTTTACCCATATATGCAGTAGCTGATGGCTACATAGGAAGAATCGGAATAAGTAGTGGCGGTTACGGATTAGTTCTATATCTGAATCACCCAAATGGCTATACATCAGTTTATGCGCACTTGTGGAAGTTTAATGGAAAGATTGCCAAGTACATAAAATCTAGACAGATAGAACAAGAAGCTTTTGAAATTGACATTCCTTTAGATAGCTCCCTATTGAGATTTAAAAAAGGAGAAATAATAGCTTTTAGCGGCAACAGTGGCGGCAGTACAGGACCGCATCTACACTATGAGATAAGGGAAACACTGACCGAAAAACCTGTTAATCCTTTACTATTTGGTAGTGATATATACGACAATATAGAGCCAATAATGCAAGGCATTAAACTATATCCTCTTACAGAAACTTCATATCTGGAGGTAGAACTACCCAATGGTAAAATAATTACTGTAAACTATAGGCAGAATTATAAGTTTTATTGTACTAAGTCAAGTGGAGGATATGTACTAAAAGGCATAAAGAAAATATCAGGCTACGGTGAAATAGGACTGGCTACACGTGGGGTGGACTTTATAAATGGAAGTTCCAATAAATTGGGGTTGTATAAAATTCAATTGTGCGTAAACGATAAAGCACACTTTGAAAAGTGTATGAATAAATTAGACTTTAGTTTAAAGAGATTTATTAACAACCACTGTGACTTTGCTGAATGGAAAAAAACAGGTGAGTGGTATGAGAAATGCTTCGTGCAGAATAACAACGTATTGCCAATATATGAGAACTATATAGATAACGGAGTTATAAAACTAAGTAGTACTGAAAAAACTAAAATTACCGTATATGCAATTGACATATTCAGCAACAGCAGCTCACTACCTTTTACAATTTATAACGTAAGTAAAAAAAATCCTATAGTATCTAAAGTACAAGACACTTATGATACACTTCTACTTTACGGACAAGAAAATATAATTTCTAAACCAGATGTTTATATTAAATTCCCATTAGGTACATTTTATGACGATGTAGAATTTAGATACACAGAGAAACCAATTACTGAAAAAATATATTCCAATATTCACGTAATCGACAATACTTCAATTCCAATAAATGATTATTTTGAGGTCGCAGTAAAGCCAATAACTCTTCCAGATCATTTAAAATCTAAAGCTTGCTTAATAAACAATGCAACAGGATATATAGGTGGTACTTGGGATAAAGATATGCTTAAAGCAAAGTCAAGGTCGCTAGGAAGTTTCTACATTGTTACTGATATTGATGCTCCTAAATTGATACCATTAAATATAAAAAATAATGCAGATTTGACTGGGAAGGCATACATAACTTTTAAGGCAACTGATAATCTAAGTGGCATAGCTACTTATAAAGCCTATATTGACAATAAATATGTATTGTTACAACGGGATGCTAAAGCGGCTCAGTTGTATTATGAGATTGACGAAAACTGTACAAAAGGTACTCATACCTTCAAAATAGTAGTTTCAGATAATAAATCAAATGTTACGTCACAAACCTATTCTTTTATTAGACGTTAATTGGGAGTTGTTTAGCATATTTGTTAAATAACTTTTATGTTATTATGAAATTAGAAGTAGGAAACAAAGCTCCAAATATATTAAGTATAGACCAAAATGGTCGAGAAATACAACTCTCAAATTACCTAGGAAAAAAAATAATTTTATACTTCTACCCCAAAGATGATACACCAGGATGTACAGCAGAGTCGTGTAATCTAAGAGATAATTACCAAGAATTAATGCATAAGGGTTTTGAAGTAATAGGTGTTAGTACCGATAGCCAAAAATCACATTTGAAATTTGCCACTAAACACAATTTACCTTTTCCGCTAATTGTTGACGAGGACAAAAAAGTAGTAAACGACTACGGAGTGTGGGGTGAAAAGAAAATGTACGGAAAAACATATATGGGTACCAATAGGGTAACATTCATAATAGATGAGAAAGGCATAATAGAAGAAATAATAGAAAAAGTGGATACAAAAAACCACACAAGCCAAATAGAACTGTTGACTAAATAACAAACAATGTCTATAATTAAAAATAAACTAGGTGAATCCTCGCCAAACTTGAATTTACAAGATATGCGGGAAAATTACACCAAAGGAGAACTACTAGAATCAGAGATTAGTCAAAATCCTATTCAACAGTTTGCACAGTGGATGGAATTTGCAGTTGCAAATAAAGTAAAAGAGCCTAATGCAATGCAATTAGCGACAGTAAGTAAACTAGGTCAACCAACCATCCGTACAGTTTTGTTGAAAAATTTTGATAAAAATGGATTTACTTTCTTTACAAATTATTTAAGTAGAAAGGCAAATGAAATTCAAGATAATAATCACGTTGCATTACAATTCGTGTGGTTAGACTTAGAGCGTCAAATAAGAATAGAAGGTACAACTTCTAAACTAACTAATTTACAGTCAAAGGAATACTTCAAATCACGACCACGTGAAAGTCAATTGGCAGCTTGGGCAAGCCCTCAAAGTGATAAAATTGAAAAAATTTCACTTAAGAAACGCTTAGATCGATATAAAAATGAATTTGAACATTATCGATTAATACCTAAGCCTGATTTCTGGGGAGGTTACGTAGTTAAACCACATTTAATTGAGTTTTGGCAAGGGAGAGAAAGCAGATTGCACGATAGAATACAGTATGAACTTAACAATGGTATCTGGCTGATTAGTAGATTAGCGCCTTAATTACCAATATGGAAATATTAGACCTAGTCAGATTTGCCCCAGTTTCATTTTACATCCTTCTCATTACAGTATTAATTAGTTTGGCGAGCCTTTATAATGAGGGCATTCAACAACAATTAATATTACACCCATACACTTTAGTTAAGGGGCAACGACCATATTCAATCATTTCTAGTGGCTTTATTCACGGCGATTTCGGACATTTAATATTTAATGCCATTTCGTTTTACTATTTCTGCCCATTAGTGGAGACTGCTTTTGCATCATTTACATCATACGGTCACGTACTTTTTGCAATTATGTATGTTTCAGGCATCATAATTAGTGATCTAGTTTCTGTATATAGAAATCAAAATAATGCTGGTTATTTTAGTTTAGGGGCAAGTGGAGCTATATCTGCTGCTCTGTTTAGTAGCATTCTATTAGTTCCAGATATTAAGGTAGGTATTATTTTTCTACCTATCCCTATTCCAGGACCCATTTTCGCTATATTGTATGTTATTTTCAGCATCTATTCTGCACGTAGCCGAAGAGATAATATCAATCACGAAGCACATTTATTTGGAGCCCTATATGGTTTAATATTCACGCTAATAGCTATTCCAGAATCTATTATGATATTTAGAACATATTTGGCTAAGTACATTTAATTTTTAACCTAAGAAACTAATCACAATTTCGTTAAACTTTTGAGGGTTCTCTAAGTTACTTACGTGTCCTACATTCTCAATTATTTGAGATTGAATGTTTATGTTTTGTTTTAGCATCAGCTCAACTGCTTCAAGGGGAATTAACTTATCATATTCACCAGTTATAATTAGAGTTGGAACACTCAGATTCATAAGCACATCTGTATTATCAGGTCTAGCTGCTAAGGCTATTAACGTAGCTGTGATGCTTTGTGGGGAACAAAGTAATATCATATTCTCTAGTCTGCTTAAAATGTTGGCATCCTCACCGTGAACTACCTTTTTAGAAAACTCAATAGCAAATTCTTTTACCCCTTTTTCTTTAACTAATTTTATATCAGTATATCTAGCATCCTTATTTTTATTACCATCCGGTTCTGCTTTACTATCAGCCAGTATAATTCCTTTTATATTATCAGGGTATTTTCCTGCATATTGCAGTGCTAAATAGCCACCCATCGATAATCCACATAAATAAACTTGCTGCAAACCAAGATTTGTTATTAGATTATTTAAATCTTCAACCAAGTGGTGAGTTGTAAATTGAAAATCTCCACCATCACTAATTCCGTGTCCTCTAATGTCATAAACTATTACACGGTAGTTTTCAGACATTACCTCAACTTGCTCATCCCACATACTATGATCAAAAGGGAAGCCGTGAATAAAAATGATTGTTTTTGCATTTTCATTTCCGTGATCTTCAAAATACAATTGTAAGCCTTCTGATTGGTAAAACATTATGCAAAATTGAGTAAAAAGTTCTTATAAAAAAAATTGCCTCTACTTACGTAGAGGCTCAACCTAATACACCAAATATGAGAAATCTAAATTCGAATAACGAAACTAAAAAATATATTTAACCTTAGCCAATTGTATTAAAATGATAACAATAAATTAATACTCTTCAAAACTCAATTGCTTTCTGATTTTCCAATCACTTGGATAGTGTACGTTTAACCTACCATTTACAACCTTGCCCCAACCAATGTTGATGTTAGAATGCCTAAGTATAAGCCATTTATTAGATCCTAGTTCTAGATTTTCAGGGCTTTTTCGTTGAAGATATTGTAGAGCCTCGCTCAAATTTAAATCCAAGTATTCTGAGTTTTTAGATTCCAAATTATCTAAGATTAAAGCAATATCTGGTATTAAATCTTGCCTAATAATGGTTCCTATGTGGGTACCAGCTTTATAGTTTTCCATTTGACCAATTAAATGTTCAAATAAGTTTATAAAAACAGTATCAGTATGTACTACTCTATCTAAATAAGTAAACAATAGATCTTGAATACCTTCATTGACAAAATTTACTTTAGGGTTAAACTTGCTTAATACCTTCTTTTTTAAGGGCTTATGGTCAGCTATATCATCATCTCCATCTTTTTGAATACAGCTAAGATATTGACCCTCTCCTTGTACTTTATGCATAAAGCAATAATATCCTAGAAATGGCTTACTATCTGAAACTGGAATTTCTACTGTAGTTAGGTCCCATTTTTTTGCATCATTTTCATTTAAATATACTGGCAGCATTTCACTAGAATTTTCCGCATACAGCTCTACTAATGGATCAAAGTTTTCAGCCGATTCAAATGTGCAGGTACTGTAAATTAATCGACCACCTGGTGCTAATAGTTCCCAAGCCATAGTCAACAGATTTTTTTGAATAACAGAACATTGCTTTACAAGTGCTGGGCTCCATTGAGATACAGCGTATTCATCTTTTCTAAACATACCCTCTCCACTACAGGGGGCATCTATCAGTATTATATCAAAGCATTCTTTAAAATTATTAAAATCATCAACCCCTGCCCTAGTTATTATTACATTTCGTGTTCCCCATTTAGTCAAATTTTCTTGCAATACCATATTCCTCTTGCCAACTAATTCATTACTTACCAGTAGGCTACCAGCAGGTAATTCATCATAAAGTAGTGAAGACTTTCCGCCTGGTGCTGCACACAAGTCAAGAGCACGTACAGGTTGCTCTAAATCTTTTAAGAATTTGTTAAATACCATACTGCTAGCCTCTTGACTGTAATAAGCACCGGCGTGATACAAAGGGTCTAATACATATTGTGGTCTTGGAGATAAATATCTACCTAACTCAGAATACCAAGGAATGGCTTTAGAATCTGGATATAAACCAGTTCCTTTAGTCGGGTGTAGTCGTATAGATGAAGGTGAATTACTTTCAAATGACATTAAAAGTGCATCAAATTCTAACTGACCAAACTGCGAAATGAAATTGGCTTTGAATTTATCTGGTAATTGTATTGATTTTTCCCTCACTTATCCATTATGATATCGGACATTTGCACCTTGATTCAAAAAAATCCGATTCAAAATATACTGTAATGGGTAAAACACTACTAATAACTGAGAAACTTTCTAAATCTTTTGGAATTAATGTACTTTTCAAAGATATAAATCTCACCATATCAGAAGGTGATAAAGTCGCATTAATTGCAAAAAACGGAGAGGGTAAATCTACCCTACTTAAAATATTGTGCAGAAAGGAATCTTATGATGATGGTCAAGTAATAATTCCTAAAGATGTAAACATAGTTTATGTAAGCCAAGAGCCTGATTTAGACCTGACCAAGTCTGTAATAGACAATGTATTAACTACAGACAATGCAGTAACTAAAGCCATCAGAAATTATTACGCCATAATGGAGGAAGAAAACCCAGATTGGGAAAAACTGCAAGTAGCTAATGACGAAATGGAGCTAAACAATGCCTGGAACTATGAGCAAAGAGTAACCAATGTATTGACAAAATTGGGCTTAAAACAACTAAATCAAATAACATCAGAGTTAAGTGGAGGTCAAAAGAGAAGAATATCACTAGCATCTAGTTTATTGGTTGTACCTGATTTATTAATATTAGATGAGCCGACCAACCATTTAGATGTTGAAATGACAGAATGGCTTGAGGGTTATATAAATACATATATACCAGCACTGTTACTAGTTACTCACGATAGGTGGTTTTTAAACAATACTTGTAACAAAGTATTAGAATTAGACAACAAAAAGCTTCAATATTTTCCAGGAAACTATGAAGATTATTTGGTGAAAAAAGCAGAACTTGAGCAAAATAATGCAACAGAATTAGATAAAAAACTAAGCCTACAGAGTAAAGAATTAGAGTGGATGCGCAGGCAACCCAAAGCTAGAACAACAAAGTCTAAAGCTAGGCAAGATAGGTATCACAATCTAAGCGAAGAAATAGTTGATAAATCTGGAGGACAGTCAGGAGATTTGAAATTAAATCTCGGCAACACCAGATTAGGTAAAAAAATAATTACGTTAAAGCACGTCAATCATAGATTTGGTGAGACGGTAATACTTGATGATTTCAATTTTGAATTTACACGTGGATTAAAATTAGGAATAGCTGGACCTAATGGAACAGGTAAAACTACTTTTTTAGAAATATTAACCAATCAATTAAAGCCTGATTCTGGTGAAATAGACCACGGCGATACCATCAATATTGGCTACTATCGTCAAAGATCAGTTCAATTTCCAAATGACGATAAGGTCATAGAAGTCATTACTAACATAGCAGATTACCTAGTAATCGGAAAAGATGAAACGATAATGGCAAGTCAATTACTTACTCAATTTGGATTTCCTCCTGCAAAGCAACACACTAAAGTAAGTACACTAAGTGGTGGCGAACTTAGAAGGCTTTACCTGCTGACAATACTAATGAAGCAACCCAACTTCATAATATTAGATGAGCCTACTAATGACCTTGACATCTTTACCATTCAATTATTAGAAGAATTTCTAGTTTATTTCTCTGGTTGTGTATTAATAGTAAGTCACGATAGGATGTTTATGAACAAGATAGTGAATAACTTATTGGTATTTAAAGGAGAAGGCGAAGTAGTTCTTTATAGCGGTAGCTATTCTGACTTTAGAGAAGATGAAAAAGCTAACGAGGGCAGTAAAGACCAAGTAGTTGATAAAGTTGCACCAATTGTTGCAACTAAAGTTGAAACTAGTACAGAAAAAACTGACAAGAAAATATCCTACAAAGAAAAACTAGAATTAGAAAAACTGGATGTAAGCATTGCTGAAATAGAAGCAAACATTAAAGTTTATGAAGACTTGCTTTCATCTGGCGAAACCAACCACGAAATTCTTCACGATTGGGCCGAGAAATTAAAAGGAAAGCAAGCCGAATTAGACTTAAAAATGGAACGATGGGTAGAACTTAGCGAATAGTTATTTTCTACTTACTATTTTGTAACTCTATAACCATATTGTGCTATGATTTCTGCCCTAGTCAAGTCAAGGCTGGTTACCGTCATTGGAATGTTAGAGTATGGTCTTCCTGCCACATTCTTAGGCTGTTTTACAATATTTAAGGATACGTCTGTCCCTTTTAAAGTTTTACCAAACACAGTATATTCATTGTTTAGATTAGCTGTACCAGAAGTGTTTACTACTATGTAAAACTGACTACCATTGCTGGCTTTAGAAGGATTTTGAGCATCACCTAACCTTGCTGCACCAACAGCACCAAAATCGTGCTTTAAACTTGGCATTATTTCGGCAGGAATGGTATAGCTGGGACCACCTGTTCCGTCATTAGTTGAGTCTAAGTCTTTTGAATTAGGATCTCCACCTTGTATCACAAAATTATTTACAAGTCTATGGAATGTTGTTCCATTTAAATATTGCTGAGAAGTCAACTTTAAATAATTATTTCTATGAAACGGTGTTTCGTTGTATAAAAAAACAATCATTTCTCCGAAGCTTGTATTTATTTTAAGTAATCTTTCCTTAATTATCATATCTGCTGTGCCTGATACACCGGTACCATTTTTCACAGTTCTAAGAGTAACTACATAAGCAAAAGCACTATCGTAAGTATGCATTATGCTATCACCAGTACTAAACTCGGTTTTACCATCACCAAAATACCACTGTCTTTTTTCAGTGCCCGATTCTGGATTTAAGTGTTTAAAAGTTACTGTTTTACCAGTGTAATCAACAGTCGAACTGAATTTAGGTGAAGGCTGGGATAAAGTATCTTTTGCTTTGTCACAAGAAATAAAGCTAAAAGTAAATAGACAAATAAATGCTATCGATTGAAGTATATGTTTCAAAGTACTGAAAATTTAGGAAATCAAATGTAATGTATTTATGATTATAAGCGGATTTAAAGTTCATAGATTTGAGCAATAATTATGTCGAAAACGCTAAAGGCTTGGATTCTGCTCCTAATTCTTGCATTAATATGGGGCAGCTCTTTTTATTTCATAAATAATGCCCTTCAATATTTTTCACCTTTTCAGGTAGGGTGTTTGCGGTTATCAATAGCTGGATTAATCTTATTTCCGTTTATTATTCCACAATTAAGGACTTTAAATAAACGACAACTTTTTGGCAGCATTTGCTTTGGTTTATGCAATGCGGGACTACCAGCTTTCATATTTGCTTGGGCTCAACAATATGTACAAAGTAGCACAGCTGGTGTGTTAAATGCTTTAACACCAATGTTCAATTTCTTAGTTGGCATCTTGTTTTTTCAAGTAATATTCAAATGGAATAAATTGGCAGGTGTTGTAATAGGATTCATTGGTGCTATTGTTATCATAAATGGAGCAACAAAACTTGGTATTCATTCACGTACATTGAAAGGTGAGGCCCATTTAATTCATTACTTAGCAATCGTATTTGCGACCTTCCTATATGGAATAAGTGGAAACATAATGGCGAAGTATTTATATGATGTGAAAGGGTATGTTGTATCTGGATTAAGTTATTTTAGTTTTGGCATACCTTTATTAATTATTTGCCTAACAACGACAGATTTAGGTGATAAAATTATGAATATTCAATCCGTTTACGATAAACCTATTTATAGCATTTTGGGTTTATCAGTATTGGGATCTGCCTTAGCCATAATTTTGTTTAGTAGTTTGGTCAAGGCAAGCAATTCACTATTTGCAACCTCTGTAACTTACCTAATTCCATTTGTAGCTTTATGCTGGGGAATTGGTAGCAAGGAAACCATACAATTTAGCATATACGTTGGGTTGATTATGATATTGGCTGGTATAGCCATAGGTACAATTAAGTTTAAGAAGAATAAATTAATTAAAATAAAAAAAGTATGACAACAGGAAAAATTGTAACCAATAAGGGTACTATGGATTTAGAATTCTATGATACAGATGCACCAGGAACTGTAGCAAATTTTACCAAACTAGCAAATAATGGATTTTACAATGGGCTAAAGTTTCATAGAGTAATTCCAGGTTTTGTGATTCAAGGTGGTGACCCCCGTGGAGATGGTACTGGTGGTCCTGGCTATTCAATTCCTTGTGAGACTAGTGGTGGAAATCAGTTTCACGACAAAGGGGTATTAAGTATGGCACACGCCGGTAAAAATACTGGAGGTTCTCAGTTTTTTATAGTATACTCACGTAACTCAACCAGTCACTTAGACGGTCAACACACTTGCTTTGGAAAAGTAACCAACGGTTTGGATATTATTGATCAGATAAAAGAAGGCGATACTATAGAGAGTATTACCATCAACAATATTGAAAATTAATAAGAATTTACAAATTCACTTTATTATGCCTGGCTATTTTAGTCAGGCTTTTTTATGAATACAATGTTTGTAAAAACGTAGCGGACCTAATTCACTTGGAATTCGTCCGCTACTACCCTAACCAACCAAAACACTCTTAAGTACAAAGTACTTTGCTTTATTAGGTTTTATGAAAGTTCAAACATATATCATAATGCGTGCCTTACTTATTAATTTTGATGAAAGGGTAAATTTCAATGATGAAAATTTCTTATTTAGGTACGAATAAGATTTTACTACTTTTCAGTACATATTTGTTGCAACTGTAGTTTGATGGGCATAACAAACACGTTGTTAGTTTCATCACTTTCTTTAAATTTATTGGTCGGATCAACTTCCACTACCAAATAATATTGCCCATTACAAGTATTCTCAGGGATAGTAACATATTGCCCCTCAAACGACTGACCATAATGGTCTATTCCCCCAACACTAATACCCTGTAGATTGCTTTCACACTTTATATAGTGCCCAAAACCATAATTAGGTAGGTTCTGCACACTTTTATACCCATTATCACCATCTTGGCACATCTGATTTTCATCCGTACAATTACCTGAGTCAAACAGACAATAACTTACTTTATGCCCAATGCTAAGTACTGGCCATTTACGAGCGTCAGGCTCGCCCTCAATTTTATTTCGAAGTGTTATTTCTATCCAATCATCGGCGTGAAAATGATTATGTCCCCTGCTACTGTCAAAGTAATTAGTACCAGCTCGTTTTCTGTATGTTGATATTTTACCTTTTTTCTTATAGTAAATAATCTGGTCTAAATACTGCCTAGCGTTTTGGCCATTAGGGCATCGTATAGGACCATCTACTGGTTTGCCATCACAAATCCAATTGCCTGTTCCTTGAGTTTCAAGTGGCCCGAACCCAATATTTGGCGTAGCCACAGCTAATCTTACCTGCCTTGGATAATATTTATCTGTAGTCGAGTACTCTTGAAATTGAATTTCTGTCATTCTAGCACCAATAATTAAATCTGGTAGTAATTCGCATTTCTTACTCTTACGCTTTGGGCAAGCACAGGCTGTTGGATTATTTGTATTACAAGGAGTATATGCTTCTTTTGGTGGTTGATTGCCAAAGTCTAAATGAACATAGTCTATGGTACCTTCTACGTCTATTAATAAATCTTGAACTACCAAATACCAAGTACCATTTGGATTCTGATTATTGTTGAAATCATTAATTTTTCCATCTGGAATATAAGTTCCTACATAAGGTGCTTTATTCTCATATAAATGACCTGAAAAACCATTGTCTGCAAAGCAAGTTTCTAAATAATTTTTACCATTATCACCTCCATTTCTATTAGTTACCCAAATTGAAGTTGAATCTGGTGAAATCAATTCAATTTTTAAATCGGAAATTCTGTCGTGGGTAATATTTAAGCATACTCTTTCAAGTCCAAACCTTGCGTCAATTTTATCGGGTAGCCCTGAGACTTGGACAGCTATAATATATGGTCTGTAAGTAGCGTCATTGTCAGGAATTTGCCCCCCCCTAGTGGTTATGCGTTGTACTTCGTGTTTATTTTGTGCAGTTATTTGACCTACATAAAATAATGCTATAATAAGAAAAAAAAATTTGCAGTTCATAGTCATATACTTGCAGGCAAATGTAAAGGCTTCCTATTTATAATATTCAGCCATTTCTCATAGTTAAAACTAAAAAGCATTTAGCTAAAATAATAACACGCCGTTAAACTTCAAATGGCTAAGATTGTATTTTATTATAATTAGTCCATTTATATGACAACTATCATCGGCAGTCTTGCTTTTAGTTTTATCCTTTTATTTAACACTTTTATATTACAAGGTGATAGAGTTATGCCAGAAGTTGTAGGAAAAGATTTGAATGGAAAGAAAGTGGTATTACCTGCAGCAGCACCTAGAAAATTTATATTATTGGGAGTGGCATCATCTGTAAAGTCAATGGATTATATACAGAAATGGGCTGAAGAAACTACTAAAGCCTTTGATGGTAACCAAATGTACCAAGTCGCACTATATTTTGCTGGTTTCACAGAAAACATTAAGGCAATCAGTCAAGATAAAATTTTCTTGAAAATGAAAGAAAATGTTTCAGAAGACTTTTATCCTCAAGTATTGCAAGTGACAGAAAAGAACGACGAGCTACTTAGCAAGATGGGTATTACTAATAAAAATGAATTTTATATCGTAATTATAGACCCACGCCACAACATAGTTCATACGGAATCTGGCGTATATACAGAAAAGAAAATGGAGGCTATTGCAGATTGGCTTACCCGATAAAGACTTAAATTGCGATTTTAAAATAATTTAAGCGTAAAGTAAGTACTATGAACAATATTCGATATTTAAAGCACATTATAACTGGTTTTGGTTCAATATTAATTTTACAAGTTGGCACATTGAATGCTAGAACAAAAGAAGGGGAAAAGCCAAAAACTGAAACTAGTACTGTTGCCCCTGATAATAATGATGTAATAGTAGATAGATTTGCAGACCTACAAGTACTTAGATACAAAATTGACGGATTTGATGATCTAACCCCTCAACAAAAGCTTCTTTCTTATTATCTATATGAGGCAGCTTTAAGTGGTAGAGACATCATTTACGATCAAAAGTACAAGTACAACTTAATTATGCGCAGAACATTAGATGCCATAATTACCAGCTATAACGGGGACAAATCTTCTACAAATTGGATAAATTTCGAAGTATTTGCGAAACGTGTTTGGTTTAGCAATGGAATTCATCACCATTACTCACAAACTAAAATGTTTCCTGAGTTTGAATCTACCTATTGGTTAGAGCTCATAAAGAATTCAGACAAAACTCTACTACCTATTAAAGACAAAAGTGTAGAGGAATATAGTAAATTTATATCAGAAGTAGTCTTATCTAGAAGTAAAGACTTAAAACTGGTAAATCTTGACAACGGTGTTGACAATATTGCACTAAGTGCCAATAATTTTTATGAAGGTGTTACCCAATTAGAGGTAGAGGCATATTACGCTAACATAAAAGATAATACAGCCACGCCGATAATGTATGGTCTTAATTCTAAACTAATTAAGGAAAATGGAGTATTATTAGAAAAAACTTGGAAAGTGGGTGGTATGTACACTGAGGCCATAGAGAAAATTGTATTCTGGTTAGATAAAGCTGTACTTGTAGCAGAAAATCCAGAACAAAAAGAAGCCTTAGTAAGACTAATTAAGTTTTATCGTAGTGGCAATCTGAAAGATTTTGATTTATATAACATTGCTTGGGTAAAAGACGTTAACAGCTCCATCGATTTAACTAACGGGTTCATAGAAGTTTATGGAGATGCCTTGGGTAAAAGGGGAAGTTATGAATCAGTGCTAAGCATTAAAGATATGGTGGCAACTAAAACCATAAAAACCATTGGTGACAATGCTCAATATTTTGAAGACAATAGCCCGATAATGCCAAATCATAAAAAAAAGAATGTAAAAGGCATTACTGCTAAAGTAATAACAGTGATAGTTGAAAGTGGCGATGCTGCACCTGCAACACCAATTGGAATAAACCTGCCAAATAGCAATTGGATAAGAGAGCAACACGGAAGTAAATCTGTGTCACTTGGTAATATAGTCAAAGCCTACAACTTAAGTAAAAATTCTAGTCCTGATTTGGTAGAATTTTACAATGACCCTGCTGTAATAGAAAGAATTAGAAAATATGGAGCCATTGCTGGTGACCTACATACCGATATGCACGAGGTGATAGGTCACGCATCAGGTAAAATAAATGAAGGAATTGGCACTCCTGATTTAACATTGAAAAATTACGCTAACACACTAGAAGAAGCTAGGGCTGATTTAGTTGGACTATATTATATACTAGACCAGAAGCTAGTTGACCTAGGTGTTATGCCGAGTATAGAAGTAGGTAAAGCACAATTTGACATTTATATAAACAATGGATTAATATTGCAACTAAATCGAATAAATTTAGGAGACAATATAGAGGAAGCTCATATGCGTAATCGCCAGTTAATTGCAGCTTGGGCATTTGAAAAAGGAATGAAAGCAAAAGTAATTACTAAGTTTACTAAAAAAGGAAAAACCTATTATAAAATAAACGATTACAACAAGTTAAGAGAATTATTTGGTGAATTACTAAAAGAAATTCAAAGAATTAAATCTGAGGGCGACTTTGCCGCAGGTTCTAAATTAGTAGAAACATACGGAGTAAAAGTTGATCAGAAACTGCTGAAAGAAGTTAAAGATAGATTCTCTAAACTAAACATAGCACCCTATAAAGGATTTATGCAACCAAAACTAGTAGCAGTATATGATGGTAATGGAAACGTAAGTGACGTAAAGGTTCAATATCCAGATAGCTACAAAGAGCAAATGTTAGAGTACGGTAAGAAATATAATTTCTTACCAAATATGAACTAAATAATCATTCATTTTGCTAACAAATACACCTGCCCTAGATTCACATTTTAGGCAGGTGTTTTTATATAAAGTCCACCTCAATACTACGTTAATATGATAGAGCCAACAAAATCTAAAAAAAATGACGATGAAATACTCGAATTTGAAAGTAATGACAGAAATAAAGTACCAAATAAACAAGATGACCTTGGTCTAGGAACTAAAATAGTTGAAAAAGATGCCCGTTGGGTTAATCCTGATGGTACATTTAATGTAAAGCGTGAAGGAATACCTTGGTACCATAAACGAGGGGTTTATCATTACACCCAAGAACTTTCCTGGCCTAAATTTATAGGAATGATTCTGCTTGCTTATTTAGGCATTAATCTCGTTTTTACAATTTTGTATTTGTTAATAGGTACACATCAAATAAATGGAATGGGACAAGGTGAATTGGGGAAATTTTGGGAGGCATTCTTCTTTAGTGTTCAAACCTTTACCACAGTAGGTTATGGTGGGCTAAGTCCAAATGGTTTTGCTGCACATATAGTTGCTTCAATAGAAAGTATGTCCGGTTGGATGGGTTTTGCCATTGCTGGTGCCTTAATGTTTGGTAGATTTAGCAGACCTAGAGTGAAAATACTTTACAGTCACAATATTATAATTGCACCTTATGCAGATGGTAAAGGTCTAATGTTTAGAATGGTAAATAAATTAGATAACCAGTTAATTGAGGTAAATGTGTCTGTAATAATGAGTATAAACGGAACAGAATCTCAAGCAGGTAAAAGACAATTTTATCAATTAAAACTTGAGCGTAGTAAAGTAGATTTTTTTCCGACTAGTTGGACGGTAGTTCATCCTATAAATGATGAAAGCCCAATGAAAAACCTAAGCATCGAGGATTTAGATAATAGAAAAACAGAATACTTACTTCTTATCAAGGCTTGGGATGAAAGCTTTAATCAAACTGTTTATACTAAGCACTCTTATGTAAGCGAAGAATTGGTAAACGGAGCGAAATTTAAATCGATGACAGATATGGACGGTCGAAGTGAAGTTGTTCTTCATTTAGATAAAATAAATGATATAGAATTATTATTAAACAGCGAGTTTTAATTTTGAATGTTTAGTATTCAGCATAAATAGCTGACCTATGTATGAAACAAGTAAGCATAAGAATTCCTGCAGAAATTGGTTTGCAATCTGAATTGTTAGATAAATATATTGCAAACAATTATTTTACAACCCAATACGAAATATTAAAAAGGTCTGTAGATGCGAGGGGCAAGATAATTCAGACTGAATTAATAATAAATCTCTATTTTAAAGAGCAGATACCCAGCTTAAATTTTGCTTATCCAATATCAGCATTGGCCCCACAAAAAAGAATAATTATAATAGGCTCAGGACCAGCTGGTTTATTTGCTGCACTGCATTGCATTAGTTTGGGAATTAAACCTATAATACTTGAGCGTGGAAACAACGTACAGGGTAGGCGAAGAGATTTAGCAAATATTAATAGGTTTAATATTGTAAATCCAGATAGTAACTATTGTTTCGGTGAGGGGGGTGCTGGAACTTATTCTGACGGCAAGCTATACACCCGAAGCACAAAACGTGGTGATGTAGAAAGCATTTTGCGCATATTGGTAGAGCACGGTGCCACGCCAGAGATATTATTTGATGCTCACCCACATATAGGTACCAATAAACTACCTAAAGTAGTTGAGTCCATACGCAATAAAATATTGCAATCTGGCGGAGAAATTCATTTTAATACTTTAGTAACTGGCTTAATCCTTAAAGGTGTTACTCTAAAGGGGGTAATTACAACAGCAGATGAATATCAAGGAGATGCCGTCATAATGGCAACTGGTCACTCAGCCAGAGATATATATGAAATTTTAAACAAAGCTGATGTCGAAATTCAAGCCAAGCCCTTTGCTATGGGAGTGCGTGTTGAACATCCACAACAGCTAATAGACGATAATTTATATAGATTGCGTGGGCATAGCAGACCAGATTATTTACCTGCTGCTGCATACAAATTAGTAACCCAAACCCATCATAACAATCAAGCAAGAGGGGTATATAGTTTTTGTATGTGTCCCGGGGGGTTTATAGTAGCTGCCGCAACCCAACAAAATGAACTGGTGGTAAATGGTATGTCACCATCTAGAAGAGATAGTAAATATGCCAACAGTGGCTATGTAGTAGCTATTGAACCAACAGATTGGGAGCATCATACTGCTGAATACGGCGTATTTGCTGGACTAAAACTTCAGTCAGAGTTTGAGCAAACAATGTGGAGAAGCAGTGGCGAAACTCAAACTGCATCTGCTCAAAAAATTGGAGACTTTATTCATTGTAAACTAAGTGAATCTTTACCATCTACCAGTTACATACCGGGAATAGTTTCTAGAAATTTTAATGAAATACTTCCTGCTGGAATGGCCGATAGATTTAAGGCTGGTTTCAAAGAATTTGGTAAAAAAATAGATGGTTTTGATAGCAATCAAGGAATTATGGTAGGCGCAGAAAGTAGAACCTCATCTCCTATTAGAATTCCAAGACAAAATGATACTTTTGAACACATTAGAATTCAACGATTATATCCCTGTGGCGAAGGTGCAGGCTATGCAGGTGGCATAGTAAGCGCAGCTATAGACGGTGTAAATTGCGCAGAGAAAGCAGTATTTAAATACTGCATTTAAATAATTAGCATTATAGTAACTTAAATAAATTATGGAAAAAGTAACCCAAGACTGTGTTGTATCTATCAGCTATACCTTAATGGATGATAATGGGAACATTTTAGACCAATCACCAGAAGGTGAACCACTTGAATACATACAAGGATATGAAAACATTATTCCTGCTTTAGAAAATGAATTAAATAATCTATCAGTAGGAGATGAAAGAAATGTAAGAATAGAAAGCGAAGAAGCTTATGGTCCAATAGTTCAGGAAATGATAATGAAAGTTGATAAAACTAATTTTCCTGCTGATGCTGAATTTGAAGTAGGCGCTGAATTTGAGGCTAATTCTGAAGAAGGTGAAATGATATTTAGAATTATACAGGTAGAAGGCGAAGAAATTACTGTTGATGGTAATCATCCTTTAGCTGGTGTTGACTTAAATTTTCAAGTGAAAATAGAAGGAATTAGAGCTGCAACTGCAGAGGAAAAAGAACACGGGCACGTACACGGTATTGGTCACGACCACGAAGACGAAAACTAAGATTAACACTCTTAATACTTAATAAAAAGCCTAATAGAAATATCTATTGGGCTTTTTATTTGATGATATCAATGGTGATAAATTAAAAGCGAAGTTTTTCTTTCTTTTTTAATTATTTTATTCTGCTTAGCTACAGGCTAACAGTACCTTTGCAAATTATTATTTGAAGTAATTCAAAGGTTATAGATATTTAAATGAGTGATAATAAAGTAATATTTTCAATGGTGAATGTCAGCAAGACATATCCACCTCAAAAACAAGTCTTAAAAAATATATACCTATCTTTTTTCTATGGAGCTAAGATTGGAATTATAGGGTTAAACGGTTCAGGTAAATCTACCCTACTCAAAATCATAGCTGGCGTCGAAAAATCGTTTCAAGGTGATGTAGTTTTTTCGCCTGGTTATACTGTTGGTTACCTTGAGCAAGAACCAAAACTAGATGATACTAAAACGGTAAAAGAGATAGTTCAAGAGGGCGTACAGGACGTGATGGACATACTAAATGAGTATGAAGAGGTCAATAATAAGTTTGGAGAAGATGAGTATCTGAACAATCCAGATAAAATGGACAAACTAATGGAGCGTCAGGGCCAGTTAATAGATCAAATAGAGGCAGCTGGTGCTTGGGATATAGATGTGAAGCTAGAGCGTGCTATGGATGCGCTGAGAACACCTGATGGTGACGCGTTGATAAAGAATTTAAGTGGAGGTGAAAAAAGACGTGTAGCATTATGCAGATTATTACTAAAACAACCCGATGTATTATTGCTAGATGAGCCTACTAACCACTTAGATGCAGAATCTATTGATTGGTTAGAGCAGTTTCTACAACAATATGCAGGCACTGTAATCGCAATAACGCACGATAGATATTTCTTAGATAATGTAGCTAAATGGATATTAGAGTTAGATAGAGGTGAGGGAATTCCATTTGAGGGGAATTACAGCAGTTGGTTAGACCAAAAAAGTAAAAGATTAGCAAACGAAGAAAAGTCTGAAAGTAAAAGGCTGAAAACACTTCAACGCGAGTTAGAATGGGTACGAATGGCACCAAAGGCGAGGCACGCAAAAAGTAAGGCAAGATTAGGCGCTTACGATAAAATGATGAATGAAGATTCTAAGCAAAAAGAAGAAAAACTAGAGATATTTATACCAAATGGCCCAAGGTTGGGTAATAAAGTTATAGAAGTTGAAGGCTTAACTAAATCATTTGGAGACAAAATATTGCTTGAAGATTTAACATTTAGCCTGCCACCTGCCGGTATAGTTGGGATTATAGGGCCAAATGGAGCAGGTAAGACAACAATGTTTAGAATGATAATGGGTGAAGAACAACCAGATCAAGGTAAAATTACCATTGGTGATACCGTTGTAATGTCTTACGTTGACCAAACCCACAAAGAAATAGACCCAGAAAAATCAGTATGGGAAGTAATAAGTGGTGGAAATGAAATTATCATATTAGGTAAAAGTTCTATTAACAGCAGAGCTTACGTAAGTAAGTTTAACTTTAGTGGTGCAGACCAACAGAAAAAAGTTGGTGTATTGTCTGGTGGTGAGCGAAATAGGTTACACTTAGCAATGACTCTAAAGCAAGAGGCTAATGTATTGTTGCTAGATGAACCTACAAATGATATTGACGTAAATACACTAAGAGCGCTAGAAGAAGCCCTAGAAAACTTTGCAGGATGTGCAGTAATTATAACGCACGATAGATGGTTTCTTGACAGGGTTGCAACACACATTTTATCTTATGAGGGTGACAGCCAATGGTACTGGTATGAAGGTACCTATTCTGAATATGAAGAAGCTAAGAAAAAGCGTTTAGGTGATATAGAACCAAAGCGTCCAAGATTTAAGAAGCTTGTAGTTTAATTAAACTAGTAGATTACATCCTCTAATATCAGAGTTGTCAAATCTGCCCAAAACATTTATGGTAGAATCAGGTAATACCCTACCTAAATCTTGAGTCGCGATGAAGCTGATGGAATTTACATTAGCCAGATCAATTATATTTATGCCCCCTGTTTCGCCTGTTTCCAACAGATGCAGGGGGTCATTTATATCTCTAATTAATATTTGCATCCAATTCGGGCATTTAAAGCCTTTACCAGTATAGTAAGCCTGACTTAATAGTTCTGTCATACCGTATTCACTGATAATTTGGGCTAAGGGATATGCAGATTGCAGAATATGGTGTAGTTCCTCTCTAATTATTTCTTTTCCACGCCCTTTCATTCCTCCAGTTTCCATAATTATTGTATTGGCAAGTGGAGAATTATACACTTTAACCAAGTTTAATAAAGCATAGCTAACTCCAGTCAAAAAGACTTTTTGATTTTCAGATTCATAATAGCTTAATCTCTTAATTAGTAGTTTAATATCATTGAGATAAAAGCTAGAATCTGCATTCCCAGATATATGGTTTAGATAATTCATCATATAAACTAATGAAGAATTAGCCTGACTGAGATAGTTAGGTAATAAAGATAAAAATATGAATTGATCTACAGGTCCAAAGCTTTGCTGGAAGTTGGTTATTATCGATGATTCATAAATATTCAAATCTGTTACATAATGCTTACTTAACTGTTGGCCAGTTGTCCCACTACTTTGAAAATATTTGGTATCCGAGTCTATTTGACCAGCTATTTTGTGCGTTTTAAAAAATTCTATTGGTAGAAAAGGAATTTCTCTGTATGAATTAATATTAACTGGATGCTTACCTAATAGATTACAATATTTCTTATATATGTCAATTTTATTGTATTGAAATGCAAAGATTTGTAAACATAAGTCTTCAAAATCGTGCTGATTATTTATCTTAAATATTCCATCTATAGAAAAATGCATTGCCCTGCAAAATTACACAGTAGTTTAAAGCCATATAACAGATATTTTTGCAAAATGAAAAAAGCTGAATTGATTAATCAAATAGTTACCAAAAAATCGTTGCTGACTATTGGATTAGATACAGACCTAAACAAATTACCAATTGGTATAGAAAAGTCCTGGAAAGGCGTGGTTGAATTTAACAAACGAATTATTGAAACTACTGAACCCTACGCAGTTGCCTATAAAATAAATACAGCATTTTACGAGTGGGGCGGAGTTGCGGGCTGGGATGCCTTGGAGAAAACCCTTCAGCTATTACCGAGCAATGTGTTAAAAATAGCAGATGCTAAACGAGGTGATATAGGTAACACTAGTGATATGTATGCAAAAACTTTTTTTGAGACTTTTGACTTTGATGCTGTGACAGTTGCGCCATATATGGGGTATGACAGCATTAAACCATTTACAGATTATACTGACAAATGGACCATAGTGTTAGGCCTAACTAGTAATGCAGGTGCTTATGATTATCAAAAGCTAAAAACAGAGGATGGTAAATATTTATTTGAGACTGTAATAGAGAAAGCAGCTAAACTAGGTACTGAGAATAATATGATGTTTGTTGTAGGTGCTACACAGTCAGATTACCTTCAAATAGTAAGAGAGATAATACCCAATCATTTTCTATTGGTACCAGGTATTGGCTCTCAGGGGGGTGATTTGCAAGCTTTACTAGCTACTGGGTTAAACCAAGACTATGGCCTGTTAATAAATAGCAGCCGACAAATATTGTACGCTAGTATCGATGAAAACTTTGCAGAAACAGCAATGGATGAGGCCAAGAAAGTACAAGAACAGATGGCTAAACTTCTGATCTAATAAATATTGTGATCTTTAAAACTATAGTAGCCTGAGTTTGAAAATATCAAATGATCTAGCAAATTACAGTCTATCATTTTGCACACTTCATTTATTCTATGAGTAACGTCTATGTCAACCTGACTAGGTTTAAGTGATCCACTTGGATGATTGTGGCAAATAATTAAGCCACTGGCTTGATAATCACCAACATTTCTAATTATCATTTTTAAGTCAATGCTAAGTGAAGTCGTTGTACCCTTATGCAGTTGAATTGCCTTTATGATTTGATTAGCCCTATTAAGAAGTATAATGTGAAACTCCTCGTGCAACAAGTCTAAAAACTGATATGAATAGTACTCAAAAACCGATAAACTGGAGGTAATTGCTGGCTTACTCTCGTTCAGTTTAGCATCTTTATGAACAGGATATTGCGGTAGATTTTCAGTTTGAAGATTAAAATCGCCTTTACGTCTCTTACTTAGTTCTAAGGCTGCAGCTATAAATGTTGCTTTGGCCTTGCCAATTCCATTTATTTCTTTCATTTGCCTAGGGGTAAGCATATGAAGCTTATCTAATTCTCCCCCTACCAATCCAAGTAGTTCTTGGGCTAGATCAATTGCAGATTTCTTCTTTGTACCTGTATTAATTAGTATTGCTAATAATTCCGCATTAGATAATGCAGAGGCACCTAAGGTTTCTAATTTCTCACGTGGACGATCAGATTCTTCCCGTTTGTTTATGGGAATATACAGTGGTTCAGGATTTTCAATATTCATATTAGCTTATTTAATATCCAAATATTTACGGGATATTATTTAACCAATACTACTTACTTAATTGATTAACAAATTTAGCCAGTCTTGATTTTTTGTTAGACGCGTTGTTTTTGTGAATCAAACCACGTTTCGCCAATTTGTCTAATGCTGAGATAACATCAATATATAATTTTTGAGCTTCAGCTACATCTTTTGTAGCACGTAGTTTACGTACCATATTACGAGTTGTTTTAGCTTGATATCTATTTCTTAATCTACGCGTCTCAATTTGACGTATTCTCTTGATCGCTGATTTATGGTGAGCCATTATACTTTATATTCTATTTTAGAGGTGCAAAGTTAATATAAAAATATTATTTATTTTAACGATTTTAACTTTTCCTCCAGTAAAGATTCCTCTCCTTCTTTATAACTGCTATGTTTATACACAATGTTACCGTCTTTATCTACAATTATGGTGTAGGGTACGTTGTCATAGTTTAGCATTCTTTTGCTATCACTATTTACGTCGGTCAATATAGTGAAGTCCCATTTTTTACCACGTGCATAGGGTGCTACTTTAGCTATGTTCCTTGAATCATCAATTGATACAGCTATCACCTCAACATTATACTCTTTCTTCCAATCATCAATAATATCATTAATATTATCTAATTCTTTCTTACAAGGTGAGCACCAAGTTGCCCAAAACGAAATGATAACAGGTTTGCCTTTGCCAGTTAATTCCTTTAGGTCAACATCTTTACCATCTAAGTCTTTTAGTTTAACACTTGGAATGGCTTTACCCTCAGTTTCATCAGGAGTAATAGGAATTAACGTAAATGCAGACAGACCTACTAATAAAACAACTAATCCAGCAAAGTATATGTGAAAGTATTTTTTCATATTATTGTTTATTGAAATACAAAAGGTACGCCAAATAATTAACGTACCTCTGTTTAAAATATTACTATTTATGGTGGCTACAAGTTGCCTCTAAGTTCTTGCTCTCTTTCTATAGATTCAAATAGAGCCTTAAAGTTTCCTTTTCCAAATGAGGTAGCACCCTTACGCTGAATAACTTCTATAAATAAAGTTGGTCTATCTTCAAGTGGCTTAGAGAATATTTGAAGTAAATAACCCTCTTCATCTCTATCTACCAGTATATTCAATTCTTCTATTGCTTTTATATCCTCATCTATCAAGCCTACTCTATCATACAATTCTTGATAATAAGATGATGGCACTGTTAAAAACTCTATGCCTCTTGCTTTTAAGTTTTTTACAGTAGCTATTATATCTTCTGTTGCTAATGCTAAGTGTTGAACGCCAGGGCCCTCATAGAAATCTAGATATTCTTCTATTTGAGACTTCTTTTTACCCTCAGCTGGTTCATTGATAGGGAATTTAATGTAACCGTTACCATTACTTACCACTTTGCTCATTAGTGCAGAGTATTCAGTGCTTATGTCTTTATCATCAAAAGTGATTAGATTATAAAATCCCATTACGCGCTCATAATAGCTAACCCACTCGTTCATTTTACCTAATTCAACGTTTCCCACTGCGTGGTCAACGTGTTTAATTCCTGACTCTGGTGCCCTAAATACTGGATTCCAAGCTTTAAAGCCAGGAAGAAATACACCATCGTATTCGCTACGCTCTACAAATAGATTTACAACATCACCATAGGTTCTAATACCAGAAACCACTACTTTTCCGTTCTCATCTTGATATGTAGTTGGCTCTAAATAAGATATACCACCCCTATCAGTAGTTTCTTTATACGATAGAGTTGCATCATCTACTGTAATGGCATATGCCTTAACACCGTCACCGTGCTTGCGCAGGTGATCGTTAATAGGATTTTTGCTATTAAGTGGGGTGGTCAGCATTATGGTGATTTTACCTTGTCTAACAACATAACTCACTTGCTCTCTATTTCCCGTTTCAAGACCAGAATACGCCAGAGGCTGAAAACCCCAAGCTGCCTGATAATAATATGCAGCCTGCTTAGCATTGCCTACATATAGTTCTAAATAATCTGTACCTAATAGGGGTAAGAAATCGTCCGCCATTGTCTTTTGTGGTGCTTTTTCTAAAGTTTCCATATTATAATTTTTCTTTAATTGTAATTTTTAATGTAACCAGCTTTGAAAGTACGACTTATCTTCAACACCTTCGGCGGCTTTAGTTATCCATAGTGGATGAAAGGTATCTACCATAACAGCTAATTCCTTATTTTCCTTTTGACCAATGCTTTTCTCTACTGTTCCTGGGTGTGGCCCGTGGGGAATACCAATTGGGTGAAGAGTTATTTGCCCCTTTACCACGTGTTTTCTACTCATAAAGTCACCATCAACATAATACAACACTTCGTCGCTATCTACATTACTGTGATTATACGGGGCAGGTATGCTATCTGGATGATAATCATATAGTCTTGGTACAAATGAGCATATCACAAAATTGTGGGCCTCAAACGTTTGATGTACTGGAGGGGGTTGGTGTAATCTACCCGTTATTGGCTCAAAGTTGTGGATTGAGAATGCGTAGGGGTATGTGGCTCCGTCCCAACCTATTAGGTCAAAAGGATGGTTGGCATAGGTATATGGGAATAACTCGTTTTGCTTTTTAATATATACTAAGAAATCACCCTCTTCGTCGTGAGTTTTTAAATTAGCAGGCTTACGAATGTCACGCTCACAAAACGGTGAATTCTCAAGGAGTTGACCATAAGGACTGCGATAACGCTTAGGTGTTATGATTGGGCTATTTGACTCTATATAAAGTATTCTGTTATTGGCATCATCAAAAGTAAGTTGATAAATTACCCCTCTAGGAATGACTAAGTAATCACCATAGCCGAATGCAATTTCACCAAATGCTGTATGTAATATACCACTACCCTGATGTATAAATAAGACCTCATCTGCAACTGCATTTTTAAAGAAGTAATTATCCATACTTACCTTAGGTGCTACTGTTCCTACTAGGCAATCGTTATTTAAAAGCAAAGGTGTACGCCCCTTTAAATAATCATCATCAGACTTAATATCAAATGTAGCATAGCTTCTATGTTGCATATTGTTTTTAGTCTGCAATTCTGGGCTAAGGTCAATGCTGTCTGCAATTGACTTAATTCTAGTAGGGGGATGAATGTGATATAGCAAAGAGTAGTTATTAGAGAACCCCTCTGTAGAAAACAACTCCTCAGAATATAAATTGCCGTTTTCCTGTCTAAAAACAGTATGCCTTTTAGGTGGAATATGACCTAAACTGTAATAATGCATATAATATAAATATAATGAAGCCCTATACAAATATACCCATTCCTATAAAGCAGTAGATATATTATTGATTTATAAATATGTGTTAGGGTCAAATAATACCTTTGCAAAATATGGTTCGTTATTTTTATGCTATCGCACTAGTCTGCCAGGTAGTTTCCTTTGTTTCTACGTTCTATTTAATGTTTGTTAGGGCCAATATTCCAATTCTATATTTCTCTTTAACTGTATTTTCTTTAGGTGTCATTGTTATGGCTTTAGGCATATATAAGGGCAGTAAACACGTATCTGGTAACTGCATTTCACTGCTTTTGGTTTTGCTAAATATATTGTTTTATGCAGTTATATTTTTTGGTCAGGCATCAACCAGTTGGGTTAGCCACGGCAAAGGTTAAGTCATAAAAAAAGCCTTAGCTGAACTAACAGTTAAGGCTATATATAGTAAATACTTGATTAAGAATTTAATGCTTTCGCACCGCCTACTATCTCTAATATTTCATTAGTAATAGCTGCTTGACGTTCCCTGTTATATCTCAGTTTCAGATCTTTTAATAAATCACTAGCATTCTCTGTTGCTTTATCCATTGCAGTCATTCTTGCTCCGTGTTCTGCGGCGTTGGATTCTAATACTGCTCTAAAAAAATCAATTTTTAAGCTTTGATAAACTAGTTGTGCTACAATTTCCTCTTTGCTAGGCTCAAAAATATAGTCCACATTAAACTGAGATTTACCCTCCTCAGAATTTTCTTGAATAGGTAAAAACTGCTCAGAAGTAGTTAGGAATATAGCTGCATTTTTAAACTGGTTGTACACCAATTCTACAACATCATACTTACCATCTATAAAGCTTTGCATTGCATACTCTGCAATGCTTTCGGCAGCTTCATAAGTCAGTTTATTAAAGAAGCCATTATTCTCCTGAAAAGGCGTAAAGTTGGCTCTAATAATTGCGTCTCTTCCCTTTTTACCTACGGTTACGATATCAACCTTTATATTCTGATATTTACCTTTTAGCGATCTAATTGCCTCTTTACCAATGCTACTATTAAATGAACCTGCAAGACCCCTATCTGCACTAATTACGATAACTAATACATTTTTTACTGGTCTAGCTTCATAAAACTTCAGGGCTTCTGAACCCTCTAGACTAGCAGAAAGTTGAGATAGCATTTGCTTAAGCTTTACAGCATATGGCCTCATTAACACAATTCTTTGTTGTGCCTTTCTCAACTTTGCAGCAGAAACCATTTTCATAGCTTTTGTTATCTGCTGTGTAGATTTAACTGATGCTATTCTATTTCGTACTTCTTTTAAATTTCCCATTTAGCTTACGGCTTTACGCCCATTATCAGTTGACTATTTATAAGAAGGTAAGATTTCCTTAGCTGCAGCCTCTAGTTGACCGGTCAAGTTGTCGTCAATTTTACCTTTCTTTAACTCAGCCAAAACTTGTGGAAACTTATTCTCTAATAAGTCAAGGTATTGCTCTTCAAATTCTGTAACCCGTTCTATTGGAACGGTAACTAATAGACCCTTTACCCCTAGGTAAATGATGGCTACTTGTTTTTCTACTGGTACTGGGCTAAATTGATTTTGCTTTAAAATCTCTACGTTTCTTGCACCTTTATCTAAAATTGATTTTGTAGTCGCATCTAGGTCAGATCCAAATTTAGAGAATGCTGCAAGTGATGTAAATTGAGCTTGGTCTAGTTTTAATGTACCAGCTACTTTCTTCATCGATTTAATTTGCGCATTACCACCTACACGAGATACAGATATACCTACGTTAATTGCAGGACGAATACCAGAGTTAAACAAGTCTGACTCTAAGAATATTTGTCCGTCTGTGATTGAGATAACGTTAGTTGGGATGTATGCAGATACGTCACCAGCTTGTGTTTCAATTATTGGTAGTGCAGTTAATGAACCACCACCTTTTACCAATGGCCTAATAGATTCAGGTAAATCATTCATACCCATAGCAATGCTATCATCGTTTACTATTTTAGCTGCGCGCTCTAATAATCTTGAGTGTAGATAAAATACGTCTCCTGGATATGCCTCACGACCTGGAGGACGTTTAAGAAGTAACGAAACCTCTCTATAGGCTACTGCTTGTTTAGACAAATCATCATAAACAATAAGTGCTGGGAAGCCTCTATCTCTAAAGAACTCACCAATAGCGCAACCCGCAAAGGGAGCGTAGAATTGTAATGGAGCAGGGTCTGATGCAGTTGCAGATACTATAACTGTGTAAGGCATAGCACCTTTTTCTTCTAATACTTTTACGATGTTAGCTACTGTAGATGCTTTTTGCCCAATGGCTACATATATACAATATACTGGAGTGCCCTTTTCATAGTTCTCCTTTTGGTTAAGGATTGTATCTAATGCAACAGTGGTTTTACCTGTTTGACGATCACCGATGATTAACTCTCTTTGTCCACGACCAATTGGAATCATTGCATCAATAGCTTTAAGACCAGTTTGCATAGGCTCTGTAACTGGTTCACGAAATATAACCCCTGGTGCTTTACGTTCAAGTGGCATTTCGTATTTGTCACCTGTTAAAGGACCTTTACCGTCTATGGCTTGACCAATTGTATTTACTACACGGCCTATCATACCGTCACTTACTTGAATAGAGGCTATACGACCTGTTCTTTTAGCTGTATCTCCCTCTTTAATACCTTGAGTACTACCTAATAATACGGCACCAATGTTATCTTCCTCTAAGTTAAGTACTATAGCTTGCACACCGTTGTTAAATTCTATAAGCTCTCCAGCTTGTACTGAATTTAAACCATATATACGGGCTATACCATCACCTACTTGTAAAACGGTACCGACTTCTAGTAATTCTGTTTCTGATTTGAATTCAGATAGTTCTTGACGAAGAATTTCTGAAACCTCATCGGGTCTGACTTGAATCATTATATTAAAGAGTATTAATTATTATTTAAAAGATGAAGACGCATTGCTTTTAATCTAGATGATACACTAGCGTCTAATAGTTTATCGTCGTATTTAATTATGAAACCGCCCAATATTTCAGGGTTAATTTCTTCTTGAAGTTTAATGGTTTTATGAATTTTATCAGAAACTAATTTGGTTAGTCTCTCTTTTTCTTCAGCACCAATTTTTACAGCAGTTATTAGTTTAGCTTGTACTATGCCTTTATCTTCATTTACCATTTCAATGAAGGTCTTGAAGATAAGGTCAAGGACTTTCTCTCTATTTTTTCTAACCACTATAGTTATAAAGCTTTTTGTAATTGGGTGCATACTATCACCTAATATTCGGTCTATAATTGCTTTCTTTTTATCAGCGAAAATGACTGGGCTTCTCAATACACTAAGAAACTCTCTGCTTTCATTCGCAACTTTTATAAAGTTAACTGCATTTGCCTCTATTGCATCTACTTGCCCTTTTTCTTTTGCTAATTCGTATAAAGATTTAGCATATCTGGCAGCTACTCTTAGGTTAGACATTTAGTTGTTTTGCTCTAAATTAATGTATTTGCCTACCAATTCTTTCTGCTTATTCTCGCTGCTTAGCTCTGTTTGCAATATTTTACCTGCTGCTTCTATACTTAACTCAACAACTTTGTCTTTTAACTCTCTAAGTGCTGATAATTTTTCTTTCTCAATAGATTCACGAGCTTGTGCTGTCATTCTAGCTACATCATCTTTTGCCTGATTGTGTGCGTCAGCTAGTATTTTCTCTTTAATTTCCTTTGCCTCTTTCATTATTATATCTCTTTCTTGTCTAGCTTCTTGTAGCAAGATTTGATTTTCATTCTTCAACAAAGTCATATCTTCTTTGGCTCTTTTTGCTTCATCTAGTGCTGACTGTATGCTGGTCTCTCTTTGTTTTAACCCTTCTAGTATGGGTTTCCAAGCAAATTTTCTTAAAACGATTAATAGCCCTATGAAGGTGACTAAAGTCCAAAACATTAAACCTATTTTAGGGTTAATCAAAGGGTTTGCAAGTAATATAGCGTTGTTCATATATGTATCTTAGTTTTATTTTAACTATTTTTCTTTTAAAAGTATAAGTTTCTTAAGGAAAGTGCCACAGATGCCAACCGCATCTGTGAACACTTATTTGTTAGCCTTATTTAGTGGCCAAGATGATACAAACAACCTCACCGAAAAGGGCTACACCCTCGATAAGTACTGCTGCTAAGATCATCGCGCCACGAATTTTTGCATCAGCCTCAGGTTGGCGTGCAATTGCTTCAGTTGCTGAACCTGCAATACGACCAATACCTAAACCTGCACCCAATGCAGCTAAACCTGCACCGATACCTGCACCTAAACCATACAATTCCGCAGATGATTTTACTACTTCTTGAAGTAACATACTATTAAAATATTTGAGTTAAAAAAATGTAATTATTGACTTAATGATGTTCCTCTACTGCCTGACCTATAAATACTGCAGTTAACATTGTAAATACATAAGCTTGTAGTAGAGCTACAAATAGCTCTAACAAATCAATGGCTACAATAAATACTGAAGTAAATATTCCGACGCCCCAACCTGCTACCATATTTTTACCATTCTCGCCAAATATAAATATTAAGCTAAGTAGTGAAATCGTAATAATGTGTCCGCCACTAATGTTAGCAAACAACCTAATGGTTAATGCGAATGGCTTAGTAAATATGGAGATAATCTCTAATGGAACCATAATTGGCTTAACACCGTGAGGTACGTCAGGCCACAAAATGTGTTTCCAATAAGTCTTTTTGGCAGAGAAGTTTACTACAACCAGTGTAATAATACTTAGCGCCAATGTTACTGATATGTTTCCAGTTACGTTGCCAGAAAATGGCATCATACCTAGTAGATTTAAAAACCAGATGAAGAAAAACATAGTAAGCAATAGAGGCATAAAGCGCTCATACCCGTGGCCTATGTTTTCTTTAGCTATTTCATCTCTTACAAATACGATAACTGGTTCAAAGAATGATTGAACTCCTTTTGGTGATTGACCTTCTCTTCTTTTGTAATAGCCTGCGACAGATGAAAATACTAATAAAAGTAATATTGCTGCTAAAAACATATAGAAAACTGCCTTTGTAATGCTGAAATCGAAAGGTTTGGCTTGGGTAAGTGCAGCGTCATATTTTTTTACAGCAGCTTTTTTATTTGGGGCAGTTGTCATTTCAGACTCGTGCCTTAGTGCAGATAATGTGTTATAAGATTGTGGAACAAGTAAGTCGCCGTGTCCAGCTTCGTGGTCAAACTCGTGAGCTTCTCTCCAACCATCATTTAATGCTGACTCTGTACTTCCGTAAAATTTAAGACCAGTTGCAGTTGCATATAATATTCTAGGCAATGCAAACCCAACTTGAGAACCATCTTCATTCTCATAGAAATCTATACTATACTGATCAAGTAAGTGATGAGAAGTATGTTCTTTAACATCGTACTTTTCTTGGTCTCCATTTTTAGTTTCTCCGCTTCCAGCCCTAGCTAATAAAGAAGAAGTAAGTAAAAAAAGAAAAAAAAACCGTTTAAAATAGGTTTTGTGAGTAAATCTCTTATATTTCCAGTTACCTAACATATCAAATTTGGCGCAATTTAGCCATTAAATAGTACACTTCAAAAAAAGTACAGACAGCATAGCTTACAAAAAAGCAAACTGCAAATTCTATTTCTTTGTTTTTGAACTGTTTATATACGATTAGAAAAAAAATTAACGAAACAAACATTTTTACAACCATTCCAAATAAGAAAGCATTCAAATATCCTAGCCCATCTTTATTTACATTACGTTGAACCATAAGATAACTCACTATGGTTAACACATAAAATAAGCCTAAACTATATACTAAACCTAATATAAGTGCTGGGTCTAAATATTTGTAAACAGGAAAAGCTGCAATGCAAGCAATACCTATTATATATAGACTAAACCTTAGGATGAACTGACTGGAGGGTGATAGCTTCAAGATTTGAAGAACTGTTTTAAAAACAAGTACAAAGCTAAAACAATCATTAGGCTTGACAAAACGATGGTATACAATTTACCCCTTGTTTCAAAATAATTATCTAACCAAGTACCAACTAAAACTCCAAGTAGCACAGGAGCAACTATTTGAAAGCCGGCACCAGCGTATTTCATTATTGCTTTTTTGTCTTTTGCGTCAGTCATTTTAGATTTTATGTCATTTTCTGGCTGATTCATTGCTATATATTTATATTTGAATGCAACTTAAGGAATTAATAATGTATCACATTGTTTACAGTTAAGTTAATAACATTACCCTATTTGAAATAAATTTGCCTTTGGATATACATCTACGCTAAAGTAAGTTTAATTAAAATTTGAAGTCTATCACATCTGCTAAGCAGATCATTTTCCTTGCCTTATTATTGCTCTGCATCAGTGGTTGTAAATCATTAAACGATACAGGCGCGGGTCGATTTTACCACAATCTAACATCTAGGTTTAATGGGTATTTTAATGCAAAAGAAAAAATGCGGGTTACAGAGTTGCGCATTTTCGACGAATATGTAGATAATTATAGTAATATCCTTCCTATTTTCCCTACAACTGTAGAGGCTACTGCCAAAACATATCTAGGAGATATGGAGATAATTAGTCGCAAATGTGCCAAAGTCACTGCAAAACATCCTAATAGTAAATGGATAGATGATTGCTATTTCTTGGTTGCCAAGACCTATTTTTATAAAAGGGATTACTTCTCTGCAATAGAGTCATTTAGTTACATAGCTGATAAATATTTTAAAGAATATTCAGGGCAGCAATCTATACTTTGGATAGCACGATCTTACGTAGAATTAAATAAACTAGACGAGGCCCAAATCCAATTAAATACTATACAAGAAAAGAAAAGCAAACTATCAGAACGTGATTGGTCCACATTCAAATTGATTAAGGCTCAATACTTAATAGCACGTGCTGATGCAAAAGACCATAAGGAAGCTATAAAGTTGATAACTGAAGCACTTCCCTATCACAAAACTAGAAGAGAAAAAAATCGACTTCATTTTATTATTGCACAGATACAACAAAAACTGGGTCAAGATAAAAATGCTGTAAAAAACTTTCGCTATGTCATTAAACACAACCCGCCTTATGAATTGGCTTTTCAGGCTAAATTGGGTTTAGCAGAAACTGATGACAATGTAAAAGAGGTAAGAAAGTATTTAATTAAAATGACAAAGGATGAGAAGAATAAAACTTACTTCGACAAGATTTACTATGCCTTAGGTAAAAATGAGGAGAAATTTAAAAATTATCCTGCAGCCATTAAATTCTACAAATTGTCTATTCAATATGGCAATGATAATAGAGTTCAAAAGACCTTAGGATATAAGACTTTAGGTGATTTATATTTTAATCAAACCAATTATCCTGCTGCTAAAGCATACTATGATAGTACCAGTAAATTTATAGATAAGTCTTTCCCTAATGCAGATCTATTTAGACTGCAACAAGAGGTACTTAGCGAGTTGATAAAAAACTTATTATTAGTCAAGCAAAATGATAGCTTGATAAGAATAAGCCTACTAGATACAGCTGAGCAAAATAAATTTATTAGGAATCTAGCCAAAAAAGAACTTGACGAAGCAAAAAGAATACAAGAAGCAAAAAACAAAAACGAAGAGTATTCTAGTGCCAATCAAAATCAATTCATTGCGCCAAACTTAGAGGCAGATGCTAGCAATGGAATGAAATATTTCTATAATCCATCGGCACTTAAACAAGGTCAAATAATTTTTAGAAATAAATGGGGAGATAGAGATAATGTTGACAACTGGAGGACTGAACGAGCAGCTAAAGTAAAAAAAGAAGTAATTGATTCAGCTGGAAACCCAAATAGATCAGCACAAAATAATAGACAAGTTTTACCAACATCGCTAGAGAAATATTATGAGTATTTACCTAAAAATAATAGTCAAAGAAATCTGATGTTAAGAGAAGTAGATAATGCCCTTTACACCATGGGAAACATATACTTTACTAGGTTGAAAGATTTTGATAAAGCTTCTGAAAGTTTTAAATCTTCTTTAGCCAGGTTTCCTGATGGAGGAAATGCTGCTGCCTCAGCTTATAATCTATACTTGATTAACTTACAAAAAGGAGATAGTACTCAAGCTAAATTTTATAAACAGTTGGTATTAGCTAATTATGCAGGCTCTACTTATGCAGACCTAATTTTAAATCCTAATAAAACCGTAAGTTTAAACATTAAGGACAACGGAAAAATATCCGAATTAGAAGAATTGTATGCTGAGGCCTATCAAGCTAGTATAGCGAAAGATTGTAAAAAAATTGAAGCACTAGAATCAGAGGCTAACCAAAAATTTAAAAATAACTATTTAAGACCTAAGCTAAAATATCTAAAATATTTATGCCTATATAAGAATGATAATAGCTACAAAATAATAGATAGCTTGAGGTCATTCAGTGAAAACTATCCAACTGACCCATTAGCAGCACAAGCTGTACAATTAATTGATTACTTGAATAAATTGCCTAAGAAAGATAGCAGTTTGACCAAAAAACCAGAAAATAACCAGCCTCAAAACCCTGATGACCAGTTGACTCAAAAACTTGACAATAGAAAAGACTCTGCTGTAAAATATGACCAAGTAAATAAACCAAAGGAATTACCAAAACAGCCTGCAGTCATTACCTATGTAGATAATCCAGATGATGCCTATTATTTTGTATTAATAGTCTCATCCTCTGTAAATAGTGCCATACCTAGGACAGAGTTATCTAACTACAATAACGAAAACTTAGCAGAGATGAATTTGCAGGTTTCGGGATCGCTACTTGACGAAAAAAATCAACTGATATATGTAACTGGCTTTGCAAATGAAAAAGAAGCGTTTGCTTATCACCAAACACTATCTAAAAGACCTGGTTTCTATGAGAATATGTCATTAGGTGAATATAGAGATGTTATAATATCAGTAAAAAACTTTTCTTCATTCTATAAAAATAAAGACGTCGATGGATATACACAGTATTTTCGAACTAAGTTTTTAAAATGATGACTACAAATAATTTTAATAATACTAATGGTTCTAAATCGGGTAAGTTTAGATTTAAATTTATAAAGCAAATTTGGATAGTTGGGGGTGTATTGTTATTAATTCCTGTTATCATTTTTACCTTGATATCGTTTGAATTAATGGGCGAACTACCTAATACAAGAAAACTAGAGAATCCAAAGTTGCCATTGGCAACACAGATATTCTCTGCTGATGGCGTAATGATAGGTAAATATTATTTATCTAATAGAGAACCAATAAATTACTATGGACTTTGTCCATCACTTAAAGATGCACTGATAGCCACAGAAGACACCAGATTTTTTAATCACACAGGTATAGACTTTAGTCGCACACTAACTATAATACCATATAACTTAATTGGTAAGCGTCAGGGCGCTAGTACTATAACTCAACAACTAGCTAAGAACTTATTCCCTAGGCATAAATCTGGAACTCTAAGTTTATATGTAAGAAAATTGCAGGAGTGGGTAATGGCCGTAAAACTTGAAAGGTTATATACTAAAGAGGAATTAATATCAATGTATTTAAATACGGTGCCATTTGGAAATAATGCAGTAGGTATTAAAAGTGCCGCCTATACATATTTTAAGAAATTACCTGCGAATCTTAGTCCTAATGAGTCAGCATTTTTAATTGGTTTATTGCAAGCTCCTAGTAGATATAATCCTAAAAATCACCCAGAAGCCGCTAAAAAAAGAAGAAACATTGTACTAAGCCAAATGGAAAAGTACGGGTACATAACTGAAATAGAAAAGGTAAAATATCAAAAATCAGATTTGAATGTAGGTGAAATACAAATGCTAGACCACGTTACAGGAATTGCAACGTATTTCAGAGAGTACTTAAGGCAATTTCTAAATGATTGGGCAAAAGACAATAACGTTGATCTTTACACAGATGGACTTAAAATATATACTACTATTGACAGCCGTATGCAAAAATATGCTGAGGAAGCAGTTGCAGAACATATGAGAATAAAGCAGGCTGCATTCTACAAACAATTTAGTAGTAGCAAGACTAAACCTTGGTCTGAAGCACCAGACATTTTAGATAGAACAAAGAAAAGATCAGAATTATATAAAGAATTATATAAAGAATATAAGGATGCAGGTAAAGAAGAAGCTGACATACAGAAAGAAATAAATGTTGTGTTTAACAGACCACATAAAATGAATGTGTATCAATACAATTCATCTAAAGGAAAAGACACAATTATGTCACTAATGGACAGCATTAAATATTATAAATATTTTTTACAACCAGGATTCATATCTGTAGAGCCTACAACCGGTAACATTAAAACTTGGGTAGGTGGGCTTGATTTAAAATATTTCCAATATGACCATTGCGATCCTAAAGCAACTAGACAAGTAGGTTCTACATTTAAACCTTTTGTATATACAGCCGCAATTCAAAATGGAATTAGCCCTTGTCAGACTTATCCAAACACAACAGTGGTTTTTGAAAACTATGATAATTGGGCGCCGAAAAATAGTGATAATGTGGGTGAGGGTCAAATGATGACCTTGTTTAGAGCTATAGCTGGATCTGTAAATAAAATTACAGCTAGGTTAATAAAAGAAATAGGGGTAAAGCCAGTTATCGAGATTGCAAAGCAATTTGGTATTACTGCCAAACTTGATCCTTATCCGTCACTTTGCCTAGGTGTTGCAGATATATCGCTGTTTGAGATGGTAGGTGCATACAATACATTTAACAATGGTGGTACCTACATTAAACCGCAATTCATTACAGAGATTAGAGATAAGAACAATACTATAAAGCAAAGATTTACTGTAGAGCAACACACCGTGCTAGACTCTGGCACCAATTACGTAATGCTTAACTTGTTACAAGGCGTATTAAACTGTCGATTATATGGTACTGCTTGTAGAATGCGTTATAAATATCACGTAATGAACCCAATGGCAGGTAAAACTGGGACAACTCAGAATCAAGCCGATGGATGGTTTATGGGCTTAATTCCACAATTAACTGGGGGAATATGGGTTGGATGTGAAGACCCTGCAGTGCACTTTACCAGTATAAATGAAGGTCAAGGTGCCGAAATGGCAATGCCAGTATGGTCGTACTTTGTAAAAAAATTGTATGCAGACAAGAGTTTAAGTTTTGACCCTACTCGTGATTGGATAAAACCAAATAATATGTCAATTGAGATTAATTGTCAAAAATATGACGACCTAGATAAACCAATGGATGTAAATTTAGATGTACAAACTGACCTGTAGCTAAACAGAATAAGGCCTATAATCATTGTACAAAAAAGTAGAACTAAAATATTGGAATGGATGAACGCGCAGAAAAGCTAAAAGAGCAAATTAGAAATTTACCCTTAAACCCTGGCGTTTATAGATTTATAGATGTTGACGAAAAGATACTATATATTGGCAAAGCCAAAAGTTTAAGAAAACGAGTTGCCAGTTATTTTGTCAATAAAAACGATTTAAGCTATCGCATTCGGGTGATGGTAAGCAAAATAAGGCAGATAGAATACACCATAGTAAATACCGAGTATGATGCGTTATTGTTAGAAAATAGCTTAATTAAGAAATTTCAACCAAGGTATAATGTAAATCTAAGAGATGATAAGACCTACCCTTTCATCGTAATTAAAAACGAACCCTACCCTAGAGTATTTCCAACTAGAAAACGTATAGATGACGGCTCAGAATACTATGGACCATATGCTAATGTAGGTAGTATGAGAATGGTTCTAGAATTGGTAAAGAAACTATTCCCTACTAGAAGTTGTAAATTGGCACTAAACGAACCTAATATTGCAGCCGGGAAATTTAAAGTTTGCTTAGAGTATCACATTAAGTTATGTAAAGGACCCTGTGAGGGATTGCAAAGCCTTAAAGATTATGAGATTAATCTGAATCAAATAAGGAATGTGCTTAAAGGAAATCTAAAAGATGTAGAAGTTCATTTCAAAAACTGCATTAAAGAATTAGCAGAATTATTTGACTTTGAAAATGCTCAGTTATACAAGGAAAAACTAGAAATATTAGGTAAATTCCAAGCTAAATCTACGGTAGTAAATCCTTTGATAGATCAAGTAGATACTTTCAGTATGTATTCTAATGAATCTTTTGCGTTCGTTAATTATATGCGAATTAAAAATGGAGCTATTATTACAACTGACACAGTAGAATTTCGCAAGAAAATAGGTGAAAGTAATGAGGATATAATACAGCTGGCCATAGTAAGCTTTAGAGAAAAATATGAGAGTAATAGTCGTGAAGTATTACTACCTTTCCCAATTCCGATAGAGATACCAAACATTAGAATTACAGTTCCGAAACTGGGTGATAAACGTAAATTAATTGAGTTAAGTCTGAAAAATGCGTTTCAATATTTTCAAGATAAACTTAAGTCGAATGAACTAAATAAAGACCGTCGTAAAAACATTGAGCTTCTGACGCTGGTAAAAAATGACCTAAATCTCGTTGAAATTCCTTATCATATAGAGTGTTTTGACAACAGTAATTTTCAAGGCAGTTTTCCTATTTCGGCAATAGTAGTCTTTAAAAATGGCGTACCAAGCAAGAAAGATTACCGGTTCTTTAATGTCAAAACTATAGAAGGTCCCGATGATTTTGGTACTATGACAGAGGCCGTAACCAGAAGGTACTCCAGAATGTTAAATGAGCAAACCCCCCTACCACAATTAATAATAATAGACGGAGGTAAAGGTCAACTAAGTGCAGCAGTTACAGGTCTGAAAAATGTAGGTGTATTTGGGCAAGTAGAAATAATTAGCATAGCAAAAAGATTAGAGGAAATATACAAACCTGGTGACCCATACCCTATGTTGATAAGTAAAAAAAGTAGAACACTAAAACTGATACAAAGTGCCAGAGATGAAGCACATAGATTTGGGATTACAGCCCATAGAAAAAAAAGAAACAAGGTAAACCTGCACAGTGGATTAGAAGATATTCACGGTATTGGAGAGGAAACAACCAGAAAGTTATTAGCAGAATTTAAGTCTATTAAAAAACTAAAAGAAGCAACTGAAGGTGAAATAGCTAGTGTGGTGGGAAAAGCAAAGGCTAAGATAGTGATGCAATCGCTACACGAGAATAAAATTACGCCACCAGATATTTCTTAATTTCCTCTTTATTTGCTGGACCAATAAGTACAGTGCTTTCTTTAGAAACTATCACTTGCCCTGGTTTTGCGCCCTTAGGTTTCCGTACATATTTTAAAGCTGTATAACTAACAGGTGCTAATGATGCATTTACATTTTTACTCTTTAGCAATACAATTGATGCTACAAATTCTATTAACTCTTTAGGATAGTTCTGTTGTTGTTTATTAGAAATAATGGCGTGAGAACCTGCTACATCTTTTGCGTGAAACCAAAGGTCATCTTTTTTACTTAATCGCCTAATATCATCATTCCCTTCAGCATTTTTTCCAACTTTTATTTTGAAATTCATAAATAGATATTCGTCGTATTTCTTGAATGAATCTTCAGCTTCCTTTTCAGTCCGATTGGTAATTCTTTTCAGGTTTTTTAATTGGAATTCGTTCACATAATGCTGAATTTTCTGTTCTAATTGTTTCTCTCTTATTTGGTTTTGCGCTAATTGTATTCGTTTAAAATCTAATTCTTTAGCATAATTTTTTGCCTTTTTGTACAAAGTTCCAGCATAGTCTTGAGGATTTAGTTTTTTCTTTATCTCTATGTTTATTATGTCACTTGTATAAATGTCAATTGCATTTTCGATTATTTGATTCATCATTGGCATATGCAGATTGGCCATTATGTTATCTGCTAGTCGAGTATATTTATCAGCTTGATTAAATTCATTCAGTGAGGCTAGGTTGCTTCTTATTTTCTTTTGCAAACTGTTATATTCTAGTTGCATTGGCTCTAGCAGCTCTACTCTTAATTCATTTACATTTTTGCATTTGTAGTAAGAGAATGCATACTCTATCATAATATCTATAATAGATTTATCAACAACAACATTAAGCTTATCTTCAATTATTTTAGGCCACTTAACCAACACTTTACCTTGCATTTCTTCACCCAAAACGATTGTGTAATGGGACTTTATATAAAGTGAGGGAAGTGCAGGTTCCAGTTTTAATCGGGTTGAATCTTGATCAGCTTTTATAGTTTTCTTAGCAATAAATATATTATGAGACACTTGGTCTAAAATAATAAGATTTCCATTTTTCCCAAATAATTTAATTAAGATAATGTGCTTAGTTGTTTTAATGACTGCAATCCGATCATTATCAACCAAGTAAAAGTTCATTAGCTTTTCATCAAGCTGTAAAATGGTTCTGGTGTAGTCTGTATTAAAATCATTACTCACCCACAAAAATGATTTATGCTTTAAGTTTATCCATATATTTAATTCGTTGTCACAGCTAATTGAATATAGAAAGTTCTTGTGATAGTTAAGGCTAACTATAACATTACCAATAAATAGTGACCGAAGTTGGGATATTAAATCAAACAAGAAAGTTTGAGAATTGACCAAATCTTTTTCTTCTTCCATAACTATAGGTCAATTGTTAGGCCATCAAATGCCAAATGCATTCCCTTTGGTAATTTAAGATCAACCTGAGAATGAAGTCCCAGTTGATGGCTGATGTGGGTAAAATAGGAATTCTCAGCACCTATTTTAGTTGCCATTTCTATAGCTTCCTCTAAATTAAAATGTGATAAATGAGGCTCTATTCTTAATGCATTTAATATTAGGACTTTTAATCCCTGCAATAATGCTAAAGCCTGATCTGTAATATATTTACCGTCAGTAATATATGCGAAGTCCCCAATTCTAAATCCCAATATAGGTAACTTGTAGTGCATTACTGCAATTGGTGTTACTTCTATTCCATCAACTATGATAGGGGTATTTTCTTGAATAGGTATTAGTTGTAGCCTTGGTATGCCGGGATAAGTTTTTTCTGTAAATATATACCCGTAACACATTTTAATATTATCACAAACTCGTTGTTGTGCATATACATTTAGTCCATCTTCATAATTATAACTGTACGCACGTACGTCATCTAAACCAGAGGTATGGTCCTTATGCTCGTGAGTAAAAAACAACGCACTAAGGCTATGTATATGTGGTTGTTGCAACATTTGACTTCTAAAGTCCGGTCCAGTATCAACTACCCAATTTATATTATTAGGGTGTTCTATTATTATGCTACTTCTATATCGTTTGTCGTGTGTATCAGCACTAGAACAGACATAGCAACTACAATTTAATTGTGGAATACCGTGAGATGTGCCAGAACCCAATACCCTAATCCTCATAACTATAATATATTCCTTATTTTAGCAGGTATTCCCATTACGGTATCACCTTCTTCAACGTCTTTATTTACAACTGCACCTGCCCCAATTGTAGCATTATCAGCTATGTTTACTCCGTTTATAATGGCAGCTCCTGTACCGAGGAATACATTTTTGCCAATAGTCACATTTCCGCTAATCATACAGCCAGGCATAATACTGGTATAATTTCCTATTTTCACATCGTGCCCTATGCTACATCCTTGATTTATCAATACGAAGTCACCAATTGTAATGTCGCAAGTAAGCATATTTCCCTGTGTTATTATACTTCCTTTTCCAATTATGACATTTTGATATTCACTACTGAGTTCAAGAGTTGGATGAATAATTGTGGGAAAATTATATAAATCTAAGTTAAGGCTATTTAATACGTTAATTTTAGTTTTTGGCAAACCGAATGCAGGGATTAATGTTGTAATTTTATGCTGTGGTATGCTGTTTATATTCCCAAGCAATGGAGCAGGCAATTTATTTGCGCTTATAGAAATACCATCATCATAAAATCCCCTTATTAAGATTGATTTTTTATGAGAATTGATAACTGATAATAATAGGAAAATCTCTCTGCCCAAGCCTCCAGCACCTAATATTGCAATGTCACTGCCTTGTGGTATCATAATTTCGCCGATAAGGCAAATATAAATAACCTAGTAAGTAAACTGATACAATGACAGAAATCAAACCAGTAATAGATTCATCTTGGTTAGAGGTTCTAAATGGTGATTTTCTTAGTCCTTATTTTATCGGAATCAAAGAAACTCTTATTGCAGAAATTTCTTCTGGTATCAAAATTTTTCCGCCCACTCCCCAAATTTTTAACGCTCTTAATCTTACTCCTTTTCATCAAGTAAAGCTTGTCATCTTGGGTCAAGATCCCTATCACGGCTTCGGTCAAGCACACGGACTATCGTTTTCAGTTCCAGATAACATTAAACCACCACCTAGCCTTAATAACATATTTAAGGAGCGATTTATTGACTTACAAATTCCAAGCACCAATAATGGTAACCTAAGCAATTGGGCTAGGCAAGGGGTTCTATTGTTAAATTCAATCCTTACTGTAAGGGAAGGCCAAGCATCTAGTCATAAAAACATAGGTTGGGAATACTTTACTGACAGCATCATAAAAAAATTAAGTGATAGAAGGGAGAATCTTGTCTTTGTACTTTGGGGTAAGTTTGCTCAGTCTAAGACAATTTTTATTGATTCTAAAAAACACTTAATCATACAAAGCGCCCATCCCAGTCCTTTAAGCGCTCATAATGGTTTTTTTGGCAGCCGTCCATTTAGTCTAGCAAATAAGTACCTAATTAAGAATCAAATTACTTCAATAAATTGGGAATAAAAAAAGGGTACAGTATATGGCTGCGCCCTTGCAATTTTAAATTTTATCAAAAAGTTTATTCTTATTTGCCTCTAATAGCTGCTATACCTGGCAATTCTTTCCCTTCTAGAAATTCTAACATAGCGCCACCACCTGTCGATACATAACTAACTTGTTCATCTAAATTAAATTTATTGATGGCCGCAACACTATCTCCACCTCCTATTAATGAATAAGCACCATTAGTTTTACTTGCATCTGCTACTGCAAAAGCGATACTTTTTGTACCATTTGCAAATTTGTCCCACTCAAATACGCCCATAGGACCATTCCACAATATCGTTTTAGACTCAGCTATTATTTGCTTATAATCAGCGATTGCTTTTTCCCCAATGTCTAAACCCATCATATCTGCTGGAATGTTAACACTTTCGTGTATTTCTACATCAGCATTTTCTTCAAATTCTTTGGTACACACACTGTCCGCTGGCAGCAATATTCTAATTCCTTTGTCAATACCTTTTTGCAATATTTCTCTAGCTAAGTCTAGTTTTTCTTCCTCTACCCTACTTTTACCTACTTGTTCGCCTTGTGCTTTTAGAAAAGTATAAGCCATTGCGCCACCTATCAGTATGTTGTCAGCCTTATCCATTAGGTTAAGTATTATACCAACTTTATCACTTACTTTACTACCACCTATTATTGCTGTAAATGGCTTTTCATAGCTGTTTAAGACCTTCTCTATATTACTAATTTCATTGTCCATCAATAAACCAAAATAGGAATTATCAGGAAAATG
>JAWXCF010000050.1:0-62484 GCA_034440515.1 Bacteroidota bacterium
AATTTTCATCATATCAATTCTAGGAACTAGACCTGAGGCGTAAGCCATTGCATTTGGCGGCGTGCCAGCTGGAAGCATAAATCCAAATGAGGCTGCAACAGTTGCTGGAAACACCAAAATCATTGGATTAATGTGCATTTGGGTTGCCAAAGTGAACAGTAAGGGTAGTATTAATGCAGCACTTGCAGTGTTACTCATAAATTCTGTCATTATAATACTAAAAAGTACAATTATCCACAAAAAGATAAATAGAGGTACAATTGTAATCAGTTTTGCTACCCCTGCTACTAATATAATTCCCAATCCACTACTTTCTACTAGCATACCAAGGGTAAGCCCACCACCAAATAAAAGTAAAACGTCCCATTGAATTGATTTAATAATTTGTTTCCAATTCAACAAACCTGTTATAAATATCAAGAAAATACCTAAGACCGCTACTAATGAACTAAAACTGTCTTTTAAATTTAATAATGGCGATAGTAGGCTGTCTGATAACCACATCGTAACGATTAATATAAATATAGAAACAAGCGTTTTATTTGGTGGATTTTGTTCTTTAGTCTCCATTAATTCACCTATTTTCATTTTTCTATCTGGATTGAAGTAAAGCGTTAGCAATAAAATCATAACCGGGAACGTGAGGAGAAATACGGGTAATGAATACCTAAGCCAACTAGTAAATGGTAATTCTAGTATTGCAGCGCCAATTGCATTGGGTGGCGAAGCTACCATAGTTATTACACCCCCAATATTGGCAGAATATGCTATGCCTAATATTAAGAATTTTGATTCAGCGGTAATTCCTTTCTTACTTAATACCCCTAGCAAACCCAATCCTAATGGGATCATCATAGCTGTTGCAGCAGTATTACTTACCCAGCAGGCTGTTAATGAAGTGGCTAACATAAGTAATATAGCCGATTTGTAAAAATTACCTTTAGCAAGGTTTATAAGTTTTTGTGCCAGCAATCTATCTAAGCCATATTGGGTTAATGCACCCGCAATTACAAAACCTCCCATAAATAGAAAGATAATAGGATGTGCAAATTGATGAAAGGCTTCACCAGATGGAACAAGATGCAGTAGGCTAGCCATTAATGGTATTAGCAAACCTGTCAGGGCAAGAGGTATGGCTTCAGTCATCCATAGTATGGCTACCATAATTAAGAGCGCAAAAGCCCTATCTACCGAAGGAATTTCAAATACTGGAAAATATAATAATAAAGAAAAAAGCAAAATGGATATTCCTAATGCAAGAAATTTTACTCTTTTTATAGTGTTGTCTGCTAAAATTTTATCCATTTATTTTGTTAGTATTTTTGGGATATTTGCAGACATAATATGTGATAAATTTTATTTTTTGTCTTTAATTAAAAGTTAAGAATCTGTTTATCTAATTAAATCGTTGCCAATATCAATCCTATAGGCAATATTACTGTAGCAAATAGTATTAATTCCTTTATATGATAATTCTTTTGCTTTAGATAGATTGTCAGCTAAACTTACTATACCTAATACACGACCACCATTAGTATATATTTTATCATCATACATAGTTGTACCTGCGTGAAATATAATTGCGTTTTCTACGTTTGAAAGACCTGATAACTCTTTGTTGTGATCATATTTACCAGGATAACCGTCACTTACTGCAATGACACAAACAGCAGTTCTTTGGTCAAAACTTAATTTATAGTTGTTGCTTAATTCTCTTTTTGTAGATTTTATCAAGTAGGGTAGAATATCATCTTTAATTCTTGGTAGAATTACTTGCGTTTCTGGGTCACCTAGTCTAGCATTATATTCAATTACAAATGGTTCTCCATCTATATTTATCAATCCGAAGAATAAAAAGCCTCTATAATCAATTTTTTCAAATGCCAAGCCATTTATAGTAGGCTCTATTATTTTGTTGATAACCTTTTGTTTAAATTCCTCATCACAAAAAGCAACTGGACTAACAGTTCCCATTCCACCAGTGTTGGGACCTTCATCATTCTCATATCTTCTTTTATAGTCCTTTGCCTCTGGCAACATTATATAATTATTACCATCAGTTAGGACAAACATACTGCACTCTACACCTTGTAAAAATTGTTCAACAACTATTATTTTGCCTGCTGCACCTAGGCTGCCATTGCCCAGCATATCTAGTACAGTTTCTTTGGCGTGATCATTTGTTTCACAGATTATTACACCTTTGCCTGCTGCTAATCCATCTGCCTTAATTACAACAGGTAGGCTGTGATTAGATACATATTCCAAGGCTTCATTTAATTCCGAACTTTCAAAAGTTTTGCTAGATGCAGTTGGAATGCTATGCCTTTGCATAAATTCTTTAGCATAAGATTTACTAGACTCAAGTTTTGCACCTGCTGCACTTGGTCCTGTTACTATTAATTTTGGATAATTAGATTCCAATTGGTCTGCCAAACCCATAGCCAATGGGTCGTCTGGTGCTATTATCACCATATCTAAATCATATGCAGGTATAGCAGCAATAATAGCGTTTACATCTGTAGCTTTTATTTCAAGATTTGTTGCTATAGCTTGAGTGCCAGCATTACCTGGTGCTACATATAGTTGTGCGCAAAGAGGACTTTGGCTGATTTTCCAAGCTAAAGCGTGTTCTCTACCACCGCCACCTATTATTAAAATTTTCATATTGACTATGCGTTTTTATTTAAACTGTGCTGCATAAAGAGTAATTCTTGAAATTCATCTTCATTCGCTATTTCAGTACCCACAGACCATTTATTCCAATTTTTGACATCGTGATTTCTGTATTTCTCTAGTTCCTGTACTTCTAGTGAATTTAGAATTCCTAAATTTTTCACTATTTGTTGTGCTACAGCATATTGTGGTCCCATTAGTCCATCTTCTATTTTAATACAACAAGCCAACCCTAAATTTAGAAACCCCATTGAATAGATTCCATCTGCCCCAGTTTTCCCAAATATCTTGCCGTTACCTATTTCCATAAGCTCAGTGCAGTATCTGTGCCTACCAGCTATCAGATATGGGTATGTAGTTACAGCCTTTATAATTGTTTGGCAAGTTTTAATACGTTCTGGTCCAAATTTAGCAGGGTTTAATAGATTCGCATAGCCTTTAGCTTGCGCATAAACTGACAGGGAAAATATCGGAGTAGAGCAACCATCTATACCAATATGCATACTTTCTATGGGAACTTCGTGCATATCTGCAACCACTTGCATTATTCGCTTATGTATTTCGTGGTTTTTATCTAAATAACTATCTAATGGCAAATTGTGAAACTTGCAATAAGCCAAAAATCCAGCGTGTTTACCACTACAATTGTTATGAAGTGCATCTGGTTCAGCCCTATTTAATATCAATTCTGCTCTATCTTCATATAATGCTGGATGTTGTGAGCCACATAACAGATATTCATAACTTAATCCAATTTTGGCTAATATTTGATTTACTACCCTTCTATGCTCTGATTCACCATTGTGACTTCCACACATAATAGCAATTTCTTCTAAAGTAAAGTCAAAATGTTCCGCAACGCCAGATTCTAATAGTGGAATAACTTGAAACAACTTTAATGCAGACCTCGGGTAGCATACTTGCTCGATATCGCCTCTGGAAAATACAACATTACCTTCAGTATTTATCAAGCAAACTATACCTCTGTGGTAAGATTCTAAAACCTCGCCACGAAATTTATTTACAAGAATTGGGTTAACTATCTGTGATTTAGTTTTCAATATATTAATAAAAATGATCAGGTGAAATGAAGTTATATCTAATGCCTAAGGCTGCATAGTAATAGTTTGATTTCATTAATTCATTTGCAGGAGCATACTGCCCAGTTATGTCAACATTTACATTGTGGAATAACTGATAGGTTACCTGCATATCTATCAATGTTCTATTTACTGTATAGCCTTGGGTAATATTATTTCCATATTCAGACTTATAATTATAGTATGTCCTTAATATGTTACCACCGTAATTTATTTGGCTGCCAGCTATGTCATAACCTTTAGACAATTGACTTATCTGTGCCTTAATCAAAAATTTTCCTGTAGGATTATATAATAGGGTAAATATAAATTCTCTCAGATTAGCGCCATTGGGGTTACTAAGGGGCTGTCCAAAGTGTTGGTAATTCTTTCCACTTGTATCGCTTTGAAAAGTATACGGTCTAACGTGGTTATACTCAACTTGTATATCTAAATTGTTTAGTCCCAGTACATCTACATATTTTACACCCAATTGCAACGCGTACTTATTACCCCACCACAACTGATTATTCTTAAACACCTCTCCAACCTTAAACTCATCTAACATAATTTGACCATAAAGACGGAATCTTTTGGCAATAACAGAACTAAAATTTGCCCCGACAAAGGCATTATCTGCGCTTCCATTACTTTGTTCAACTGCCCTATAAAAGATAATGGGGTTTAAGTAAGCAAAGTCGAAACCACGAGATGTATTTCGAGGATTGTTGAAAACTACGGACTCAAATAATCCGACATTTAGCCATTTCGCTAAATCTATAGACAAATAATGAATGGCAGCGTATTTCTTTGGAAAAAACTTCAAGTTTGTTCTTTGACCATCAGTTAATTCTGCAAATATATTTTGATATTGAAATCTCCAAATTTTGGTCGTAATCTTTAAGTGCAAATAGTCTGAAGCTAAGTTATCAAGCAAATTGCTTCTAATTCCGTTTCCTATTTTGTTTCTATCGTGACCAAATTGAAAATTAATATGTTTGGTGGGGGAAAAGGTAATATATCCCCTTGCAGTAAAGTAGTCAGCTCCTCTGCTTTTATATGGTTTAACGTAAGTCTCACCAACTAAAACTTTATTCTGAGCCAGATATGATGCTGGACCGTAAGGAAACAATGTTTGGTTATCAGCGACAAAAGTGTAAAAACCAACTCGTTTGTCTAATGCACCCCTTAATTCTATTCCTCTTGTATTTCTAGATATAGTTTCAGAGTATGTGCGTCCACTATCTAATGCATTGGGTATTTGTCCACGTCCGTATTGAAGATAGGCAACTGGGTTTATTTGCACCCAAATATTTCGATCAACTGATTGGTACTCGTATAAATTTACAGTTGATTTATAAACATTATTTTTTAATATTGATATTCCTTTTGGTTGATTGATAGAATCATTTGGTAAAGCAATTTCTGCTTTTAAATATTTAATCCAATAGCCATCAGCTTTAGTTAGACCATTGTTTTGCCTAGTTGTATCTGTTTTATTCAGATAATTTAAAATTACATTCTTAGCTATTGGGTTTGCGTCTAAAAATAAATTATTATAAAGTGACCCACTTTTTATTTCTAACCTGTCTAAAGTATGGTAAGCAGGGCTATTAGGTAGTAAATTGTAGGATTGGGAGAATCCATTCTGCCAAAAAAACATCACATAAAACAATATTCCAACTAAGGCTAATCTGGGTGATGTAGTTTTACTCATTATTCGTGCCTCAAAGATTCTATTGGGTCAAGTTTTGCCGCCTTACTGGCTGGGTAAAGTCCTGCGAATATACCTGTGAAAAAGCAAAGGCAGAATCCTAATATTATCCAAGGCCAAGGCATCTGAAAACTATCACTAAAGTATCGTGCAACAACATTACCTAATATTATACCTAATAGTATGCCTACTACGCCCCCAATTTGACAAATAACTATAGCCTCTAGTAGAAATTGATTTCTAATATTCAAATAGTTTGCACCAAGCGCTTTTCTAATTCCTATTTCTCTAGTTCGCTCAGTCACTGTAACTAACATAATGTTTGTTAGCCCAATAGCTGCACCCAACAGGGTGATAATTCCTATAACTATAGCAATCATTTGTATCGCTCCAACATTTTGCAAAAGCACTTGTATTAGACTGTCACTAGTAGAAATGCTAAAGTCGTTATTTTCACTAAGTTTTAATCGCCTAACTGCTCTGAAATTTCCCGTACCCTCACTAAGTGATTGGTCCATAGCATTTACATCTGGTATGGTTACGTTTATTTCATAATTGACATTCCCAGTTAAATATTGATTTTGGGCAGATATTAAGGGCATTATCAGCATATTATCTTGACTTCTGCCAAACATCTGTCCTTTGGTCTTTAAAACCCCTATTACAGTATAGGTTTGGTTATCTACTTTTATTATTTTACCCTCAGCCTCTCTCATACCAAATAGGTCAGTCTTTAATGCTGAACCAATTATGGCTAATTTCCTGCCTGAACTTATTTCCTTTTCAGTAAAATTTCTGCCCTGCTCTATTACTAAGCCACCAGTAGTAATGAAATTTTCGTCACTACCCACAACAGATATTTTAGGACTGGTTTCTGTTGATTGGTACTCTACAATAGAAGTGCCTGATGCAACAAAACTAATGCTGGTCATCCCTTTATCTTTAAACTTAGCCTGAAAGGTCTTAGCTTGCTTATAGTTTATGTTTTTGTACTTGGTTTTTTTATTTCTCCCTCGTTTTAGGTTACCAAGTTCATCTTGATTGCTAATGCTAAAAGAGTTACTTCCCACACCTGCAAAATTGTTGGTAAGTGATGCCTTTATACCATCTACAGCAGTAAGCATACTGATCAATGACATTATACCAAATGCAATGATTAGTATAGTAAGCGATGCCCTAATAGCATTCATTCTTATAGCGCCAAGTGCTATTGCTACATTTTCAATCCATTTCTGCCACATAATATTTTAAAACAATATTTAGTCATCAATTTTTTATTATGAATAAGAAAATTGATTTACTACGAAAATACTTATATCAATTCTTAGGTTTGCAACTTTACGATACAATATATATGGATAATACACCGATATGGCTGATTTTGGTGCTAAGCTGTTTGCCCGCAGGCGTTACGGGCTTTGTAGTATGGACAATTGTTAAGAAATTTTTTGATAACCAAGAAGTCAGAATGTTCTCAGAAACGATGCGAACACTCAAGAAGGATGTTTTACCACTTCGTTTGCAAGCCTTTGAGCGATTGACATTATTGCTAGAGAGAATGAACCCTGCTAGTTTGGTAAGCAGACTTAAAAATAACGCTTCTAGTGCCTATGAATTACAACAAATATTTGTTCAAGAGGTGAGAGCAGAGTTTGATCACAACCTAACCCAACAGGTATATGTCAGTCACGAAATTTGGATACAAATAGTAAATGCTAGAGAGCAGCTAATTAAGTCTATACATTTAGCCAATAACCAATTACCACAGGGTGCTAGCAACATAGATTTGTGTAGAGCATTACTAGAAAATGCTGATAGTGAAAGTGTCCGCAGTATTCAGATAGCCCAAATGGCAATAAAAGAAGAAGTAAGATTGCTGTTTTAATTAATAATATTTAGCAAATAGTAATGAGCAATAAAACCAATGATAGTGGCATACCACTAGACAGAATATATAAGAATTTTAGTCAACCTGATGATGCAGGAGAGTACCCCTATACTAGGGGCATTCATAATACTATGTATAGAGAGAGGCTGTGGACAATGCGACAATATGCCGGCTTTAGCACAGCAGAGGAAAGTAATAAACGCTACCATTACTTACTAAAACAGGGGACTATGGGTCTAAGTGTCGCATTTGACCTACCTACACAGATAGGGTATGATAGTGACCACGAATTTAGTGAGGGAGAAGTGGGCAAAGTTGGCGTAGCAATAGATAGTTTGGTTGATATCCAGACACTATTTGATGGAATAAACTTAGAGGAGGTGACTACTAGTATGACCATAAATGCAACTGCTTCCATACTTCTGGCCTTTTATATAGCATTAGCAAAAAAACAAGGTGCAGATTTAAAGAAGATAAGCGGGACAATCCAAAACGATATATTAAAAGAGTATGCTGCAAGAGGCACCTATATATATCCACCTAAACCGAGTATGCGTATCATAACAGACATATTCGAGTATTGTAGCAAAGAAGTACCCAAGTGGAATACAATAAGTATAAGTGGATACCATATTCGAGAGGCGGGTTCTACAGCTGTGCAGGAACTAGCTTTCACTTTAGCTAATGGTAAGGCATATGTACAGGCAGCAAAAAAAGCAGGTCTTGCAGTAGATGTATTTGGTAAAAGATTAAGTTTCTTCTTCAATGCGCATAATAATTTCTTTGAAGAAATAGCCAAGTTTAGAGCAGCAAGAAGAATGTGGGCTAAGATGATGAGAGAAGAGGGTAGCTTAGATGAGAAAGCTCAAATGTTGAGATTCCATACCCAAACAGGTGGAAGTACACTGACAGCGCAGCAGCCTGTAAATAATATAGTTAGGGTTACTATTCAAGCTATAGCAGCAATAATGGGCGGAACTCAAAGTCTGCATACAAATGGTTTCGATGAGGCACTGAGCCTACCAACAGAACAAGCAGCACAAACAGCACTGCGTACCCAACAGATAATAGGATATGAAAGTGGACTGCCAGATGTAGTTGATCCAATGGGGGGAAGTGCTTATGTTGAGGAATTAACTGACAATATAGAGCAAGCTGCTTGGGAGTATATAGAGAAAATAGATGCGATGGGTGGTGCAGTGGCTGCAATAGAGCAACACTATATGCAAAATGAAATTGCTAAAAGTGCTTATCTATATCAAAAGCAAATTGAGAATAATGAAAAAATCATAATTGGCGTAAATAAATATCAAACAGAGAACAACAATCCCGTCGATTTATTTAAAATTGATGACAGCATTAGAAATATTCAAACAGAAAAATTAAATAAGATAAAAGCTGACCGAAATCACGAATTGGTGACTGAAAGTTTAAATAAGATAGAAGAGGCCGCAAAAAGTGGTGAAAACTTGATGCCTCACATAATTTTTGCAGTAGAACAATACACAACCTTAGGTGAAATAGCAAATAGTTTGCGGAACGTTTTCGGTGAATTTTCTGGTTAAAATTTTCTTCAAGTAAACTTAATAATGCATAATTTTAATACTGATGTTTGTCAAGGAGTAATATGTTTCACCGATTAGAAAACAGGCAATTGAGGCATTAAAGAACTATTAAATAACTAAACGAATATTAATTTTATATAAATTTTAAATTTTTGGAATATTTCATTAAAATTACCAAATAAAGTGTTTATAATAAGTTATTTACAATATAGTAAGTATGTTTACTTATCATTATTAGTGTTATCAAATTGTAAACTATACCTTAAAGAAACAGTGTTTAAACATTGACTATTTTAATCTCAATATAAAATCTACCTGTAAAAAAAACGGTAAAAACTACACTAAAAAAAGTTTTTAGTACGAATTTTTTGCCCAATTTTACAGCCATACACCACATGATCTCAGCTTCACCAATGAATATAGACAGTACAAAAGATTCGTATGAAGAGGTATGGACTAAATGCCTCAAAGTTATTAAGGACAACATCGCAGTTCAAGCATTTAAAACTTGGTTCGAACCCATAAAGGCAATAAAATTAGAAGGTAAAGTTTTAACTATTCAAGTACCAAGTCTATTCTTCTATGAATGGTTAGAAGAGCATTATGTTAAATTATTACATAATACCATTAAGAGAGAACTTGGATCAGGAGCAAAATTAGAGTACAGCATTATAGTAGATAATAGCAGTAATGGCGTGAAGGGCACAAATAGTATGCGTATTCCTATGACTACTAATCCTAGACTTGAACCAATGCTAGAAATGCCTATGCCTGATAAGATAAGTGGGGCTATAAAAAACCCTTTCATTTTACCTGGGTTAAAGAAACTAAATGTTGATCCACAACTGAATGCAAACCTGAACTTTGATAATTATGTAGAGGGCCCTTGCAATAGGTTAGCTAGAAGTGCTGGTATGGCAGTAGCATCTAAACCTGGTGGCACCTCATTTAATCCTATATTTATATATGGTAATACAGGCCTTGGCAAAACGCACCTTGCACAAGCCATAGGCAATGAAATAAGGAGCAGTTATCCCAATAAAACAGTACTTTATGTTCGTGCAGATACTTTTATTACTCAATTTGTAGAAGCCATAAAAAGCGGAACACCGTCAGACTTTACACATTTTTATCAAATGATAGATGTACTAATATTAGACGATGTACACGACTTAGCAAATAAAGAGCGTACTCAAGAAATTTTCTTCCAAATATTTAATCACTTGCACCAGAATAATAAACAAATTATTTTGACTAGTGATAGACCGCCTAAAGATATTCAGGGAATCACCGATAGACTACTTAGCCGATTCAGATGGGGTTTGAGTGCAGACTTGCACGCACCAGACTATGAGACTAGGTTGGCTATTGTGGAGAAAAAGCTATATAATGAAGGTATAACACTGCCTAAGGACGTAATGGAATATGTTGCCTATAACATTACAGACAGCATTAGAGAATTAGAAGGTGCAATTATATCTCTAATTGCTAATAGCAACCTGTCTAGGAAAAATATTGATTTGCCTTGGGCTAAAGAAATTCTAAAAAACAGTGTTAAGAGTAAGAATAAGGAACTTAGCATAGAGGAAATTCAAAAGTTAGTTGGTGATTACTTCGATGTAAATGTTGAGTTATTAAAAGCTAAAACAAGGAAGCGTCATATAGTACAGGCACGCCAAATATGTATGTATTTCTCTAAAAATATGACGAACTCTAGCCTTTCTAGAATCGGGAAATATTTTGGTGACAGAGATCATACTACGGTAATTCACGCCTGCAATACTGTTCAAGATCTGATGGATACCGATCAGAAATTTAGAGATAAAGTAAATGAATTAGAAAAACTAATCTCTATCAATTTGAAATAAGATTTTACAGTTTTCTTATAATATGAAACCCGTTTAGTCTTACTAATCGGGTTTTTTTATTTGGTTAGGTTATTGTTGTTTGCTGTGATTAGCGCATATAGAGCTGCTGTTTCAGCCCTTAATATCTGTTTGCCTAGGCTAACAGGCTTGAAACTATTTACGATGGCTACATCTACCTCATTTGGAGTGAAATCACCCTCAGGTCCTATTAATATAATTGCCGGTTCTTTATCACAGTATTCATTTTGTAAATGTAGCTCTAGACCAATAGGACAGTATGCTATGAATTTATTATTGTAGTTGAGTGATTTAACCCAGTCTTCAAATTTTGGGGCAAGCTCAATTTTAGGCATCCACACATTTCCAGATTGCTTTAGTGCATTTTGTGCTATTTTATTTAATCTGCCTAAATCAATTCCAGATTTTTCAGTGTTTTTACTGAAATATATAAATACAGAGTCTATGCCACATTCTACGGCTTTTTCTAGAAACCATTCCATTCGGTCTCTCTTTTTTATGTTGGCCAGCCCTATGGAAATTTTTGACCTTTCTGTGATTTTGTTTACTTCAATGATTTTTACACACAGCAATTCTTTTATGTCAATTATTTCAGCTGTAGCCAATTGACCTTTGCCATTTAGAATTCTTACAGTATCGTGCTGGCGACAACGCATTACTTTTATGGCGTGGTGGCTCTCCTCTGCATTTAAAGTAAACGTTTGTTTAACAATTAGATTATCATCAATCAAAAATGTCTTCATAATTCAAATGTCAATATTAGAATAACAATTCATTGCTTTGGATTGTATAGAAAAGTAATTCAGTTTTATTATAGATAAAAAGCTTTTTATACGTTAAGGAACAGTTATGAATGAAACATTATATAATATTGTAGATGTTGCAAAAGTAGCAAAGCAATAATGAGTCTGTTCAATACTTTTTTCAGTTGGATGATGTCTGATAGACTTGGTCAGATAGATGCGTCTACTAAGTATCCCTTTGATACTCAAAATAGAGTCTTTCAAGAATTAATTACTACTGCAGTTGACACTGAGTGGGGCAAAACTTATCATTATTCTGACATAGTCAGTCAAGAGAAATACGCTAAAGGTGTACCTCTTCAGGACTATAATACGTTAAAAGGTTATATAAAGAAGATGATGGACGGGGAAGCAAACGTGTTGTGGCCTGGTTTAATTCAATGGTATGCTAAAAGTAGTGGCACTACAGACGATAGGTGTAAGTTTATACCTGTAAGTAGAGATGCCCTACAAAACTGCCACTTCAAAGCTGGTAAGGATTTATACGCACTATTCTATAAGGAATTCCCAGAGGCAAATGTGGTGGATGGCAAAACCCTAGTACTTGGCGGTAGTCATCAACTACATACTGTATCATCTGCCCTTAATATCAGGTACGGTGATTTATCTGCAGTTCTAATGCAAAATTCCCCTTTTTGGGCAGAGGCTAAGCGGGTGCCGATGTTGAGTGTAGCCTTGATGGATAATTGGGAGGAAAAAATTACCCTAATGGCAGAATCAACCATCAATCAATCTATAACAAATATACTTGGGGTACCTACTTGGACTGTAATATTAATTAAAAAGCTATTTGAAATATCTGGTAAAAATAACTTAATAGATATTTGGCCTAACTTACAATTATACATTCACGGTGGGGTCAGCTTTGAACCTTATAGAGGACTCTTTAAAAATTTAATTGATTCAAATCAAATGCATTATCAAGAGACTTATAATGCGTCTGAAGGTTTTTTCGCCTTACAAGATGATTTTGCTAGAGATGATATGATGTTGCTATTGGACTACGGCATTTATTATGAATTTATACTTGCAGAGCAGTTTGGCAAAGAAAATGCTGAAGTCATTCCACTTGAGGGCGTGGAAACTGGGAAAAATTATGCTATTATCATTACTACTAATAGTGGTTTATGGCGTTATGCTTTAGGTGACACGGTTAGATTTACTGAAACAAATCCCTATAGAATAAAGGTATCTGGTAGAACTCGCTTCTTTATAAATGCTTTTGGTGAAGAATTAATTGTAGAAAATGCAGAAAAAGCATTGGCTGTAACGACTAGCGAGACAAAATCTCATATAAATGACTATACAGCAGCTCCAATATACCTAAGCGAATCAGGAAAGGGGGCACACGAGTGGTTTATTGAGTTTGATAACGAACCAAGTGATCGCAATCATTTCAATAAGTTATTTGATGATCAACTAAGATTGTTGAACAGTGATTATGATGCTAAACGACTAAAAGATATGGCATTAAGAGAACCTGTAATTCACTATCTGCCTAAAGGTACATTCTATGAATGGATGAAATATAAAGGAAAACTTGGTGGGCAAAACAAAGTTCCGCGTCTTAGCAACGATAGAATTTTTGCTGATGACTTACTAAAATTTATTAATAAGTAATCTTTTTTATTTTACTAATGGGATGCTTAGTCCTACGCTGGCACCAATTCCCTTATTGTTAATTACCAAATACTCTGGTCTATCTATGGTTAGGCTTGCCTGAACTATGTCACCTGAATAATTACACATAATTAGACCACCTAAATAAGTACTACCTCCCCCATATATGCCGAGGCCCAAATTAAACTTGTCTGATAAGGCTTTGTTATAATTCAAACCTAGGTATGGTATTGCACTAGTAATGTATTGATAATACGCATAAACCGTTAGCTTGTTATTTCTTGATAGTTGATAAGAATAACTAAGGAATACCTTAGTTGGAGCGGTAGTTAACAAAGATTTACCAGTCTGTTGGGTATCAGCTAGGCTTTTTAGGGTGTCAGTTATAACTATTGCACCGTTGCCACTGGTTCCAGTTTTTATTTTACCTGATTCTATAGTAAATGGCAATCCAGAGAATGATAAGTTTCCATTGTATTCGTAGCTTTTTCTATTATTCCCCTGCCAAGATATAGCACCGAGGTCCTGAACATTAAGCAAAAACTCATTTTTGTCATTTTTGTGTCGATAGGAATAGTTTAGTGTTAGACCAAAACCTTGAATATTGAGCTGCCCATTATAGGTTAAATAATTAACATTAGCTTTCCCATTTATGCTAAGCTCATCGCCAAATGGGGCTGTAAATAGGGTCAAATTTTCTGTATTAATTTTCCGGAAACTCTGACCTAATAACAAACCCAGACCAAAGCTATGAATAGATTTTGCCTTTTTGATAGAATAGTTATAGGCAATCTTAGAATATCTTATCTGGTTAATGTTAGCGACTAAATCAATTTTTTTGCCTTCCAAATCTGCATTTCCAGTTAACGCTAATTTTATAGTTTCACGGTTCAGTTTTGCACCAAGGACTGCATTATAGCTAAAACTAATTTGGTGAAAACTACCAAGCTTATTGGTAAAATTATAACCTAAATAAAGCTCTGAATTACTACCGTAATTATTATTGTCAGATAATTGATTTAAAGTTTTGTCAACTAAAGTTGATGAAATGTATTGCTCATTAAATGCACTTCTTATCAATTTTAAATTGGTACCGTTACCAGCTATACCTACTCCAGTGTTAAGGCTAAGATTATGATTTACAGTATCAATGCCCCTATGTATTTGCAATGTAAAAGGATTTTGTGCGTCTGCGAAAAATGGTATGCAAACCAACAAACAGATAATGAAAGACTTAAAAATTCGCATTGTATTTAAATTTCCCATTTAATTGTACTTTAAATAAATAATCAGAATAGAGCTGAAGGAACTTGTTGGTTGGAATAGTATTTAACTTCACTTTTACCAAAATCCTATCACCTGCTATTAACCCGTTTAAATCGCTGCCACTTATTGGTTTTGCTATTATTCTACTATCAGAGGCTTGAGTTACTAATCCATCTGGATTTATAGCGCCTGCAACTATTGTAGCACCATTTGGCAAAAGGCTATCTTTTTTAACCCATTGATTATTTACTTGTTTTAAGGTATATAGCTGCATATCTGCATTTAGTGGAAAGCCATTTTTTACCAATAAATTCAAAGTAGCCTCTTCTATTTGATCTATGGCTTTTATGTTTCCTATGTTTAGACTGATTGTATCTGTTAATGTTAAGCCAGCTGCAGAAAAGTTAAGTGGGAAGGAAATATTTAAATTGGCCTCAACTTTACTATCATAGTAAATGAAATCACGATAATTATTGGTATTACCCTCAGGGTTAATTACTACCTCTAAATCATATTCCAATTCATCAGGTAATAATTCTAATAATTGACCAATATTGCTGTTAGCATTATTTAAGTCTAACTTGGTGTAACTAGCACGTAATGGATTGTCAGTTGCCGACTTTATGGGTATCAAGGTGTTAATATACTGCGCTGAGCTAAGATCTAATTTTGCACCAGTTTTAGAATTTAAAGCTGTAAGTCTTCTGATTTTTACTTGACCAGTAGCACCAATAGAATTTATAATTTCTAAATGGGCTTGGAGATCTTGTATTTTTATTTGGCCTGCGGATATTCCACCAAACACGTTGAACTTTACCTTCTCCGGACCAACTTTATATATTGTATTGCCTAGGTAACCTTGAGCATACTCAGGTACTACGTTAAATAAGCCATACTTAATTCTGATGCTATCGCTTACGTTCAACGTGATCTCATTTCCTGAACTATCTATACGAGCCTTTATGTAACTGGAGAATGTATTGAAACTGTTGCCTTTTATTCCTGTCAAACTCACAGTATAACCAGCAATGTCTACTGTTTCTGAAATATTACCTTGAACACCGCCAACAGGTGGGGGAACAATTCTGTAAATGCTTATGCCTTGTCCGTTTTTAAAAGCATTATAAACGTTATAAGTTAATTTTAAAGAGTCTTTAAAGTTATTGAAAGCAGTAATTTTTATATTTCCCTGCCTAAGTTTCATATTTATAATTTCTGCTCCACCCAAATTGTAGCGAACATCACTTTGTTCTTCTACAAGGTTTTGCGATGGAAAAATGGCTTTAGCTGATCGAATATTAAAATCTTCACCATTTATGATAAGTTTAATAGCATCGCTTGTGTCAATGAGTATTGGTACACCTTTACTTCCAGGTGAGTTAATACTTGTAATATCTAAAACTAAGTTTCCTTCAACTGTTTTGTTAGATAAATCGTACTTTTTTGTGACACTGGTTTTAGCAGTTATTAAAGGAATGTTGTCTGTTGCAACTACAACTCCATTACCCTTATTTTTCAGGGTAAATATCATATTATTTATGTCTATTGGGAAATCATTTTCTATCTTTAATACTAAAAATCCACTCTCAAATGTAGCCTCACTAAATAAGCTATTAGCATCTACATCTGTTGTACCTGTACTAATATTATTAATGGCAGGTATGGCAATAGTAGAACCATTAAATGAAGGCAAGAATACTAATTGTCCAACATTTGGCTGTTTAGAAATAAAACCTAGTGATATAGATCGAGTTATAACTCTTTTACCTAGGTCTAATGCGGATAATTTTACTGACCTGACGAATTCAGTATCGTTTACAGTGAGTATGTCTTTGGCAAATATGGTTTTAACATTTCGCCTATTTACTATGGTAATTTTGTTATTATCGATGCTAATTATGCTGTCTGGCAACAAGTTGCTAATAGATAATTCTAAGGAGGCTAAAGGTACTAAGGCATTAATGTCCCAGCCGAGATTCCCTTCTTTTTTACAGGCACCGATTACCAATGTAATTAGCAACAAGCCAAGGCAAGATTTGATAATTCTTTTAGATAGTAAAACCATAGTAATAAATTAGCAGCATCAGATAACAAACAAATTTAAGTATTAATCTCTAATTGCCTTCAATGCATTGATTCGTTGTATAACAGTGGGATGTGTATAACTAAGAGCAACAACAATCGGGTGAGGATCGGGATTACTTAGGTTGTCAATGCTTAGTTTTTTTAACGCAGACTGCATAGCTTCATTTGAGTAATGGTCTGAGCTGTATTTATCTGCCTCATACTCGTGTTTTCTACTCAGTAGGCTAGATAGATATCCAGTAATGCTTGAAATAGGTGTGTATAATATGCCGAATACAATAATATTTAAGCCTAAATGAATTGATTTTGAACCTAAGGCTAATGACAATTGTGGCAAAAAACTAACAGTGCTAAATAAGAATAGCGTAAACGCAGATAAGAATAACCCAACTGCTAATCCTTTGTATATGTGTTTCCCTTTGTAATGACCTACTTCGTGGGCTAATATGGCTACTAATTCTGCTGTGCTGTGTTTTTGTATAAGTGTATCGAATAAGACTATTTTCTTAACTGGACCTAGTCCCGTAAAAAAAGCATTCCCCTTGCTTGAGCGCTTACTCCCATTCATAATTACGACTTGAGCTAAAGGGAAATTAGTTTTTTTGGCAAATTTCAAAATCTCATCATTTAATTCACCAGCAGGCAAAGGACTCAATTTATTAAAAATTGGGACGAAAATCGGAACATATAATAAACTAATTAATATGCTAAAGAAACTCATTATCAACCAAGCATATATCCAAAAATTAGGGCCCGTTTGGTAAATTATGTACAAAAGCAAGTAGGAAATTGGTAAGCCAATTAATATTAATAATCCGAATCCCTTCAGTTTATCTAATAGCCAAGTACCTATTGTAATATTATTAAATCCATATTTCTGTTCTATTATAAATGTGTCATATAACTGAAATGGTAGCCCGATAATGCTTGAAACAATCATTATAACCCCAAAAAAAAGCAAATCAGCTAAGATTGCATTTTTAGGAAAATAAGCACCAGTAACATCTGCTAATTGCCCAAATAATCCAAATAAGATAACTATATTAGTCAAAAAAATCGTTAAAGTCGACTGAATTAATGAAACTTTATAATTGTCTGCGCTGTAGTTCTTTGCCTTTTGGTAAGCTTCTTCTGAATAAAAATCATAAAGGTGGCTAGGCAAATTGCTTTTCCAACGTATTTGATTTAAATAACCTAGCAGGGTAGAAAATATAAACGAAATCCCGACTAAAATTAGAATTATTACCGTTAGGTTGTAAGGTGTTATTTTATCTAGCATCAATCTTAAACATTCTTATTTTATTTGATTCTTTTACAAAGTCATTATCCTTTTGATACGGTTTAAAGACCTTATCTTGGATAAAGCTAATTTTATTATCTCTCACACTAAAATAGTATTTCTTTCTAGCTTTTTTTAGATGTTTCAGCATTTTAGATTTATCTTTCTCCAAAGCAGCAGTAATAGCTGTTCTGTATTGGGAAACAGCTGACATATCAGCACGTAACTTAGAAACCGTCTCTAGTAGAGTGTAAGATTCTGAATACCTACCTAAATACCCTTGAATGGTTGCAAACTCTAACATAGCATCTGGTTGTAATGGTGTTTGTTCTAATATGTATTTGTATTGTACTTCTGCTTCAGCATACCGCTCAAATGTCGAAAGTGCTTTACCTAAACTCAACCTATTTACATAATCGTTTGGTGCACAACTTACAGCTTGTTGTAGTGTAGTAAGTGCTTCGCTATTTCTTTTTAAAAATAGGAGGATAAGCCCTTTATTTCTTTTTGCCAAACATAAGTTTGGGTCTAGTCTAATTGCTTTATCAGTATATTCTAGAGCCAGGTTCAAGTCAGACTTGCTGGCCGCCTCTTGGTCACCATTATACTTATAATATATGGCGCTACCTAAATTATTATAACTAATTGCAAAAGTAGAATCAATTTGAATGGCCATTCTGTAATCATCTATGGCTTTATTATAATTACCCAATTGTTGCCAAGCATTTCCGCGATTATTATAGGCAAGGGTATAATCTTTTTTTAATTCTATTACTCTATCAAAATAAATTATACTCTCTGAATACTTGCCTACAATGCTTAGATAGCAGGCATTGGCATAGTCCCAATCGTACCGACCATATAGTTTAGATTCTGAAGCTTTTAAATCTGTAGCAGCAGATTCTACATCATTTGTAGATAAGGCACAATATGCACGCAATAGTTTGGCATCTTCACAATTATTAGGATTATCCTCTATTATTTCAGTTAATAATATTCTGGCTTGACCACTGTTCCCACTTAGAAACAATTGCTTAGCCTCTATATACCGTTTATCATCTATTTGCCCATTTGCATCAACATTTACTATTAGTAAAACACTAAATATGATTAGGGAAAGTAGAGTTTTAAATTTAATTATTGCCATTTTGGTCAAAAGTAATTCTTTGTAAATTAAAATTCATTTAAGTTGTAACAAACTATTTATGCTTGTTTTTCATTAATACAATTATTTTTACCACACACTACTAATATATCATACCTAAATGAACCAAAAAGTAATGCGACTTTACATTATTTTAAGTTGCTTCTTTATTACCAATGTGATTTTGGCTGAAATGATAGGCACAAAAATTTTCTCATTAGAAAAGACTTTTCATCTTAAGCCAATAGCATTTGTCATTTTAGGTGAGACACTTTCCTTTAATCTAACTGCTGGTGTATTGCTTTGGCCATTTGTATTCGTTATGACGGATATAATTAATGAGTATTTCGGTAAAAAAGGGGTCAAACTATTAAGTTATATGGCATCCATATTAATACTTTACGCATTTGGGATGATATATTTGGCAATGGGTGTTAGTCCTGCAGATTTTTGGATAAGCACAACCTATGATAATCAAATTGTAAATAGAGACATAGCCTTTAATGTTATATTTGGTCAAGGAATGTGGATTATTGCTGGCTCCATAATCGCATTTTTAATCGGACAAGTGGTTGATGTTGCTGTTTTCCAATGGTTACGTAAGAAAACTGGTAATCGAATGATTTGGCTGAGAAGTACAGGTAGCACCCTTGTCAGCCAATTAGTTGATAGTTTTGTAGTACTTTTTGTCGCTTTTTACCTAAGTGGTCAATTTACTTTGATTCAAGTATTGAGTATTGGCTTATTGAACTATATATATAAATTTTTTATGGCAGTACTAATGACTCCTTTAATTTACTTGGTACACGGTGCTATAGACAAGTATTTGGGCAAGCGTATTAGTGAAAAGCTAACTAAAAATGCTGCCGAGAGAATCTAAGCAGGTATAAGTTTTAGTATTTCTTTTATTTTAAATACAGCTAAATCAACATCTTCAGCAGTATTGTATTTGCCAAAGCTGAATCTTACAGCACTATGACCTTCTTTAACTGGTAATTCTGCTAATACGTGGCTACCCAAATCACTACCACTGGTACAAGCACTACCTCCACTTGCTGCAATACCTTCTATGTCAAGGTAAAATAGCATCATTTCAGCTACATCATTTGGAGGAAAACTTACATTCAGAACAGTATATAGAGATTCGCCAATATGGTCGCCATTGTAACTGACATTTGGAATTTCAGCATTTAGCCTATCTATCATATAATTTTTTAGATCCAAAATGCGAGTTGACTGTTCTTCCATTTCATCGTAAGCTATTTCTAAAGCTTTAGCCAAACCGACAATTCCATAGATGTTTTCTGTACCGCCACGCATATTTCGTTCTTGAGCACCACCAAATATCATTGGAGTAATTTTTACCTCGTCACTTATATATATGAAGCCTACACCTTTAGGCCCATTAAACTTATGTGCAGATGCTGCAGTGAAGTGAACGCCACATTGCTTTAGGTTTATTGGCAAATGCCCCACAGTTTGTACCATATCGCAATGAAATAGTGCTTTGTATTCTTTGCATATGTTACCTACAGCCTCAATATCTAGCAAATTACCTATTTCATTATTGGCGTGCATTAGACTTACAAGAGTTTTCTCCCCCCGAGTTAATGCAAATAATTCCTTAAGATGTTCCATATCGACGTGGCCTTGTTTAGTTATATTAACCAAATGCACATTAATACCTTGTTTTTGACATAAATGTGCAGTATGCAGCACAGCGTGATGCTCAATTGGCGAGGTAATTAAATGTTTGACACTGTAGTCGTCAATGGCGCATCTTATTGCCATATTATCTGCTTCCGTTCCACCACTGGTAAACAATATTTCACCAGGCGATACACTCAATAAATTTGCAATGCTTTTTCTGGCATTTTCTACCAAGGTTTTTGCCTTTCTACCTTCATTATGTATGCTGCTGGGGTTTCCAGATGTGTTGCTCATCACCTCAACCATAGCATCTATTACGCGCTGGTCTATTGCTGTAGTTGCAGCATTGTCTAAATATATTCTTCTCACTATTAGTTGTTAATAATTGAATAAATGTCTTCTATCATTTTATTTGCTAATTGATTAGCAGTTGTTTCATTAGCACTTTCACTGTATATTCTTATGATTGGCTCGGTGTTGCTTTTCCTCAGATGAACCCATTCCTTATCAAAATCTATACGTACACCGTCAACTGTATTTACTTGGTATTCAGCATATTTTATTTGTACTTTATCAAGTAGATCATTTAAATCAATTCCATCATTTAATTCAATCTTGTTTTTAGAGATAAAGTAATTGGGATATGAAGCCCTTAATTCAGCAGAAGTTAAGTTCGATTTTGCTAACTGCGTTAAAACTAGAGCAATTCCTAACAAAGCATCTCTACCAGCGTGTAGCGTAGGGTATATTATTCCTCCATTACCCTCACCACCAATTACAGCATTTACTTCGCGCATTTTATTTACTACATTTACCTCGCCTACAGCGGCGTAATGGTGATTATATCCGTGTTTTTCAGTTACATCTTTTAGTGCTCTGCTGCTGCTAAGGTTGCTAACAGTATCGCCACCGTGTATTCCTAATAAATAGTCAGCAACAGCAACTAAAGTATATTCTTCTCCAAAAAAACTACCATCATTACAAACTAAAGCAAGCCTGTCAACATCTGGATCTACAGCTATACCCAAATCTGCAGTATGTTTTACTACTTCTGCACTCAATGCTGTCAAGTGTTCAGGAAGTGGTTCTGGATTATGAGGAAAATTGCCATCAGGCGTAGTAAACAGTTCGTGAATAATCTGTACACCTAAAGCATACAATAATTCTGGTAATGCAATACCCCCAGTACTATTTACACAGTCAATTACAACGCTAAAATTTTTTGCTTTAATTGCTTCAACATCAACCTCTGACATATTAATGATGTGCTGAATGTGTTTGGTAATTGCAGATTCGTCTGTACTCAATTTACCTAAATCATCAACCTCTACATAGTCAACTAGACCAGATGCAGCTATGCTTAATAATTCTGCTCCCGCCTCAGCTGATATAAATTCTCCTTTATCATTCAATAATTTAAGGGCATTCCATTGTTTCGGATTGTGACTGGCAGTTAATATAATGCCCCCACCAGCCTGATGTTCTACAACAGACATTTCTACTGTTGGCGTAGTACTTAGGTCTAGGTCTATCACGTCTATTCCACAACCCATTAGTGTGCCTATTACTAAGTTTTTTACCATTAGTCCAGATATTCTGGCATCTCTACCAATTACGACTTTGTGATGAATGCTGTTTTTCTTTAGCCAAGTAGCGTAGGCTGCGGTTAGACTAACTATATCTGAAGGAGTAAAAGCATCGCCAACTTGGCCACCTATGGTGCCACGCATTCCTGATATTGATTTAATTAAGGTCATTTATATGGGTGAATCTAAATATTCACTGCAAATATAGCAAAGCATTTTTTCGCTAATGCTAAATATTGAGTCGCCCAATACTCGCAAACTTTACATTTGCATTTTATTTGTCAGATATGGAAAAAACTTGGTTTGCAGATTGGTTTGACACTCCTTATTGGCAACTGCTTTACAGCAATCGAAATGAGGAAGAAGCTGCACTATTTTTAGACAATCTGATAGATATTTTGCAGGTAAAACCAAATGCTAAAATTATTGATGCAGGTTGTGGACAAGGGCGACATTCTAGATATTTAGCACAAAAGGGATTTCAAGTGCTTGGTATTGACATAGCTCCAGGGAATATAAATAAGGCTAAAAGTTTAGAATCAACTGCAAACTTTCAGGTTCACGATATGTTGTTGCCATTTCCAGAAGGTAATCAAGATTTAGTTGTTAATCTGTTTACTAGTTTTGGATATTTTAATTCTGAAAAAGAACACTTAGATACTTTACAAAATATGGTAAATGCCTTAATTGTCGGTGGTCGCCTTGTAATAGATTTTCTAAACGCTGCCTATGTTAAAATGAATATTCAACCTAATCACGAAATTTTAAACGAGGATGTTCATTTTCAACTACATAAGTATATAAATAACAATACTGTATTTAAAGTAATTGATGTAACCGAACAAGGCATATACAGAGGAAGCTTTAGAGAACAAGTTAAGTTATTTGACTTAAATGATTTCTTGACGCTCACCCACGGAATGCCCATAAAATTGACACACTCGTTTACTAATTATCAATTAGAAGGGTATGAAAAGGCTGATAGGTTGATTATGATATTTGAAAAAATAAAATGAATGAATTAGACCATTTGGTTTTTACTTGGATAAATCAAGGCTTGATAAATCCTGTATTTGATTTTATAATGCCTTGGCTTAGGGAGTCACTGATGTGGGTGCCATTCTACGCATTTCTCTTAGGTTTGTTAATTATTAATTTTGGCAAACGTGCTTGGTTAACTGTCTTGCTTGTATTTATCACTATCTTGGTTAGCGATCAACTTAGTTCTCAAGTATTTAAGCCATTAATAGGCAGACCTAGACCTTGTCAAGAGGTCTATTTTTCAGTTAGGTCACTTGTCAAATGTGGTAGTGGACTTAGTATGCCCAGCAGTCACGCAACCAATCATTGGGCTGTAGCCATATTCTTTATGAGCATACTACCTAAACAAATGGGGTGGAAAAACTATGTGTTTCCCATTTGGGCATTCTCAATTTGTTTTGCTCAAATATATGTGGGACTACATTTTCCACTAGACATTATTTCAGGTTTATTATTGGGTTCGTTTGTCGCTCGACTCTTTGTATATATTGGCGAATGGATATGTAATGGCGAAATATTATTAATAAAACAAGCTGAATAAATGTACATACCTGCTGAATTCAAGTTGAAAGATAAATTTATTCGTGAGTATTTGTTAGAGGCTAATTATGCTCAATTAGTAACCAGTTGGAATGATGATATATTGAGTACGCCTGTAGTGTTGGTCGTAAATGAATTAGAGGAAACAAAAGAACTTAATATTATTGTGCATATAGCTTCTGCAAATCAGCAGGTTAATCATTTAGACTCTGGTGCTAATTTGCTAATAACAGTAAATGTTGAAGATGCTTACATTTCTACCAAATGGTATGACAAGCATAATACAGTGCCCACTTGGAACTACATACAATTGCAGATATCTGGACAATGTATTTGTATAAATGATCCAGATGAAGTACTAGAACAGATGGGAAATTTATATCAAAATATTGACCCTAGTCAATTAAGCCAATGGCGTAATGCAGATACTAAATATTTGAAAAAGTTAACCCAATATTTAAAAATGTATAGACTACAACTAAACTACACAATTGAAGGTGTAGCTAAGTTGAGCCAAGACAAGAGTAGAGAAATTCAAGATAAAATAATAAAGGAAATGAAGGAAATGGGTAAATTCAAGTTAGTTGATGCTATGAATTTGAATAAACAAAACGACATACTAAATTTTTGATTTGTCTTACCTTCGCCTAATTGTTTTTTTTAAGTAGTAATCAATTATAAATATAAAATTATGAGTAAAGTAAGCGTAATTGGCGCAGGCAACGTAGGTGCAACTTGTGCAGACGTATTGGCACAAAGAGAAATTGCTAATGAAGTAGTATTGTTAGACATTAAGGAGAATTTTGCTGAGGGCAAAGCTCTAGACATTTGGCAAACTGCACCAGTTAATATGTACGATACTATAGTAACTGGGTCAACCAATGACTATAAGGCGACTGCAAATAGCGATGTAGTGGTAATAACTAGCGGTTTACCTAGAAAACCAGGTATGACTCGTGACGACCTAATTGCTACAAATGCTAAAATAGTTGAAAGTGTTACCAAAGAAGTAATTGCACACTCACCAGATGCTATTATCGTAATAGTTTCTAATCCTCTAGATGTAATGACATATTGCGCATATCTACACGCTAAAATAGATAGCAAAAGGGTATTTGGTATGGCTGGAGTATTAGACACAGCTCGTTATCGTGCATTTTTGGCTACAGAGTTGAAAGTAAGTGTAAAAGACATACAAGGAATGCTACTGGGTGGACACGGTGATACAATGGTGCCACTTCCAAGATATACTACCGTAAGCGGAATACCTGTTACAGAACTAATAGCTGAAGACAGACTAAATGCTATAATAGATCGCACCAAAAAAGGGGGAGGAGAAATAGTTAACCTACTGGGTACTAGTGCTTGGTATGCACCAGGTGCAAGTGCAGCACAAATGGTTGAATCAATGTTAAAAGATCAAAAAAGAATATTACCAGCTTGCGCTTGGTTACAAGGCGAATATGGTCTAAATGATATTTACCTAGGCGTACCAGTAAAACTAGGTAAAAATGGTATAGAGGAAATCATTGAGTTAAAACTAAATGAGCAAGAAACACAACTACTAAATGAAAGTGCTGTTTCTGTAAAAGAAGTAATGAGTGTATTGGACAATATGAGTATTGCCAATTAATTTGCTGCTAAATAATGTTGTAATGTAAACCCTGCTAAAATTCAAAACTTAAGTGGGGTTTTCTTTGTATTAATACTTAATTTGTACGTATGTCTATCTTGCAAACAGGTGCAAAAACCACAACCATCCATTTTCAACTAATTGATTTAGGATATGAGCAGTTTCACCCAGTTGTACAGATATTATTAAATAATCAATTAGCATCTATGATTATCGATACTGGCGCAACACAAACAACCCTTGATTTTGAAACAGCAGAACTACTTTGGCCGGATAATGATTGGAAGAATACCGAATTTTTGACTTTGGGTTTCAATCAAATAGATTTAATACATTATCAATTCAAAATTCAAGATTTTAAAATTAATAACCTACACATTGCTGATTTCCCAGTTGCCATTATGGATATGTGCCACGTTAATAATATGTATAAAGAAGTGACAAATGGGAATATAAGCGGAGTAATAGGAAACGACCTGCTTATGCGATTTAAGGCAGTCATTAATTACCATCAAAAAACACTAAGAGTTTCCGTCAATTAAGCTCTGTGGTATTTATTATGTAAAGGATTATTTCCTTAGTCTTAAGTAATAGCATTTACTAAATTATCAAGGCACCTCCTTGATTTAATTTTAGTTTTTATTTAAATTATTAAACTCGTAAACTTTATTTTAATAAATTGAAATTGTAGATTTGTTTTATATTTTAAACTAATTTTTACATGAGACTAAATTTACCCACGTTAATTGCTGCCTTAGCAATTTCTGGCTCTATGTCAGCGCAAATTGTTATTAATAAAACTGACTTTACTGTTAACACACAGAACAATACTTACAAAAGAATCGTAACAGGTTCAACCATATTGCAAACTGGTCAAAATAAAGTTTGGAACTTGAGAGACCAAAATGACACAATTCCAGCAACATTTACAAAAGGGAATAGAAATTCTTTATTTACTAAAGCGTCAGTGGTATATACTAATGACTATAGTTCAGTAGCAGGTCAGTTTAGTGTGAAAACAGTTGGTTCATACGGATACACGGCTAATGGATTTGCTCAAACTGGATTATATATAGAAAAGGGGAATCGTTTTGGGTTGGGTTCTTTTACAACAAATCCAAGCGATAGCTTGAAATTTGCTCAAGGTGAAAATGTTGTACAATTTCAAGAAAATATTAGATTTAATCAATCTTATGGTAGCAGTTGGGGCGGTACTTCTAGAGCTGTAACTAATTTTACATTATCAATAGCGGCTTTCGGTTTAAATAATGCTCCTGGACAATATATTGCTAGAACTCAACACAGTTCAAGAGTAGCTGGTTGGGGTGAAGCGCTTTTACCTAAAAGTATCACTACTAAAAGAGTTAAAGCATTACTAATAGTTACCTCAATTACTAACATAGATAGCATTTACTTAAATGGGATTCCAGCTCCTGCCCCATTATTATCTGCACTTGGCGTTGTACAAGGTAGATTATTAAATGATAGTTCTTATTACCTATACACTTCTGGGCTAAGCTATGAACTAGCAGTTCAGGAATTCAATATGGGAAGTGTGTCTAGTACTGACATAAATAGAAATGCAAATAACAGTACCAGTACAGTAGGCATATTAGATGCTAAAGCTCAAATGAATGTAGAGGTTTATCCTAATCCTGTTACAGAAGGGTTTGTTAACATTAATATCCCATTAGGGGGTTCTACTTTTTACATTACAGATATGTCTGGTAAAATAGTTAGAACCATAATGTATCCTACAGCTGGGTTACAAACTGTTGCTCTTTCAGATTTGAATCCCGGTGTTTACATCTTAAACTTGAACACAGGTAGCCAAATGCTAACAGAGCGTTTAATCATAAAATAGTTAATTCTAAACTAAATCTCATATAGCCTCGAGTAATCGGGGCTTTGTTGTTATTACATATTTCCAATTATATGTCATAAAAAAGGCCCCAATTAAGGAGCCTTTCTTGTTAATGTTTTGGAATATTATGCGTGGTGAGCATAAGTATTACCTAAATAGTTACTTACACTATCGTGACTCTCATTCATTGCTTCTTTGCCTTCACTCCAGTTAGCAGGGCATACTTCACCTTTTTCTTCAAAATGGTCTAAGGCGTCAACCATTCTTAATGCTTCTTCAATGTTTCTACCTAGCGGCATATCATTAATTACACAATGACGTACAATTCCTTCTTTATCAATTAGGAATAAACCTCTATATGCTTGAGCAACACCATTAAATTTCATCATTCCTTCCTCATCATATTCATAATGACCAGCTAGCACACCGTAATTTTCAGAAATAGTTTTGTCTAAGTCTGCCACAATTGGATACATTACACCTTGAATACCACCTTTCTCTACTGGGGTGTTTAACCAAGCCCAGTGGCTGAATTTGCTATCAACCGAACAGCCAACTACAGCACAATTTCGTTTTTCAAACTCAGCTAGTTTTTCTTGAAAGGCTAATAACTCTGTAGGACATACAAAAGTAAAATCTAACGGATAGAAAAAGAATATTACGTACTTGTTACTTTGGTATTGGGTTAATGAAAAACCTTCTAGAAATTCGCCGCCATCTACTACTGCATCAGTACTAAAAAATGGAGCTCTTTTACCTACTAAACTCATAATTACTATATTATTAAATTAAAAAAAATGTTGCCAAATTATATAACTGTTTTACCCAGTTATGTTTATACCAGAACTTGGATTAATTAACTCCCCATTTACTTGTACTTCAATATCAAGCAATTTAAAGTTTTCTATGTTCTTTCGCTTGAAATACATTGTTAATATTTCGTGAAGTTCTTCGTCATCAAAATCGAAAATCTGCTTGGTATTGTTACAATAAATATGGCTATGTTGATCAATTCTAGAGTCAAATCTATTAATATCGTCACTTGATTTTACCTTTCTAGCTAAGCCAGAACCTACTAAACTATCTAGAGTCTTATACACTGTTGCTAAGCTTACGCTTGGGTTTTCTATCTGAATCAAATCAAATATATGGTCAGCAGTAGGGTGATTATCACACATTAATAGCGCCCTATATATTGCTACCCGTTGCAAAGTGGCTTTTAATCCATTTCTACTTAAGATTTCCTTTATATTTTGGGCAGTTAATGGAATCATATTTCTATGAGAATGATTAGCAGTTAAGAACAATTCTTATTTAGAGCAAATCTAAAGGAATATATCTAATTTTCAAAAAACAATGAACTGAATATTTTTTGAAATGGTTTATTAATTTGGAGTCTTGCTTGTGATATGCGTAAAAATATCCTCTTTTTATTAGTCTTTTTTAGCTATACAATAGCTTGCATTGATATTGCTTCTGCACAAGCTTGCCCTCACAAGGCAAATATTAATAGCAAAATCAAAATTGAAAATCGGGCTAGAGGTATAGAAGATCCCGAATATCAGTATCACGTTAACTACTACAACTGCACTTGGCAAGTTGACCCTAGGGTGCAATTTATAAGAGGTAAGGTTGCTATATATTTTACACCAACTACCAGACCCATTTCAGCTATTTTAGTAGATTTCAGCGATAGCCTAAAATATGATAGCATTATTGTGCGTGGTGTTAAAGCGTTAGGCGTGGGTTATTCTGATGAACGCCTGCGCATAGTTATACCAAATGCACCAATAGTAGTTGGGGTAATGGATTCTGTAATTATATATTACAAAGGGGTACCTACATCACCCTATAATTCATTTACAACTACTCTATTTAATAATAAGGACTCTGTACTATGGACGCTGAGTCAACCCTACGGCGCTAAATATTGGTGGCCCTGCCGTCACGATATGGGCGATAAAGCCGATAGTGTGCGAATAAGAATTATTTGCCCTAAGCAATACATTGGAGTGTCTATAGGAAAAAAGACGAAAGATTTTATCTTAAATGGCAATCGCATTACTGAGTACGAGAGCCATTATCCAATTGCTCCCTATTTAATATGCCTAAACGTAGCTAAGTATGAGTTATTCACGCTGTACTGGAAATACAATGAAATTGACAGTATGCCTTTGCCACACGCAGTTTATCCCGCTGATTTGCCAGCTTGGCGTGTAGATGTCAACAATTTGCCAAAAATGTTAGACTTATTTACAGATTTATTTGGGCCTTATCCATTTTTAAAAGAAGGTTATGGACATACCCAATTTACATTTAGGGGTGGAATGGAACATCAAACAAACAGCAGTATGGCGAACCTCGGCTTTGGGCTGATGGCCCACGAGCTTGCACATCAATGGTTTGGTGATGCTGTGACAAATCGATCTTGGCGAGACATTTGGATACAAGAGGGTTTTGCTAGTTATGCAGAAGTATTGGCCAGGGAATTTCTAGACAATGACAAAGAAGCCTGGATAAATTTACTATCAGATAAAGGTAAAAATGCTAAAAGTCAATCTTTTGCATCGGTTTTAACAAATGACACCTTAAATATCTCTAGACTCTTCAGCAGTCAAATAACTTATGATAAAAGTGCTTGGGTTGTGCATATGTTGCGGGTCAAGTTAGGGGATAGCTTGTTTTTTAGGGGATTACGACAATATATAAATGACTTTAAATACGATTTTGCTAGTTCAGAATTGTTATTTAATAGTTTTACTAAAGTTGGCGCTACAGGTCTAGACACATTTTATAATGATTGGGTAGTAGGTGGAGTGTATCCTTATTACGTTATTAGACAAAGTAATACCCTAAATAATTATCAATTTTCAGTTTCACAAACCAACTCAGCTAGCTTGCCAAATGTTGTCATTCATAATCCTATTCCCATTAGACTATATAATAATCAAAATAGAATATTCGATAGTCTAACTGTTTACACAAAACTAGATAGTCAAGTGGTTTTCAAAAAAATAAAGACTTCGTTTTCAGTCAAATTCGATAAATATTTCCCCATCTTAAGCAACGTTGAATTTATAAATGAAGGGGACAAAAGTCTTGACATTTTTGAATCATACCCCAACCCTGTGGTGAACAAGTTGAATATAAATTTACCAAAACAATATTGGGATATTTCCCTAAATGTCCAGTTAATAAACTCAGTGGGTCAGCAATTTAACATCCAAAAGATAAGTGCTTCTAAATCTTTAGAATTAGAAGTATCAGATTACTTAGCCAATGGAATTTATGTTTTAGACTTGCAGGATAAAGGCAAATCTATATATAGAACTAAAATTTTAGTTACTCATTAATTGCCTTTAAAATCAGGTTCTCTTTTCTCTACAAAAGCATTCATACCTTCCTTTTGGTCTTCGCTGGCGAATAGCATATAAAAATTTTTACGTTCAAAGTATAAACCCTCTTGTAGGCCTGTATCGTGTGCTTTATTTACAGATTCTTTAGCCATTTGTACAGCAATTGGACTCATCTTAGCTATTTCAGAGGCAAGCTTTATAGCTTCGCTCAAATACAACTCTACTGGGACTACTTTATTTACTAGTCCAAATCTTTCAGCTTCATCTGCAGAAATAAATTTCCCTGTTAATACCATTTCCATAGCTCTAACTTTTCCTATAGCACGGGTTAATCTTTGTGTACCACCTGCGCCAGGCATTACACCAATTTTTATTTCTGGTTGACCAAATTTTGCTGTTTCACTTGCTATAATCATATCGCAAATCATCGCCAATTCACAACCACCACCTAATGCAAATCCTGAAACAGCTGCAATAATAGGTTTTCTAGTTTTCCTTATGCTGTCCCAAGTACTAAACTGATCTATTTTCAGCATATCAATAGCAGTTCTACCAGCCATTTGCTTAATGTCTGCGCCAGCTGCAAATGCTCGTTCGCTGCCTGTTAATACTATACATCTAACTTCAGGGTCATTGTCTAGGTTTAATAAAGCCTCTTTCAATTCGAGCATTAATTCTAAATTCAATGCATTCAATTCCTTAGGTCTGTTTAGACTGATTAATGCGACCTTGTTTGTATATTGATTGTCAACAAGTATAAATTCGTATGCCATATAGTTAGCTGTTTTCAGGTATGACAAAAATAATGTGTGATCACTGATGCAACAACATTTTATATTTTAATTGAAATGTGCTTAGGCAATAAAACATAGTTGTGCTTTTGTGCATTAAGTTGATTGGCTTAAGTGGCATTTTTGCATCTAATAATGAAATCAATGCATTTCTAATTTCCTAATGGCAGAACAAAGTATTTACGACGAGAGTAGCATTAAAAGTTTAGACTGGAGAGAGCACATTAGGTTGCGCCCAGGTATGTATATCGGTAAAACCAGTGATGGTACATCTGCTGATGATGGTATTTACATTTTGCTAAAAGAAATAATTGACAACTCAATAGATGAGTATGTAATGGGTAATGGCAGAAACATTGACATAAGAGTTACTGATCATAAGGCTACTATTAGAGATTTTGGCAGGGGCATTCCTTTAGGTAAAGTGATAGACTGTGTAAGTAAAATAAATACTGGAGGAAAATACGATAGTAATGCTTTTCAAAAATCTGTCGGTTTAAATGGGGTTGGTACTAAGGCTACTAATGCTCTAAGTGAGTACTTTATGGTGCAGAGTTTTAGAGAAGGTGAGACTAAAAAAGCTGAGTTTGAAAAGGGAATAATAACCGAGGATAGTCCTATATTTAGCACTTTAGAGAAAAATGGAACTTTGGTCAGCTTTACCCCCGATCAAAATATATTTAAGAACTATCGATTTGTACCACAATTTATTGATAGTCAAATTAAGATGTACGCTTATCTTAATTCAGGTTTAACTTTAACCTTCAATGGCGAGAAGTATTTTAGTAAAGAGGGACTATTAGACTTACTAAGAGATAAAACTGATGCTGATGGACTTCGCTATGATATTATTCATTTGAAGGGTAACGACATAGAGATTTCCCTGACTCACGGCGAAAAATATGGTGAAGAATATTACAGCTTTGTAAATGGGCAAAATACTACAGCAGGTGGCACCCACTTAGCAGCATTTAGAGAGGCATTGGTTAAGACTTTAAGAGAATTTTATAAAAAAGAATTCGATGCAAGCGATATAAGAGGCAGTGTAATAGCTGCAATCAGCATCAGGGTACAAGAGCCAATATTTGAGTCGCAAACCAAAACCAAGCTAGGTTCACAAAATTTATACCCTGATGGACCTACCATTAGAACCTACGTCAGCGATTTTTTAAAGAAAGAATTAGATGACTATTTGCATAAAACACCAACAGTAGCCGAAGCCCTACTACGTCGAATTACACAAAGTGAACGAGAACGTAAAGAAATGGCAGGCATTAAGAAACTGGCCAATGACAGAGCTAAAAAGGCTAACCTTCATAATCGGAAATTACGTGACTGTAAAGTTCACCTAACTGATGAGAAAAGCGATAAACGATACGATACCACATTATTCATTACAGAGGGTGACTCTGCTAGTGGTAGCATTACCAAAAGTAGAAATGTAGATACTCAAGCAGTATTTAGTCTTAAGGGCAAACCAATGAACTCTTTTGGAAGTAGTAAGAAAATAGTTTACGAAAATGAAGAACTTAACTTGCTACAACACGCACTAGATATAGAGGAAAGCATAGAAAACCTAAGGTATAAGCGCATAGTTGTAGCTACAGATGCCGATGTAGATGGTATGCACATTCGACTGCTTCTTTTAACTTTTTTCTTGCAATTTTTTCCTGATTTGGTTAGACTTGGTCACGTCTATATATTAGAAACCCCTCTATTCCGTGTTAGAAATAAAAATGAAACCATTTATTGTTATTCAGATATAGAAAGGCAAAAAGCGATTAAAAAATTAGGTACAAAGCCAGAAATTACACGATTTAAAGGCTTAGGTGAGATATCGCCAAAGGAGTTTGGTAATTTTATAGGTGAAGATATAAAGTTAACTCCAGTTGTATTAAGTAAAGACTTAAGTATAAATAAATTACTTAGTTACTTTATGGGAAGTAACACACCTGATAGACAAAACTTTATAATAGATAACCTAAGAGTTGAAAAAGATGATGCTGCCCTAGCTAGCGACATTAAGCAACCCGAATTAGAATCAGAAAATTTAGCAGCCTAACATTTTATGAGCACAAACGAAACAACACCCGAAGATTTGGCTGAAGATAAAAATGAAGAAATATCAGCACAACTAGTTGAAAGAGAGCAAATTCATCAAATTCAAGAAGTAAAACACCTTTTTGAAAATTGGTTTCTAGATTACGCCAGCTATGTCATACTAGACAGGTCTGTACCATCTATAGAAGATGGGTTGAAGCCTGTACAACGCAGAATATTACACGCAATGCGCGAAATGGATGACGGTAGATTTAATAAGGTCGCCAATGTAATAGGTCAAACTATGCAGTACCACCCTCACGGGGATGTGTCTATAGGTGACGCTATGGTGAATATCGGTCAAAAGGATTTACTTATAGAAACCCAGGGTAACTGGGGTGATGTAAGGACAGGAGATAGAGCAGCAGCAAGCAGATATATTGAGGCAAGACTCAGCAAATTTGCACTAGAGGTAGCATTTAACCCACAAACCACCGAATGGCAGCTTAGCTATGATGGAAGAAAGAGAGAGCCTGTAAATCTGCCTATGAAGTTTCCTTTGCTATTGGCGCAAGGAGTTGAGGGCATTGCAGTTGGGCTGTCAACCATAGTGATGCCTCATAATTTTAAAGAATTAATTGATGCCAGCATTGCCTACCTAAAGGGGGAATCATTTCAACTATACCCAGACTTTTTAACAAGTGGTTTGGTAGATGTAAATCAATATAACGATGGCAAACGTGGCGGTAAAATAAAAGTAAGGTCTAGAATAGAAGAACGTGACAAAAAGCTATTGGTAATAAAAGATGTACCTTATGGTGTAGATACCAATAAACTGATAGAGAGCATAATTAAGGCGAATGATGCTGGTAAAATAAAGATAAAAAAGGTAGTTGACAGTACGGCTGCAGAAGTGGAAATAGAGATACACCTTCACCCAGGTATTTCTCCAGACATTACAATCGACGCTTTATATGCATTTACTGATTGTCAGAAAAGCATTTCACCAAATGCCTGCATCATTATAGCAGATAAACCTCACTTTCTAAATGTATCAGAAATACTGAGACAATCTACAGATGCCACTAAAGAATTACTTAGGCGAGAACTCAGCATTAGACGTGGCGAACTTGATGAAAAGTGGCACTTCAGCAGTTTAGAAAAGGTATTTATTGAGAATAGAATATACCGAGATATAGAAGAATGTGAAACTTGGGAGGCTGTAATTGAAACTATTGATAAAGGGTTAGAACCTTATAGAAAACTGTTTAGGCGTGTAATCACTACCGATGATATAATTAGATTGACGGAAATTAAGATCAAGCGAATTTCAAAATTTGATAGCTTCAAAGCTGACGAATTGATAAATAGTATTGAGGCTGAAATGAAGCAAGTTGACATCAACCTTGAGCATCTAGTTATTTATGCGATAGATTATTTTAAAAATCTATTGAAGAAATATGGTAAGGGTAGGGAGCGAAAAACTGAAATAAGAACTTTTGACAATATCAATGCTAACATAGTAGCCATAGCAAACCAAAAACTATATGTAAATAGAGAGGAAGGTTTTGCAGGTGTAGGTCTCAAAAAAGATGAATATGTATCAGAATGCAGCAGCTTAGATGATATCATTGTATTTAAAAACGATGGTAAATATTTAATTAGTAAAGTTCAAGAAAAATCTTTCTTCGGAAAAGGGATTATGCATATAGCTGTGTGGAAAAAGGGGGATGATAGAATGGTGTATCACGCTATTTACTACGACGCTAAAAGTAAAGCTGCAAGAGTTAAAAGGTTTACAGTATCTGGTGTAGTTAAGGACAAAGAATACGATTTAACAACTGGTGTAGCAGGTTGTAAGGTATTGCACTTCAGTGCCAATCCAAACTCTGAAGGGGAAACAGTTTTAATTCAACTATCGCCGAATACAAAGGCTAAAAATAAACTAATAGAATATGACTTTGCGAATTTAGAAATAAAGGGTCGTAGTACTCAGGGGAATTTGGTAACAAGACATTTGGTTAAAAAAGTAGTTTCTAAAAGTAAAGGGGCCAGCACCAAAGGTGGTAGAGAAATATGGTATGATAGTGCGGTTGGCAGACTGAATGTAAACCAACACGGTAAATTGCTGGGGAGTTTTAATCAAGACGATTTGATACTGGTGATTTTTAACAATGGCTTTTATGAATTGACAAACTTTGAATTGACTAATAGATACGAGCCTGACCAAATCTTAATTTTAGAGAAATTTATTCCAGGTATAGTCATATCTGCAATACATTTTGACCCAAAAAATAAGCAGAATTATGCCAAGCGTTTTACCATAGAAACTACTACTATTGGTAAAAAATTTAGCTTTATAAGTGAGGAGAAGCAAGCTAAGTTATGGTATGCCACTTCATTACAGTATCCCCAAGTAAAGGTTTATTCTGGTTTAAATAGAAAAGCATCAGTCAATCAATTAATTGATTTGCAAACATTTGCTGATGTGCGCGGTTGGAAAGCAATGGGCACGAAAATAACAGATGCGACTATATGGGAAGTAGAACAACTAGATATAGATAATGAAAAAGAAACTGAAGCTATAACAGAATTATCAAAAGAACTAATAATAGAAGCTAGCCAAACAGTAAGTACAGTAGCAGAATCAGAATTTGACGATTTAGAACAAACGGACAAAAGCGTTAAACAAGAGAAATTGTTCTAGTCCAGTAACGTAGTAAAGATGCCGTGGAGAATTTGGTCATTGGTTACAATTTTAAGGTAATAGACTCCTTTAGCTAAATTATCGCCAATCTCTATTCCTCCATTAGCTAGTTGAGACTTAACTATAATCTTATTCACTAAAACTCGACCTTGATTATCACTAATTGTAGCGGTTAGTTGATTACTAGCTATTTTATCGGTGTTAAACACAATTAGCTGACCATTTACATATTTGCAGGTAATTGATTCAGACCGTGTAATAGGTTCTTGACTTTTAATGCCAACAAATTCTGGGTAGATTTTCCTTTTAGCAAATTCTTGTAAGATTAGGTTTTTATTTATACCTGCATTTTGCATATCATCAGTAGCTAAGAATAGATATAAAGCCTGCTTCATACTAATGTAGGCAACCAGTCTTGGCAGTGAGCCTAGTACTAGCTTATTTATTAATGCTCTATTTGTAGCCAATTCTAAGTCCCAGAGTGGCTGACTGAATATTTGAGCATTGTTGTAAATGTTGCTATTTATATCTGCGACATAAGACAAGTTTGCATTTAGTTTTCGGCCTTGCCAAGTTTCGTTTCCATCCCAAGTATATACTTTAGTACTATTATAGTTACTAATTGCATTACTGTAACTACCTGCTAAGTAGTCGCAAACCCCTTCCTCAAGACTTCTTCGTTCCAGGCCTAGGGCAGAGTTACCTGATGCCATCCAATTTAAGTAATGCGAGAATTCGTGTACTATCACATCTGCATCTTCAGCATCGTCAACACCTCCTGTGCCAAAAAGCAATCTTGGCTGTCCGCTTATTTCCAGAAAAAAGCTATTATCATCTCCATTTAATGCGTGAGTATCTAGCCATAATAAGCTATCTGTATAATTTACATAACCTAAACTATTTATATAATCTCTATAATTCTGAACAGTACTAAAAACCATCACATCTTCAAAGCCAGATTGAGATCTATCATAATAGAAATTAGGGAGTACATTCGTGACAGGCGGTACATTTGGATTACTACATTCAGTTACTAATAAATAATCTGATTTCAATACAAATTTTTGTGTAAAAGAGTCAAATTGTCCATAAAATTGAACTGAGTCGCGCAAAGCATCTAACTCTGAGTTAGTCTTGTCATTATTGTCAACCAGTAAACCACCATACTCTTTTTTAGCCTTAGTTAATGGATCAGGGTTAAACTTAAATCCTTTCAACAAAGTATCTGTTAGTTTTCTGGTTAATAAGTCTTTAAGTAACAGGTCCCCTTCTTTACTATATATGTAGTTGGCTTTTAAACCTTTGTTAGCATTGTATGCTGTAACTAGTTGAACGAAGTTTAGTCTATTATTTTCCTTAAAGTAAATCCATTTCTTAGATTCTACTTGTAAACTAGCATCTAAGTTTTTAGAAAATACTCCTATAGAGTCAATAGGTAATATATTGGTATTGAATGGTATAGAAGTAAAGATTAAATCTGGAATATTTCCTGTTTTTGTAATTAATATTTGAAGGGTGTGAGAGTAAACTTCAATGCCCACTGTCTGCAAAGAAAAATTATAAAATGAACCTAAATCATTGCTATATTTACTTGTGTATAAATAAGTAAAAGTTGAATTGTTGGAAAGTAGTGCCGTATTAGCAATTATTGTAAGTTTAGCAATGCGTTGGTATTCAGTACAATCATCACAATCTAAGTTTTGAATAGGCGACAGCGAAATATTTACCTCGTATTCAGATCCCCTAATGTTTTGGGCATTTGGCTTAAAACTAAACAATAATAAGAAAAGTAGGCTTAGATATCTGAAATTCATTTAAGTATATCTATCTGTACAAAATTTTTTTGGCACCAGTTCATAAATTCGGTAAAAGTTTCTTCGGGTACATCAATTATCGCCAAGTAGGAAAAATTAAATTTTTGGCTAAAGATTGAGCAATTGCTTTTCTTTACTGCAGCGTTAATCAAATTTACTTTGTTAAAAGGGCATTCTAACTGTATTCTAATTTTTTGTACTATTTCAATGTAGGTTGCTTGTTTTAATGCGTCAATTGCTGACTGTTTATAAGCTGAAATTAGACCTGATATTCCTAGTTTTGTACCTCCAAAGTATCGGACTACATAGACCAACACATCTGAGGCTCCGGTGCTTCTTATGGCATTTAATATTGGTGTGCCAGCACTGTGTGCTGGTTCTCCATTATCGTCAGCCTTATGTATTTCCCCCAATGCTCCAAGTCGATATGCGTAGCAAATATGTCTTGAATCTGGATATTCTGATTTAGCATACTTCAAGAGATTTTTTATTTCATTCTCATCTGCTATGTGGGAAGCTTTTGCTATGAATTTACTTCCTTTTTCCTTTAATTCTGCTGAACCTTCTTCCCCAATTGTCAAATACTTCATATTGGGTCAACATCTATAGCTATTTGTATAGTTTTAAAAATTTTTAACGCTTTAATACTGTTTGTCATTTGAATAATGTTCAATTTGTCTATTTGCGTACCTTTCTTATTTTTTGGTATTTTTATCAAGAAATTGTATAGAAATTTATTTCTAATTCTTGGTATAGGATTTTCAGTTGGCCCCAATATTTCATAGCTTAAATGCTTTCGCAACAGTGTATCTAATTCCTTAGCAGCAGCCTCTGATAACTCTTGTTTCTCGTGCTTTACGGTCAATTTTATTAATCTATAGAATGGCGGATAATCTAATTGCCTTCGCTCATCAATGTAAAATTCATAAAATTTCTTAAAATCTCTGGCTTTTATATAGTTAAAAATTGGGTCATCAATTCTATAAGTTTGAATCCAAATTCGCCCGCGTGTTGTTCGCCTACCGGACCTTCCTGCTAGTTGAATGATGAGTTGGTACGTACGTTCGGCAGCTTTATAGTCAGCAGTTCTTAATATTAGGTCTCCGTTTAATATACAAATCAATTCTACATTTTCAAAGTCAAGACCTTTGCTCAGCATTTGGGTACCAACTATTACATCTACTTCACCTGCCTTAATGGTCATAAGCATTTGGTGAAAAGAATTTTTTCTTCGGGTAGTTTCTTGGTCTATTCGCATTACTCTAACTCCTGCAAAAGTGTGGACCACTTCTTCCTCTACTCTTTCGGTACCGCTACCCATTGTTTTTAGACTGTTATTGCCGCAGTTTGCACATAGTTTTACTATTTCAGATTTGTAACCGCAGTAGTGACAGGCTAATATGCTTTGTCGCTGATAGTATGTTAGACTTATAGCGCAGTTTACGCACTCTGGCGTCCATCCGCAAGATGTGCATTCTAACAATGGGGAGTAACCTCGTCTGTTTTGAAATACAATTGTCTGCTTTTTTGCTACTATGTTCAGTTGAATCTTATCTGTAAGTTCGCTGCTGAAACTTCCTGTCACTTGTTTCTTTTTTACAGCATTTTTCATATCTATCAGCTCTATACTCGGCGCAGTTACTTCGTGATAGGTTGCATTTAACTCAACATAACCATATTTACTTAGATTGGTGTTGTAATATGAATCAAATGATGGTGTTGCAGATGCTAATAAAACCTTGGCTTTATAAATGTCTGCTAAATAGATAGCTGCATCTCTACCGTGATATCTGGGTGCAGGTTCAGACTGTTTATAGTTTTGGTCGTGCTCTTCATCTATAATTATCAAATTCAATTGATGAAAAGGCAGAAAAATGCCGTTGCGTTTGGCAACTATTATTTTATGTTGACCTGTCCATATTTTATGCCAAAATTCTATTTTCTCGTTTTGGTTATATTTTTCATCGAAAATGCTTACTTGATTGCCAAATGTTTGTATTAGAATAGCTATTAGCTGTGCTCCCAGTGCAGACTCTGGCACCATATAAAGCACTTGCCCAGCTGTAGAAATTATGTTTCTAATTAGCTGGATGTAAACAAAGGTTTTTCCGCTCCCTGTTACCCCATTTAGCAATACAACTGGATGTGTATTGAACTCTTGATTAATATCATATACACACTGCAATTGTAACTCACTCAGCGCTATATTATCAAATTGCTCTGGCTCTTCTATTATAATTCTATCTATTTCCTTATCTGCTTGTAAGAAAATGCCTTTTTTTATCAACGCATCGAGCGCAGAAGCAGAAGCGCCCGCCATTTTCATTAACTCTTGCCTAGATATATCAGTTTGTAGGCTTGCTCTGCTGTGTTGCACCCAGGCTAATAGAATATCGCTTTGTTTTGGGCTACGCTCAAGTTGTTCAAACAAAGTGTTGAAGGCTTTATTATGGTTATATTCAGGGTTTAATGAGACGAAAGGCTTAAACTTTGGCTTAAATTTTTCCTCAACTTCTTCTATTAATTGAATAATATGTTTTTCATATAGACTTTTAATAATAGGCATAACGGATTTAATGCCAGATAATTGTGTAATGCTGTGTAAGTCTAACGATACTTGAAGCTTTAATAAATCGATAATAGTCTTTTCACGATCATCTAGTATTACATTAGCTAAGTCAAATGAAGTATTTAAAGTTAGATGCGATTCACTTTTTAATTTCAAATATGCAGGTAAGGCAGCATCCATAACCTGACCAATACTGCAACAATAGTAGGCTGATATCCAAGACCAAAACTTAAGTTGCTTCTCATTTATAATGGGTTGGTCATCAATTATTTCTAATAGATATTTTGCTTGATAGTTACCTGGAAGTTTATTGTGAAGTTGAAGAATAATTCCTGTGTATATTTTCTTTTTCCCAAATTGAATTATGACTCTTTTTCCAGGCAGCGCATCATCCATTAAATGATTTGGCACCCTGTAGCTATAGGTTTTGTCTATATTTAGAGGAAGTATAATTTCAGCAAGTAATACCTCTGGTAAATCCTCATCTAACAGGTTAGTCTTTTTAACGAATGGGTTGTTAGACGCAGTCAGCATTGGTCAAATGTAAATAATTGTATATAATGGAAAACCATAAGGTGAATGTTTGGTTATAATAATTGCACTATACATTTGAAATATGATTTGGCAAAAAATGTGGGGATATTTAACTTTTAGCAAAAAAGAAACTTCCTCTAAAGGTAACATCAATCTAAAAATGATGCACGGCATTAATCGCATTAGTATTTTTATGTTTCTAATTGCTGTTGTCATAATTGTCATAAAGTTGATTAGACACTAAATTTCTGCATACAATTTGTATTCTAATGTTTCAAACTAGGCTGATATATCAGCTGAATTAAATTTAGATATATTATGTGGATTTTACTTTTAGTAATTGGTGGTTTAAGTGCATTAGTCTCTTGGCGATTTAGATCAAGATTCAATGAATATTCTAAAATTCCTATCCAAGCAGGACTTAGCGGTAAAGAAATAGCAGAGAAAATGCTGTATGATAATAATATTACAGACGTTAAGGTACTGGCAGGTGAAGGTATGCTAAGTGACCATTACAACCCAGCAAATAAAACAGTTAATTTAAGCCCTGAGGTCTATAACGGTAGAAGTATTGCCTCAGCAGCTGTAGCTGCTCACGAGTGTGGACACGCAGTCCAACATCAGGTTGGTTACTCTTGGTTAAAGTTTAGGTCTGCTGTAGTACCAGCAGTAAGCATTACCAGCAAGTTTATTCCTTGGTTGTTAATAGGTGGCGTATTAACTATTTCTGTATTTCCTTTCTTGTTGGGATTAGGTATATTATTATTTGCTCTTACTACTTTCTTTAGTTTTATTACCCTACCAGTTGAGTTTGATGCAAGTAACAGGGCTTTGAAATGGCTAGAATCAACTAGGATAACTGTTGGTGAAGAGCACGATAAGGCTAAAAATGCATTGAAATGGGCAGCTTCTACTTATGTAGTTGCAGCGATATCATCTTTAGTTACTTTGTTGTACTATGTAAGTATATTCTTAGGTAATCGAAGAAACAACTAGCGGTATCTGCCTTCCATAGCATTTAGCGAATCCAGTGTAACCAAGAAAGCGTCATCTATTATAACTGGTTTTTTAAGGTAATAGTCAAGAGATTTTATCAATATATGTTTGGTAATGCCGTGCCTAGCACAAACTTGGTCATACCTGTATATTTTTAACTTTGCAATACTATCTGGTAATATGGTTAAACCGCTAATTTCTGCTTCAATGGTCATAAGGTCAGGTAATATCAATTGAAGCTCAGAAACTGAAATAACTTCAGAACTAGGTCTATCTGATTTAGAGCTGCAAGCCGACAATATTAAAGTTAGATAACAACAAATTGAAAATTTGGTCAATTTTGAAAGTATGTCAATAGCAGAAAATTTAAAATTCATAATGTCTCAAATACCTTCTGACAAAGTTACTTTGGTTGCTGTCAGCAAGACACACCCTACGTCAAAAATTGTAGAGGCTTATCAAGCAGGACAACGACACTTTGGTGAGAATAAAGTACAGGAATTAGTACAAAAACACGCTGAATTGCCGAAGGATATAATGTGGCACCTACTGGGGCACTTGCAGACCAATAAAGTGAAGCAAATAGTGGGACTAGTTCACCTAATTCACTCTGTTGATAGTGTGAGGTTGATCCTAGAAATACAAAAGCAAGCTAAGAAAATATCCAAATCAGTCAAAGTTTTGCTGCAATTGCATATAGCTCAAGAGGATACTAAGACTGGTTTTGATTATGATGAACTAATATCGTTGTTAAATAACAAGTCAAACTATCCGAATATCGTATTTTCAGGTCTAATGGGTATAGCAACTAATACAGATGACAATGAGATACTAAGAGCAGAGTTCACTGGCCTCCATCAAAGTTTTGAAGAGATTAAGCAAAGCTATTACTCTAATGATTCTGGTTTTAATACCTTAAGTATGGGTATGAGTAGTGACTATAAGCTGGCAATAGAATGTGGTAGCACTATGATTAGGGTAGGTAGTTCCATATTTGGAGTTAGAGACTATTCTGTGGAATCTGAAAATTTGTCATAATTCGGAACTTGGCTACTGTTTTGATATTTATCACCCAATATTATACAATAAATTAAAAGACTATGTCTAAAGGTACATTATCGGTACATACTGAGAATATTTTCCCAATAATCAAGAAATTTTTATACTCTGATCACGAGATTTTTCTTAGGGAATTAGTTGCCAATGCAACAGACGCAACACAAAAAGTAAAAACAATAGCTACTAATGGTTCATACAGTTGTGAACTTGGAGAATTGAACATCAGCATAATAATAGATGCAGATGCAAAAACTTTGACAATTAGCGATAAAGGGATAGGATTGACAGAGGAAGAAGTTGAAAAGTACATCAATCAAATTGCATTTTCTGGAGCAGAAGAATGGTTAGAAAAGTATAAGGACGATGACAATAAAGGCAATATAATTGGTCACTTCGGTTTAGGCTTTTATTCTGCATTTATGGTTGCAGATAAAGTTGAGATTCAATCGCTTTCTTATCAACCAGATGCTAAGCCAGTACATTGGGAATGTATTGGCACGACTACTTATGAAATGAATGAGGGTAGCAGAACCGAACGTGGTACAGACATTATTCTACACATTAACCCAGATAGTGAGGAGTTTTTAGAAGAGTCTCGTATTAAATCTATTTTAGATAAATACAACAAGTTTATGCCTTTCCCTATCTTATTTGGTGAGGATACTATAAACGAAACAGAACCACTATGGTTAAAAAAACCAAATGAACTAACAGAGGAAGAATACAAGGCATTTTATCAAAAGCTGTATCCATTTGCAGGAGATCCATTGTTTTGGATTCATTTGAACGTAGACTATCCTTTTAATTTGACAGGAATATTATACTTCCCCAAAATTAACAACACACTTGAAGTTCAAAAAAATAAGATTCAGCTATACAGCAATCAAGTATTTGTAACTGATGAAGTAAAAGAAATAGTCCCAGAATTTCTTACGTTGTTACACGGTGTAATTGATTCACCGGATATTCCATTGAATGTAAGTAGAAGTTACCTGCAAGCTGATGGAAATGTAAAGAAAATAAGTGCCTATATTGTTAAAAAAGTTGCAGAAAAATTAGCGGACTTGTTTAATGATGATAGACAAAAATTTGAAGAGAAATGGCCAGATATCGGCTTCTTTATTAAATATGGAATGCTGACTGACGATAAATTTTCAGAGAAGGCTATGAATTTTTCTTTAATAAGAAATATTAACAATGATTTCAAAACATTAGAGGAGTATAAAGAACAAACTAAAGCATTACAAACAGATAAAACCGAGAAATTGGTATGGCTTTACGCTGGTGACGATCAAAAGAGTGGTAGTTTTTCTATAGCTGCAACTGAAAGAGGCTACGATGTTGCCCTTTTCGATCAAACCATTGACAATCATTGGATGCAACACCTTGAGTCTAAGTTAGAAAATACAACTTTTAAACGCGTTGACAGCGAAACCATAGATAAACTAATAGACAAAGGCGATACTGCAGAACTAATTCTGACTGATGAAGAGAAAGTAGAACTAGAGTCTTTATTTAAAGTAGCTATGGGTGACGAAGCGATAGTAAAAATAGAAAGTATGAATCGCACGGACGTTCCTGTGCAAATAGTGCAGAACGAGTTTATGCGCCGATTCAAAGAAATGAGCAGAATGAATGGACAGGAAGGTATATTTGGTGGAAATATGGGGTTAGAGTTAGCCGTAAATGGCAATCACCCAACTATGAGAAAGCTCCTAGATAACACTGATATGGCTAAAGATACGGTAAAATATTTGGTTGATTTAGCTAAATTAAACCAAAACTTGTTGACGGGCAAGGACCTTCATCAATTTGTAGTAAATAGCTTCGATAGAGCATAAATTTATTAGGAATACCTTATGGGCAAATAGGGGATTGATATTAAGTTGTCGATCCCTATTTTTTAATATAGCGTTAATTATTTTAATATTAATCTAAATGTACCACCTTTCAAATTATACAAAATCGCATATTTGCACCTATGGTTACTAGTTCAGTTGCACTCTCAGGTAAATTGCCTGGCATAGAGCAAAGTATTTTCAGTGTGATGACGGCATTAGCCAATGAGCATCAAGCTATAAACTTAGCACAAGGCTTTCCTGATTTTACTTGTTCTCCAGAATTAGTATCATTGGTAGATAAATATATGAAAGCAGGACATAATCAATATGCTCCAATGCCTGGAATTTTATCACTTCGCGAGAAAATAGCGGTAAAGACAGAGAAACTCTATGGTATGAAATATGATCCGCAAACTGAGATTACAATTACAGCGGGTGCCACACAGGCTCTATATATTGCGATATCTACTGTAGTTAAGGAAAAAGATGAAGTCATTATATTAGAACCAGCCTATGACAGTTATTTACCTGCAATTTTATTAAATAAGGGTGCGCCTAAATACGTTAGATTAGAGTCTCCAGACTTTGAAATAGACTGGGAAAATGTGAAAAAATTAGTAAGCTCTAAAACTAGGCTTATCATCATAAACTCACCTCACAATCCTACAGGGCGTGTATTTACAGATGCTGATATGCGTCAACTACAAAAGCTAGTTGCAGATAAAGACATTGTCGTGATAAGTGATGAGGTATATGAGCACATAGTATTTGACGGGCAACAACATAACAGTTTATGCAAATACCCAGATTTAGCTAGACAAAGTATTATAGTCTCTAGCTTTGGTAAGACATACCATACAACGGGTTGGAAAACTGGTTATGTAATGGCCCCAAAGGAGATTTCTGCCGAGTTTAGGAAAATATATAGTTACGCTATGTTTTCTACTATTACGCCGTTTCAATTTGCCTATTCTGATATTTTAGATCAACCTGAATTGTATTTGAGTTTAAGTGAATTTTACCAAAAAAAGAGGGATTTATTTAGGTCTTGTATTGAAAATTCCCCTTTTAAGCTATTAGCTTGTGAGGGTACTTACTTTCAGTGTGTTGACTATAGTGATTATAGCGATGAAACCGATTTAGCTCTAGCTGAACGAATAACAAAAGAATATGGGGTGGCATCTATCCCTACTTCTGCATTTTTTCACGATAAATTTGACCAGAAAGTTATAAGATTTTGTTTCGCTAAGAATGACGAAACGTTAAAACGGGCAGGCGATAAGTTATGCAAGATATCAAAGTAACACTGATACAAGCCAATTTGGTTTGGGAAAATAAACAGGAGAACCTTCGCAATTTTGAAAATGAAATTAGCAAATTTTCACCCGGAGACACTGATATTGTGATACTTCCAGAAATGTATACAACTGGATTCACGATGAATCCAATCGCATTTGCAGAATTGGAAGAAGGCGAAACGGTACAGTGGATGATAAAAATGGCTGTTAATATAAATGCCTGTATTGTAGGCAGCATCGTCATTAAATCTGGTGACTATTTTTTTAATCAGTTAGTATGGGTTGATAATATCGGTCAAATATTTAGATACAATAAGAAGCATCTTTTTGGAATGGGTGATGAACCCAAACACTATACAGCAGGCAATAATCAGATAAGGATAGACTATAAAGATTGGAAAATAAATCCGATTATTTGCTACGATTTACGATTTCCAGTTTGGCTAAGAAATACCGATCAATACGATTTATTAATTTGTGTGGCTAACTGGCCAGAGCGTAGAAGTCATCATTGGCGCGCTTTAGGACTAGCACGTGCCATAGAGAATCAATGCTATGTGGCAATGGTGAATAGGGTAGGTGAAGATGGTAGTGGCATTAACCATACTGGCGACAGCCAAGTAATAGATGCTGCTGGCAACATAGTCTGGTACGCTTCTCAGCAACCTAGTATTGCTACAGTGACTCTAAGTGCTCATCATTTAGAGTTAACCAGAAGGCATATGCCTTTTTTGAAAGACAAGGATTCTTTCAGACTGCAATCATAAACTGTCGAATTGTCTCAACATTTTTAATGTGACATCCATATCTTTAGGGTAGGGTGCTTGTACATTTATGGGATCGTCGTTCATATCTTGAAAATGTATGCTGTATGCGTGTAGGGCAACTCTACTCATCATTGGTATTTCCTCTAGATATTTCCCTGTATTGTATCTTCTTTTTATATCGCTTAGATTAAATACCTTGCCCCCATATAGTTCATCACCCATTAGGGGTGCACGCATTGACGATAAATGAATTCTTATTTGGTGAAATCTGCCTGTTTTAGGTTGGGCTTGAATTAAAGTGTAATGCTTAAAATTTTCTAATGAGTTTACTAAAGTTAAGGCTTCCTTTCCAAAGTTTTTGGATATTTCAGCTTTAAAATTACCCTTTTTCAAAATGGGTAAATTGATTTCAAGCTCTTCAAATTTATGAGTGCCAGTTCCTATAGCGTGATAAACTTTTTGAACCTTTTTATTCTGAAATGCAATACTGGCGTGTCTGTACGCCAAATCATTACGAGCAGCTATAATACAACCCGAAGTTTCTTTGTCCAACCTATGGCAAAGCATAGCCTCAGGATAAATGCGTTTTAATAGTTGCGACAAACTACTCAAGCCTGGAGCATTTTCAGTTTCAGAAGTAATACCGTGTGGCTTATTTACTATTAAATAATCTGAATTTTCAAAAAGTATATGTTTTTTAAGATCTAATTTACTCATTTACTATTATTTAAAATATTTAGCTAACTGAGTTTCCAGTTCTTTACCAAATAAGTTTCTTCCTAATATTCGTCCATTTGGATCAATTAAGAAATTAGCTGGAATAAATGTTAATACAGGACCGTAAGTTTGACCTATAACACCTTGATTGCCAAGTAAGTCGGAACCATTTATCCAGGTCATTTTATCGTCTTTTATAGCCTTTATCCAGTCTTCTTTTCTAGAATCTAGACTAATACTAACTAGAGCAAAATTCTTATTAGAATATTTTGTATTCAATTTTATTAGTTGAGGATTTTGCAATCTACAAGGCCCACACCAACTTGCCCAAAAATCAAGCAATACATATTTACCCCTATAGTCAGATAGGGATAGCGAGCGACCATCTTGTTGCTCTACTCTAAATGCTGGTGCAATTTTACCTATTAAGTATGGAGAAAACTCTGATATTTTTTCTTTTAACGTTTTGTGGAAAACAGAGTATTTATAAATCCTGTATTTCTTCTCTAAAGCTATTAAATATTCACCATAGGTTTGATTATTAAGGTATAAGCTTGCAACTAAACCTACAAAACTAGTATCAACACGATTTATCAACTTTTGCAAATTTGCCTGCTTTTCCAAATCGTATTTATTAAACAAATCATTCCTCTTCTCCAATTCTTTACCCATCAATCGTTGATACTTAGTTCTGGTATCGTTATCAGGGGCATCCATAGCTTTGTCCTGCAATGCTTTTATACGTGCTTCAACAGCTTCTTTCTTTAAATTGGCATCGTTCAATATCACATACATTGTATCAAGTTGGGCAGTCTCTATACTACCATTTACTTTAAATTGACCTGGATCTTCCAATGTCATATCTAAGTTTATGATATCTCCAGGCCTAACTATTAGGTTTATTGCTCCATTTGGCGTTTTTAAGGCAATCATTTGTGGTTGATCTGCTAATCCTGAAAATCCAAAAGTCTCATCTGGATTTACGACCTGACTTAACATTGGTTTCACATCTATGCCTATACCTACCTGATATACAACCAAAACTCCCCTAGCACCTCCACGTAGTTTTCCTTGTACTTGAAACGGCTCAAGAACTCCTTCTGTCTTTAAATATCTTGGGTCGTCTGGTTTCAGGGTAGGGTCACTTGGTAAAATTATTCTTCCTTTGTTGTCTTTAGGCAACACGGTTTCTTCACCTACACTATCAGTTTTGCTATTTATTTTACTTTGACTTTCAGTTCCGGAACTACTAGTATTATTCCCCATAATTCCGCTTTCACTTGGTTTATCTGGAGTGCAAGCTTGAATTAAAACCAAGCTGGATACAAATAACAAAAGCATTCCACATTTTCTCATATCTAATTTCATTATGCTTTATTTAATGCTCCGTTTAACAATACATTAGTTTTTTTTGGGTCAGCTTTTCCACCAGATTCTTTCATTATATCTCCCATAAATAATCCAAGAACTCCTTTTTTTCCATTTTTATATTCCTCAACTTTATCTGGATATTTGGCTAGGGTTTTATTGATTAATTCAATTAGGAATGAGTCATCATCTACTTGCCTCAAATTCAATTGATCTAGTAAAGTATTTACATCTGCGTCTATTCCTTTCTCTAGTATAGCTGGTAGTAATTTTGCATTAGCAATTGCAAAACTGATAGTTCCCTTATCTATTTCATTTATTATCTCAGCAAGTTGTAAATAGCTTATACTTAGGTCGCCAAATTTCAGTCCTCTGTCATTTACATATCCACGTAGTGGGCCGTTTATCCAATTGGCAGCTGCCTTATAGTTTTCAGTAACTTTTATTAGTTGTAGATAGTATTCAGCTATTTCTTTTTCTGCAACTATGACTTCAGCATCATATTCACTTAGCGCGTAATCCTCTTTTAACCTAGCCAAAAGTTTTTCGGGTAATTCTGGCATTTGCTCTTTTATACCATCTATATATTTTTGTTGTAGTACAAAAGGTGGAATGTCAGGCTCTGGAAAATATCTATAATCATTTGCTAATTCCTTACTACGCATACCATAAGTTTCATTTTTATGGGCGTCATATCCTCTAGTGTCCGGCGTTACTTTGCCACCAGCCTCAACCAACTCTATTTGTCTTTTGGTTTCATAAGCAATTGCTCGTGCTACATTTCTTATTGAGTTTACATTTTTAACTTCTACTCGAGTATTTAGTACTGATTCACCCTTAAGTCTAATTGAAATGTTCGCATCGCAACGCATACTTCCCTCGTCCATATTTCCATCGCAAATATTTAAATACCTTAGCAATTGCCTTATCTCAGTCAAGTATTGGTAAGCTTCTTCTGGTTCTCTTATGTCTGGGTCAGTGACAATTTCTATTAGTGGAACTCCAGCTCTATTTAAGTCTATCAAGCTATTAAACGGGTCCAGATCGTGCATTGATTTGCCGCTGTCCTCCTCCATTATTATCTTATCTAATTTTATATCTTTAAAGCCGCCGTCGGCAAGTTTTATTTTTATAAAACCACCTGTAGCTATAGGAGAAGTAAACTGGGTTATCTGATAACCTTTAGGTAAATCTGCATAGAAATAATTTTTACGAGCAAAAAATGACTTCTGGTGTATATCACTATTACAAGCGATACCCATCATTACAGCCATTTTTAAAGCTTCTTTATTAGGCTTTGGCAATGCGCCAGGGTGGGCTAAACTAACTACACTTATTTGGGTATTTGGCTTGCTACCATATTCGTAATCGTCATTACTGTACGCTTTGGTTTTGGTCAAAAGTTGGGCGTGTACCTCAAGACCGACAACCGTTTCATATTTATCGTATATATTTAGTTCGCTCATTTTAATTTCTCTTCTATAATAGCTTTACCCTCTTCTATTGCCATATCAATGCCACTTAGGTTTGCTCCACCAGCACTAGCAAATATAGCTTGTCCACCACCACCACCATTTATGTGTTTCGCTATAGTACGGATGATTTCTCCAGCATTTAAGTTGTATAGCTCTGATAAATGTTTGGGTATAGCTATCCATAGGTTGGGCTTACCCTCTGTTATTGTACCCAATAGCATTATGACATTTGGCAATACTTGTTTTAAATCTTGAACCAAGTTTTTAGCATCATTTGCATTTTCTAATTCTACTTTTTCTATAAGTATTTCAACTCCAGATTGATGTAAAAACACTCTATTTCTAATGCTGTCTCGCATCATTAATACCTCCTTATGCCTTAGCTTTTCTATTTCATTAGTCAGCTGTTTATTATTTTCTTTCAGTTCCTCTATTGCTTGATATATTGGCTTTTGAGTTTTTAGTAGCTCATTTACTAGTTTCAATGTTATGAATTGGGTTTCAACCATATTCATTGCGGCTCTACCAGTTAGTGCTTCTATTCTACGTACACCAGCAGCAATAGCACTTTCTGAAATTATTTTGAATAAACCTATTTGACCAGTACTATTTGCGTGGGTACCACCACATAATTCTACAGAATAATTTGGGTCGAAAGTTATAACACGTACAAAGTCACCATATTTTTCACCAAATAGTGCCATTGCTCCTTTGTCTTTAGCTTCTGCAATAGGCAAATTACGCTCTTCTGATAGTGGTATATTGCTTCGAATTCTTTCGTTTACTATTTGCTCTACTTCAGCTATTTCAAGTTCGGTCATTTTGCTAAAGTGGCTAAAGTCAAATCTTAATATTTCAGGGCTAACTAAACTCCCCTTTTGGGCTACGTGTGTACCCAATACTTGTCTAAGTGCTGCGTGCATTAGGTGAGTTGCAGTGTGGTTGGCCTCTGTATCTAGCCTAGCACTTTGATTAACTTCTGTATTTACCTTTCTGTCCAATGCATTAGGTAAATCTTTCACCATATGCAGAATGACATTATTCTCACGCCTTACATCTAGTACTTCTATGGTTTGCCCTTCTTGTTCTAGCGTACCAGTATCGGCTATTTGACCACCACTTTCTGCATAATAAGGGGTAATATCTAGCACCAATTGGTAAAGTTCACCATCTTTATCTTCTACTTTTCTATATCTTAACACTTGGCTTTGTGTACTAAGTATATCGTAACCTACAAATTCGCTGTGTTTGTATGATTCAGAAACCTGTACCCAGTCAAATGTAGTTTTTTCTGCTGCGGACCTTGCTCTATTTTTTTGTTTCAGCAATTCTTGTTCAAACGTTACTATATCTACTCTTCGCCCTTGTTCTTTAGCCATTAACATAGTAAGATCTAGAGGGAAACCGAAGGTATCGTATAGTTCAAATGCAAATGCTCCATTAATTTCAGCCTCATTGTGTTCAGCTAAATAATTTTCAAATCGCGTGATGCCTAATGCGAGTGTTCTAAGAAATGACGCTTCTTCTTCTTTTATTACTTTAGAAATAAATTCCTGTTGAGCCTTTAACTCAGAGAACACGTTTTCAAATTGTGTTGCCAATATGGGTACCAACTTATACAGATATGGTTCCTTAACCTGAAGTGAAGTATAAGCATACCTAACAGCGCGTCTAAGTATTCGCCTGATTACATAGCCAGCTAAAGCGTTTCCAGGTAGTTGACCATCTGCTATGGTAAATGAAACAGTCCTTATATGATCTGCAATTACTCTAATGGCAACATCCACTTTATCATTAGCACCATATTTCAAGTTAAAGTCAAGTTCCATTTGATTAATCAGTGGCAAAAACACGTCTGTATCGTAGTTACTGTTTTTACCTTGTATTGCTCTAACCAATCGCTCAAAGCCCATCCCCGTATCTACGTGTTGCGCAGGAAGTTTTTCAAGACTTCCATTTGCCAATCTGTTATATTGCATAAATACCAGATTCCAAATTTCAATTACCTGTGGGTGGTCGTTATTTACCAGATCTTGACCATTAATTAATGAGCGTTCTTTGTCAGGTCTGTTATCAAAGTGAATTTCAGTACAAGGACCACAAGGACCTTGATCGCCCATTTCCCAAAAATTATCCTTTTTAGAGCCGTTTATAATGTGGGATTCATCAATAAATTCTTTCCAAAAATTATAAGATTCAGTGTCTTTTTCTAGATTTTCATTTGTGTCACCTTCAAATACTGTTATGTATAGTCTAGATCTATCTAATTGAAATCGATTAATTAATAATTCCCAAGCCCAAGCAATGGCTTCTTTTTTAAAGTAATCACCAAATGACCAATTCCCCAACATCTCAAACATTGTGTGATGGTAGGTGTCATACCCAACTTCCTCAAGATCGTTATGTTTTCCTGTTGCTCTTAGGCATTTTTGTGTATCTGCTACTCTTTTTATTTCGGGAATAGCATTACCTAAAAAGTAGTCTTTAAATTGATTCATACCTGCATTCGTAAATAGCAGTGTAGGATCATTTTTCATAACAATTGGTGCAGATGCTACTATTTGATGTCCCTTTTCAGCGAAAAAATCTAAAAACGTTTTTCTTATCTCAGCAGAAGTCATTGATGTCAGTATAAACAAATGTTAGGGCAAATATCATAAAATAGATGTGGTAATGAATCAGCGTTTAGTTAACATTAACTTTACGTAAAAGAATATTATCAAACCTAATTTTGAAAAAAGTCTATAAATATCTACTAACTAACTATTTCAGCTTATTAATTTATTACAAATTATGAAAAAGATTTTACAAGCAATTTTGATTGCATTGGTGTTAATTTCAATAGAAAGCTCTGCCCAGCAATTGAGTATTAAGCTTCCCAATACCACTTATAAACAAGATTTTGATACACTGGGTAGCTCTACAAGTACTGCTTATAGCTATTTACCTTATGGCTGGTACTTGTTTGAGAATGGTTCAAGTAGTGTTGCGGCAGATCAAAAGTATTCTGCTGATTTAGGCACTAGCAATGCTGGTAATATGTATAGTTATGGTACTTCTAGTGGTTCAACAGATAGAGCATTGGGTTCTATCGGCAGTGGAAGCAATCAACCAGTATATGGAGTGCTTATTCAAAATAATACAGGTCAAACAATTACCAGTTTTAGGGTTAAGTTCGATATAGAACAATATAGATATGGTGGTGGACGTACAGTGTTAGATAGTAGTCCGGCAGAAATTAGTTTTGGAAATACTAATTTAACTAGCCAATCTACAGTTTGGACAAAAGTCCCAAAACTAAGCTTGAAGTCACAAAATATTACTCCAACTGCAGCTACATCGCTTGATGGTAATAGTAATGCAAATAGGCTTAGCATAGACTACACTATTACTGGAGTATCAGTGGCAAATGGAGGTACAATGTTCATAAGATGGAATGACATTAACATAGCTGGAAATGATGATGGACTTGCTTTAGATAATTTTGAAATTACTGCTATTGGAAACTTGCCATCAGTGGTTTCATTTGCTAGAACATCAATCAATTCTATAGAACAAGTTGATTCCATTGAACTTTCTATAAACGTTAAGCCCAAAGGGAATGTATTGAGTTTTAATATAGTTGACGCCAATAATGGTAACGCATTTGCAGGAATTGATTATGTAAAACCAATTAAAGTAATTACAACAAAGGCGACAGATTCAGTAGTGAAATTTTATGTTAAGCTCCTAAATGATACAAAAGTTGATGGAACTAGAGTATTTAGATTAAAGCTAAATGGTATAACTGGAACAAATGTAATTGGTACAGATTCAATCATTACCATTACTATTTTAGATGATGATGTTTACCCTAATTACAAAATAGTTGACGCAAAATTTCCACTAACTGCTGGTAAATCAGATACATTGAAATATGGATTCTTTAAGGGAATAGTAAATTCTAACAATCTAAATCAATTAGACCTTACTGCAACAATTCAAGATAATACTGGTGGTATTGGACTAAAATTGCCAACACTACCAAGCTATACTGCTAATATTACTAGTGCTGATAGTATAATAGTAAGAGGTACGGTTAGAAATAGAGGATTCCAAACCTACATTTTGGTTGATAGTTTTAAAATCTTAACGAAAGCAAGCATTCCAAATGCTTTAATTGTTCAACGCGCATTTAATGATTCACTAGAAAGTCAGCTAATTAAACTAAATAATTTGCAGATTGCAACTGGGTTTAAATGGGATACTACTGGTGCAAGAGCAAAAGGTGGTTTTTTCTTAAACGTTCGTCAATATACAACTGGGTTAACCTTTAGCATTTTCATAGCATCTAATACTTCATTATTTGCGCAGCCTCCCGTTAGAGACTACTTTAATTTGACAGGAATAGTATTGCAAGGGGGCAATACAGCAACTTCAGGATATTACTTAGCGCCAAGAGCTGCTACAGATATTCAGTTAATTACATTGCCATTAAGCTTAATTAGTTCAGTGTTGCCAAACGATGCTAACGGTGTGAATGTATTAAGCAAAACCTCTTACAGAACCAGATTACGAGGTACTGTTTATTCACCGAGCTTTAACACAACTAGCCTTCAATTTGCAATAAGTGATGGGACAGGTGGAATCTACGTTTTTGCCCCAAATGTGAAAAACTACACACCAGTATTAGGTGACAGTATTGAGGTTAGAGGTTTTATTACACAGTTTAATGGTTTAACAGAGATTAACGCAGATAGTATAAGAAGTATTGGTACTCAAGTACTAAGAAAACCAAAACCTGCAAAAAAAGTTACAGAAATTCAAGAGAATGAATTTGTTAGAATTAACAATGTTTACCTAGTTGATCCTACTAAATGGAGCACAGGCACATCAAGCTTTAACGTAGATATAACTAATGGTACAGATACTACTGTATTAAGGGTAACAAATGCTGTGAATGTAATAGGAAGCCCAGCACCTACTGGTAGATTTGATGTTCAAGGAATAGGTACTCAGTTTGACAATAGCAATCCTTTCACTTCTGGATATCAATTATTGGTTCGCTACAGAACTGATATATTCCCAATATTAGCACGACGTTTGAACATTACACAAATTATAAATCAGAATTTAGGTACTGGTGCAATTGATAGCACAAATGTCCGTGGTTTTATAGAAGGGTATGTTACTGGAACAGTGCTAAGTGAATCTGATACAGTTAGAAGATTTAGCATAACAAATGATACAGCTGCTATTACCATTCAAACAACAAGCTTAACTGTACCTACTTTGTCGCAAAAAGTTAGGGTATATGGCTATTCAGCGCAATACAATGGTTTAACTGTATTTAGAGCAGATTCGACAAAGACTAATATAGGTACTAAATCTCCTGTTACAGTTATAGTTACAGACGTGACTGAGACTAGCGAAAGTAAATATGTTACAGTAAGAAATATTAATTTCAGTTCTGCATTAACTGATACAGCAGGTAAAAAAGTATTAATTGGTACACCAATTGGTAAAAACTATGAAATTCATTTCTTAAGAGGTACAGTATTGTTTAAAACTTATCTACCACTTCTTTCTAATACGTCTTATGATATTAGTGGTATCGTACAACAATATGATATTAGCAATCCATTTACAAGTGGTTATTATATAGTACCACAAATAGCTACTGATGTATCTGTTAGAACTGGGATAATCACAGCAAAAGTTTTAACTAAGATTTCGGTATATCCAAATCCTGCAACCTCACAAATTTTAGTATCAGCGGATTCTAAAATTGAGACATTTAGACTATTTAGTCTAGACGGAAGGGTAGCCTTAAATAACCTAAATGTAAATAGTAATACTGTGGCTGTAGATGTTAGCGCATTATCTGCTGGAGTCTATACTGTGTATGTTACAACTACAAATGGTGCTGCTATACAGAAAATTGTAAAGCAATAAGATCAACAATATTATATCTCATATAGCCTGTCACTAATTGTGATGGGCTTTTTTAATTATACAAACTATAATTAAAGTTAATTCTAACATAAAGCTCACTATACCTGCCTAATATTTCATTAGATGAATAAAAAGGATTGTATCCTAGTTCAGCAGTATAGTTTAAACCAAATAGAGTTTGACTGTACATTATGCTGCCTAAGTGTCTTTGAGAAGAGTTTTGAATCATTAGGTTAAGAGTGTATTGCAATTGTAAACTCCTATTATCAGTCAATCGTTTAGAATACACTAAATGAGAATTAAGTGTTGAAGTGTTCGAAAATGAAAATTGGGTTTGAATGGGGCTGTATCCTAAACTTATATTTAAAGAATTTCTATAGTCTATTGCCATACTAGTTTGTGCATTAACTATCAAATTCTTATTCTTGTTTGATTCAACTATTAAGTCATTTCTAACTAAATAATTAGAAGAAAGGCTAAGTTGAATCGGTATTTTACTAATACTTATTGATTTACCAACTGTTAGCCCACCCATTGCCCACAAATCACTGTATGATAATGAGTTTAACCTATTACCTGCATTAAATCTATATTGGCTATTTAAATTTATTTGAAGGTAGGGACTATTGTGACTCTTCTTATAAATCGAATTTAAAGCTGCATTATGCCCAGTAATGGTATTGAGCGCGTTATTCACCAGGTTGTTTATATGATACATATAGCTTAAGGTAGTATAGAGCTTATTTTTAAAAAGCCGCACCTGATCACTAATTTGGATAGAGTTTATATCATTTCTGAAAAAAGGATTGCCTTGACTGATATATGCAGCACCAATATTCTTATACACACCCTCTAATATGTGATTCTTTATTTTGTACTCAATTTTGAATATGCCTGCTAGTGAAGACTTTCCAGTACCTAAGGTTGAAGTATTTATTGTGAAAATATTATTTAAATCTATTGGTTGTATTGGATATTTCCTACGTAGTAGAGAGTCCATTTTAATTGATTCTGCTGGCCCAACATTTCTAATAGGAGTGTAAATGCTATAAGCTATTGAGGTATAAATTTTGAGGTGCTCTAACTTACTTCTATATTGTTCTGACATACCTATTACTATGTTGTCAGAACTGGGCGTAAAATCATTTGTATTGCCAATTATACTTTCTCTAGACTTTAAAATATTCAAGCTCAACACACTGCCTTGTTTTAAATTACCGAAACTAAGCTGTGCAGCACTTGTATAGCTACGGTTTCGCCATAAATTATTATAATTAGTCGGGTCGTTATACAAATACACTCTATCAGAATTATAGTAAGATCCAGTAGCAGGGTTAACATTGCTTAAGGTACTATAGTCTAACTGATTAGTATTAGATAAGCCTGTCGTTAGTTTGAAATTTAAAGCTGGATTAAAATTATAGTGAAATGATAATCCCCTAATTCTAATGCCACTACAAATTAATTCGTCATAATCAGGATTATTATCCCCTGCAACTAAAACCATTTTCTTTCTGCTCCATTTGACTTTAAAATAATTTTTGTCCATTGTGCCTAGACCATAACTAAACTGGTCTGAGTTTAAGCGACCGTACAGTTCTAATTTACTTTTATTTGCATTTATACTACTGTTAACTGTGGTGTAAGAATGATAACCTTGAGTAAATCTATTATTAATAGCATTACCAGATTGACTTCCAAAACTATATAAAGTATTTCTAGATTTTATTTTGGTGATAATCCTATTAGTATCATTAAGAATATTAATTGAATCTGCATCTGTAATAGGTGTCAACAATACTGGTTTGTTAATGCTAATACCTTTAGTAACAAAGAATTCAGCTCTAAGTCTGGGTAAAAACCATACATTTGAAGGTCTTGCCTTAATCTCAAGTCTATGTTTACCAAGCGCAAGTGAGTTGTCTATAAGTATGTAGAGCCTATTCTTCTCATACTTTACATTTTCAGTAATAAGTATATCATTTAGAAATATCTCAATAGTGCTTTTTCTCAGCAATATTTCATTGGATATTTCTACCACTATAATTGCGGCTCCTTGTTCTAAACTCTCAGACAGTCTGGGATATACCATTGTCCATCCCCGTTCATATTTATCTATTTCTATCTGCTTAACTTTATTTGTATCTCCGTAATAACTATTTCCATTTAAAACAAAGAAATCCTCTTCATCTTCAAAACTTACTTTGATTGCAGTTGGTATATCTTGACGATATTGCTTCCAAATCACAATACTATCTAGAATAAGACCTGCCGATTCAGGGATAATTTGCTTGTCAACGCTACTTTCTAGAAATGTGTCACCCTTATTTGTTATTAGATTTATGGTATAATTAAACTTTTCTCGGCTATTAAATTTACTTGTATCCACCTGAATGATGATTTCTTGGGGGACATCTTGATTTGGTATGTTTTTTTTGCTTCCATTTACAATAGTGAATCTACCTAATGGGCTGGGTAAGCTTCCTGTCCCAGTGGGGTGCATTATAATTTGCCACGCATAATTAACTTCTGACCTTAGTTGGGGTAAATCTGGAGTCCAACTAAAAAATAGACAAGTCAAATTTACTTTTACATACAGCGGTCTTAGTAAGGCTATTTCAGGGTCAGTCATTTCTTCTGGTACTTCATATACGACTACGTCATATGTTCCACCTGTACCAAACCATTGAAATATGGGTAATGTATTATTTATCTCGATATTTTCTTTTGAAAATGAGTTGTAAGGATAAATCAATTCTGGTTTATTTAGTACGCCTGCAACTATAAAATTGTGTTCATATTCCTCTACTAGATTTCCAGAATTAAAAACTTTTAGAGTAATGCTATAGTTACCTGCTGGTAAATATCCTGATTGCCTTGCATCTCCTTGGTAGCTCAACCTTTGTGTACTACCCTTTATTTGGGTGAAATCTTTACTACTTACGCTATAGCTTCCCGCGTTTAAACTGAGAAACACTTTTGTGCCGCGCCAAATAACTTTATCTGTAGAAATGGGTTCATCGTCAACTATTAGTTCTGTAACTAAACTAATATTTTGATTGGTGCCAGTAACCTGCAAATTGACATTGAAAAACTCAGGTGAAAACGGGTAATATTCTGGATCAAAGTCTATGAGTCTTAAGTTTTGAAGTGGAGTAGGAAACAGAGTCGCCCTTATCAAACTTTGGTTATTACTTATTTCTATGTTTACTAAACTATTGTTTATTTGGCCAAATGCTTCTACAATTATAGGGAAGCTGCCTAAATTGGCATTAGAGTTAACACTATAAAATGCCTGAATAGTCTCAACATCTCTAACTATTATATTTTGAATAGAAATATTTGCAGGGGTTTGAATTTTCACGGCACCTGACTGCCAATTGGTTTGCCGTCCCTTTATTAATAAGATTCCTTTTGTACCTGCAGATAGATTAGCAGGGCTTATGTCATAGATTATACCTTGACCTAATGCACTTTGGTTAATTAAATTAAATAATAGTAATAAAACTGCAACGCGAAACGAAAGACTCTTCACAATAATTGCAATTATATTAATGATATTGGCTATGGAATAGAAACACATAAACAAAATTAAAGTTACAACTATCTATCGAAAGCTATAAGCTTTATTTCCTTGGATGAAACTGTGCTATAACCTCGTGAAGATACCTTTTATCTAAATGAGTATATATCTCAGTAGTTGATATGCTTGAATGGCCCAGCATTTCCTGAACTGCTCTAAGGTCCGCACCGCCCTCTACTAAATGCGTAGCAAATGAATGTCTAAGTGTATGCGGACTAATATTTTTGGAGATGTTGGCTTTAAATACGGCAGTCTTTAACATAGTAAATACAGTCGTTCTGCTCAGTTGACGACCAAATTTGTTGAGAAAAATAAAGTTTTTGTGTTTAATGTCTATATTCAATTGCGAACGAATTAGATCTACATAACTGGTTAACAAACTGATGCACTGCTCACCCATCGGTACTAATCGCTCTTTATCTCCCTTTCCAATAACCCTTATAAATTCCTCTTTCAAATAAAGTTGACCTAGCTTCAAGTTGCAAAGTTCTGATACCCTAAGTCCGCAGCTGTATAGCATCATCACGATGAGATGATTTCTAGCTTGGTCAGGTTTAGTCAAATCAAATATGGTCAATACTAAATCAATTTCTCCAACAGTTAATACTTCTGGCAAATGTCTACCTACTTTGGGAACTTGTAATAATTCAGTAGGGTCTTTATCTATTTTCCCTTCCAATAATAGATAATTATAAAATGCACGTATTGATGATACAGTTCTGGCCTGTGAGGCTGGACTAAGTCCCAATTTATTTAATAGGTTTAAGTATTCACTTAAATTATTTAAGCCAATTACACTAAAATCTTCAAGATTTGAACTACAATGCTTGGTGAATCTTACTAAATCATTTTCATAAGCAGAAATGGTATTTTGACTTAAACCTTTCTCTATTAATAAATATTGCTTAAATGAAAGTAACCAAATCGCAGTTTCAGACATTTATTTATCTAGCATTTGGGTGTAGATCAAATCATTTATTTCCTCTCTACGTCTGATAAGTTTTAGCTCTGTACCATCTTTCAACACTTCAGCTGGTCTTAATCTACTATTGTATTGTGAACTCATACTAAAGCCATAGGCACCAGCATTATACATTGCTAAAACATCCCCTTCCCTTATCTCAGATATTTTTCTATCCCAACCAAAAGTATCAGTCTCGCATATATTACCTACGACACTATATACTCGCTCTATCTCAGTCACATTCGATATATTTTCTATTCTGTGGTAGGCTTCGTACATCATTGGTCTAATCAAGTGGTTTAAACCAGAGTTTACCCCTGCAAATACGGTACTTACAGTTTGCTTTACCACATTTACATTTACTAAGAACACTCCTGCTTGGCTGACAAGGTATTTACCTGGCTCGCACCATAACTCTAGGTCTTTGCCATATTCTGTGCAAAATTCTTTAAATCTAATAGAAACTTGTCTGCCTATTTCTTCAATTGGTGATTCTACATCTCCAGGTTTATACGGCACTTTAAACCCAGATCCAAAGTCTATATATTTTAAATCTTTAAAGTCTTTAGCAACATCTAGTAAAATGTCTAAACCATATATAAATGATTGTGGATCTACTATATCACTTCCGGTATGCATATGTAAACCTGCCACCTGTATGTCGTATAGTTGAATAATTCTAAGTAAGTGTCTAATTTGATGTATGCTTATTCCAAATTTGCTATCTATATGTCCTGTTTGGATGTGACTATTTCCACCTGCTAAAACGTGGGGATTAATTCTTACGCAAATAGGAACACTATTGCCATATTTTGATCCAAATTGCTCTAATATTGGTAGTGCATCTATATTGATGTGTACTCCAAATTCTACAGCCTTACTAATTTCTGCTATGTCAACGCAGTTGGGTGTATATAGTATTTCATCCTGTTGAAAACCGGCGAATAATCCCAGTTCTACCTCTTGTATTGATACCGTATCTAGACCACAACCTTCTGCTTTTAACAGTTTTAAAATATGTATATTGGTGTTTGCTTTACAAGCATATTTAGGTTTTATGGTTATATCGGTAAATGAATTTACTAGTCGTTTATACTGATGTCTAATTATATCTGCGTCGTAATAATATAGGGGTGTGCCGAATTGTTCAGCAGCGTGTAGTAGAAATTTAGTATTATGCATAAGTAGCGTACTTTATAATAAAATATTCCCCTATGGAAATATCATATTATTCTCAATAATTTTGACCTGCGAAGGTACGTTAGCAAACAATTTAAATAGAGAAAATTCTATTGATTTTAAAGCTGTATTTTAACAAATTATAAATAAGGCTTTATAATTCGAGTAAGGCA
>JAWXCF010000051.1:0-16765 GCA_034440515.1 Bacteroidota bacterium
ATGGCTTCGCTAAAATTTATAAGGTCTGACGTAGGGTTGGGGTAAACACCAATTCCTATTTTGTTAGTATGGTTAGCTATGCCAGACACCCTGCTATCATAAGTAACAAATAGTCCTGCCTTCCTGATAGGTGAGTTACCTCGAGCAATGGTAATGGGCGTGCCATTGTAATCTTGGGTAAATCTACCAAAGTAATAAACGACTGTTGTGCTGATAGGGCTAATGGCATCAATGAATATAGAACCACCGTTAAACTCATCAGGTCGATAATAAATAATCTGTTGGTCTTTATTAAAAATGAATATTTTATTCAAACCTGTATATGTTTTATTGTTGTAGCCTTTTAATTCTACCTCATAATCAGAAACAGCAAGATATAAATTATTCAGGGTGTCTATACTAACACTAAAGGGTATAGCGTAAGGTTTTACTTTTGTTAAGAGTATTTTTCTTGTAACTTTATCTGAGATGCCGTCCCAAGTTATCCATTCTATTTTACCAAAAGAATCTAAATCTAATATTGGGTCTCCACTTCTTAAGCTACTGTTTTGAATGATTAAGTTAAAAGCCGATGCACCACCTGCAAAAAGATCACTAATGAAAGAAGTATTCCGATTTTTTCTAAATGTGTTTAATACTATGTATTGTTTAAATACACCTTGTTTGTCAAAACTTTGCAATACACTTGCCGATTTATCTGTCAATATTATTGTACCGTTCCCATTGGTAAAACTATCGGCTACTGAACCATACATAGCGAGTTGTTGCGTTTTGGCATCATATTGTAAATAAGTTTTATTAGTTGAAATAGATATTCCAGCACCAATATCTTTACTCCATTGTAGTTTTAAATCTTTAAAATAAGATAATACCAATCTTGACTTTCTGCCCTTAGGGTTGGTATATTTTTTCCCGGCTGCATCAGTAAAACTGTCTGTATAACTCACCAAATAATAATATTCTGTTTTGCTAACAAAGGCAATTTTGTTGGTTAACAAATATGATGTTCTGCGACATACGGGAATATTGGTAGTTACTAAAGTATTGTTGCTGTAGTCTATAACTTCTTTGTAGGCAGGCTCTGCAAAGTAGTTGTCTGTAGTAATTAATGATAATTTAGGGTGCTTTAGCAATCCCGTAGCAGTACTGGTAGATACAGTGTCATTTTTTTCATCTAGATGTATAGTGGTAACAGGGGCGGTACACAGCAACTTATTGTTTAGGTATAGGGTAGTATCATATATTTCTATCTCTATTATTTTGTGACTATTAGGTAATGCTATATAATTCCTAATTATACTAGAGCCATTATTACCCTGTATGGTATATAGGCTGGGCGCAGGTAGGCTTTGTGCGAAAGTGACAGAAGTAATTAACAATACTGAAATTGTTAATAAGGTGTGACTAAGTTTTCTTAATAATGTTTGCATAATGATATATATATACAATAATAAACAATTTTTTTAATAAGATGAAAAAAGCGTCAATTATTTTCTTATTGCTGTTTCTTGGCTTATTTGTCAAGTCAGCTAGCGTGCAAGCACAAATTCAAACTTGTACAGTAACCATTACCAATCATGCCGATTGTGAGTATTTTCTCGCAATTGTTTATGAACAATGCCCTGGAGGACCCACGACTCAAAAGGCATTTGCTGCCATACCCCTACCTATATCTGGCGGGAATAATGGTATACCTTCAGTTATAAACATTAATTATAACTGTAACCCTAACTGTAAATATACAGTTGAGATTAGTAGGAGTGCTCCTATCGTTGTTCCTAACACTGGTGGTGGTGGTATTGTTGGTTATTGCCAACTTGGACCAGGTGCCACATTTAGTTACACTGTAAGTGGACACGACATCACTATTTGGAATCCGTAGTTATAAACAAAATTTATATATTGGGGTAATTATTCAATTGCCCCAATATTTCTTATTTCATACTTTCTACCACTTCTTTTATTCCCAGTTCTGGTGGTGTAATCATACTGCCAAACCTTTTGGTGAATTTGTTGCTGTCAAAGTAGTAGTCTTGGGTGTATTGATAGACCATTTCTTTTAGCTCAGTTAGTCCAAGTACAAATAGTCCTAATATTCCCATCATCCATACGGGCAGTAATTGGATTTTTGGGCTAATATTCATTTCTTTAGCTATTTGCGTTACCCAATCTTTACCCGTCATTTGGGTGTCGTAGGTGGGCAGGTGCCATACTTGATTGTAGGCATCTTCCGTATTTGCCAGCAGGGCAGTGGCCTTAGCAGCATCAACCGTGTAGGTAAATGTGTGTCTTTTGCTTGTAGAACCTAACCATTGTGCTGGTTTTCCCTTTTTAAAATTATTAAATACGGTAACATTTAACACACCATTTTTTGTATTAGGCCCATAGAAATCAGCTGATCTGGCTATTATCGCTCGTATTTGTCCAGCATTGATTTCGTCCATCAGCATTTTGGCTGTTTCAGCCCTTATTTTCCCTTTCTTACTGCTTGGTTTCCACGGGGTTTGTTCTGTCATATGGCCTACTTTAGTAGGGTCATACATATATACATTGTCAAAGAATACCAGTTTGCAATGGTACTTTTTACAAGCATCTATCACATTGCGCATCGTTTTTGGCCATTCTACTGCCCATATCTTAGCCTTGTAGGTATAGCCTACCATTAGATATACTATGTCACTGCCGCTTACAGCTTTATCAACTTCAGCTGCCTGGGTTAGGTCTGCTGCCATCAATTCGTCATTAAGATTTACCTTTTTCGGATTGCGACTTACCAGCCTTATTTTATCTGTATATTTAATCAGTTCTTCTGCCAATGGTTCGGCAATGGCGCCGCCAGATCCCAATATCGTTTGCATCATAATTGTATTTACACCAAACATACAAACGTTTCAATCTATTGACATTTTAGGTATTTCCAATTGTACTAAATCGGTATTGAGTTAAATAAATACATAGTTTAATATTTATCACATATCAAACTAACATATTTGAGTAAAAACTAAAACTTACTTTTGCATCATATCATTACCGCAGTGCGTAGCCACACGTTTTCTAATCAATTATTTGTAACCATAGTTTGGTGGATATTGCTAATACTGGGTTTATATGCTATTTTATTTTTACAATTAGAGCGCATATCGCTGATAATGTGGGACGAGGCAGGTGTAGCAACCAATGCATTAGATATGTATTTGGGTGGTAATCCATTCGCACCTACACAGTTGGGCAAACCAGATTTGTTTAATCTTAAGCCACCCTTAGTTCCATTTATACAGAGTCTATTTATGCGAATGATTCCTGCTCAGCATCATTTGTTAGCCATTAGATTACCTAGCGTTATATCGGTAGCTGCACTATGTATTTTCATAGCATTGTGGATGTCGAAAAGGATACATAATAAGTGGGCAGGCCTAGCTGCGGCGATGTTAGTTGCCTCTGCACCAATACCTTTTTTAGATCATAGCTGGCGTACGGGCGACTATGATGCTATGTTGACAGCGTTTCTAATTATTTCTGCCCTTATATTTTACATTTTTATAAAATCATTAAGGTATAAATACCTGTACCTAAGCGTAGTATGTATGGTTTTAGCAGTTTGGTGCAAGGGAATTGCTGTGTTGCCTGTTTTGGTTGGAATGTTCATTTGGCTAATTTTTAATAAAAATGCAAATACTATTTTTAGTCAAACAAAGTTTTATGTAGCCATAGTATTGGGCTTAGCTTTTGCTGCCGCAATTTATTTACTTAGAGATTATTACCACATTCATTACCTTAATATTTGGTGGCAAAACGAAGTGTTAAACTTGGCAACTAGCAATGTACAAGGGCACGGTGAGCCGTGGTGGTTTTACCTAAAGCTGATGTGGTTTCATAATTTGTACCTTACTAGTTTGTTTTTGACTTCGACTTTATATTTATGTTATTTAAAATTTTATACTAAGGGGGAAATACCCAGTAGTATTCTGTACATAGTTATACTATTTTCAACTAATCTGACAATTATATCTATAGCAACTACAAAAAATGAGTGGTATGCAACACCCATTAGTGTATTTATGGCGATAATCATAACAATGACCTTAACTTTAGCGATAATTAAATATAAATCTTACCTAAATCTTCTGTTTTTGATTTTGTCTATTTATCCAGTGTATATGTGCATAAAGAGCAACTTAACTAAAAGTGACTCCATAGATTGGGATATGGCCTTGATTGTAAAATATTTGCCTAGACTGGAGGAAGAAAAACCAGACCTTAAGACCTTTACTATGGTTCATTCTCAAATCAATCCAAGCTATTCTTATTATAATGGTTATTACAATCATAGAAAGCAGGGCTACCACATTAATCTTCAACATTTAGATTCTTTTTCTGCCTACAATTATCACGGATACGTAGTAACCACAGAGGTTGAGCCTGTAAGACGACTAGATACAACAGTTGGCTATCAGATTATCCATCAACAAGGTTGGTGCAGAGTGTATTATCGTAAGTAAATACTAGTACCAGTTAGGTAATTTTTATTATTATTTAAATTCACTATCGGTATTAAATTATGTTCTTTAGTGTGTGAATACACATTCTTGAATAATAATTTAAACCAAATCTATACAACTAACGTAAGTGCAAGTAGGACAATAGGAATTTGGTTTACAAATTCAAAATTTAACAAATATTGAATGGAATGAAGCCGCGTTTGACACAGAAACTAGGCTAAAAGGAGAAGTAAACACAGTTGATGAATTATGCTTTACTCCTGGTACTCCATTCTTTTTAAAATTGACAGCATCGTATAGATTTTAGTGTATTTGGGTTGCGTAACTTTTTAATAAAAAAAGGAATACGTTTTTTATTAAATTCCTGCATTACCTAAAAAAATGAGTTATGCAGGCTTTCTTTTTTTTATGATTGTTGAGAGTTGATACTCACTAAAGCTTCTGCATAAGATAATTAAACTCTTTTCCTAACCTCTATTTATTCTCTACCAATTTAGCAATTCCTCAACCGCTGCAATAAGTCGGTGTTTCGGCAAATAGTTTTGCTCTAGCTCTGGTGCAAATGGAATCGGAGTGTCTAAGCTGCCTATGCGCTTAACTGGCGCATCTAAGCAGGTAAAGCAATACTCACCTATGTAGGCGGCTATCTCTGCACTGATGCTACCTGTCAGGCTATCTTCATTTAATACCAGTACCTTACCTGTTTTCTGTACACTGGCAGTTACGGTTTCAGTATCCCAAGGTAATAGGGTACGCAAATCTATTAATTCAATACCTGCATCTGGATGTTCAGCTATATACTCTAGCACCCAATGTACACCGGCACCGTAGGTAACTACGGTAAGAGAATCACCTACGGTAACTATTTTAGCCTTACCTATTTGTATGGTGTAATAATCATCATAGACCTCTTCACTAACACTGCGATAAAGTGCTTTATGTTCAAACACCAAAATAGGATTCGGATCTTCTATGGCACTGCATAACAAACCTTTGGCATCAGCCGGGGTACTTGGATATACAATTTTTAATCCTGGTACGTGGAAAAACCAAGCCTCGTTACTTTGACTATGGAAGGGTCCTGCACCCACACCTGCACCAGTCGGCATTCTGATAACTACATCCGCATTTTGACCCCAGCGCCAATACATTTTAGCCAAATTATTTACTATTTGATTAAATGCGCAGGTTACAAAGTCAGCAAATTGCATCTCAATCATTGCCTTTTTACCCTCTAGGCTTAGTCCAAGACCAATGCCTACTATAGCACTTTCACACAGGGTAGTATTTCTCACTCGTTCTAAACCAAATTCCTCAACAAAATTTTCAGTAATTTTAAATACTCCACCGTACTCGGCTATGTCTTGACCCATCAGTATTAGTTCTGGGTATTTCTGCATACTTTGCTTTAACCCATCACTTAATGCATCAATTAACCTCTTTTTGCTTTTAGTTGCATACTGTGGTTCTATAGCATAGTTGTTATCATTTGCAACAGCACTTGCCAATAATATTGGAGTATAGGGTGCATATACTTGCGCCAACTCGTGTTCAGTATTTGGAACAGGGGCGGGCAAGTCTAAAGCGAAATTAATTGCCTCATTTATATCCTCTTGATACTTATTTCTATATTTATATATAAAGTCTGTATCAATAACTTTATTCTTTTTTAACCAATTTTCATAATTGGTAAGGGGGTCTTTTTTAGCCCATAGATCAAACAATTCTTGGGGTACATATTTGGTACCGCTGGCTTCCTCGTGGCCTCTCATTCTGAATGTAATACATTCAATTAATACAGGTTCGGGGTTTTCTCTCATTTCATTAGCTAGGGTAGAAATGGTATGATAAACTTCCAACAAGTTATTTCCATCTATTTTTACACCACGCATTCCGTAACCCATAGCTCTATCTACTAGATTTTCACAGGCATATTGCTCACTGGTAGTTGTACTTAGCCCATAGCCATTGTTCTCAATTATAAATATAACAGGCAATTTCCATACTGCTGCTGTATTCAGAGCTTCGTGAAATTCTCCCTCGCTAGTTCCACCCTCCCCGGTAAATGCTATGCTAATTTTCGCCTCTTTATTTAGTTTGTAGCTAAGGGCTACACCTGCTGCCAAACTTAGTTGGGGGCCTAGATGGCTAATCATACCAGCTATATAATGATCCTTTACCCCAAAGTGAAAGCTGCGTTCTCTACCTTGACTATAACCTTCTGCTTTGCCTTGTAATTGTGCAAATAGCGTCTTCAAATCGCAACCTCTGGTCGTGAATACACCCAAATTTCTATGAAGTGGCATAATCCACTCATCATCTTGCATTGCCATTGTAGCACCAACTGATATAGCTTCTTGGCCAATACCACTAAACCATTTGCTTACCTGACCTTTACGCAGCATTAGCAGCATTTTTTCCTCTATTAACCTAGGCTTCAACATACCCAAATACAATAGTCTTAATTCCTCATCAGTCAGACCTTTACGTTTGTAGTCAATGTGAACGTCATCATTTATTGTATTTGTTGACACTTTAGCCATAGCTATTAGCTTATTAATTTAATTAGAACAAAAATAACTTCTATTTACAACTGGCAATTGCACCAATTCATTTTAATTCCCGGATTTAATATATCCAATTATTAAGATTTACTTTTGCAACTAATTATACGGAATGTCCAAACTGGTAAAAATAGAACTGTATGTGCCAAATGCACTGACAATGTGCAATTTGTTTTGCGGTTTTCTAGGCCTTCTTAGTTGCTATTATGGGGATTTAATCCTTGCAAGTTGGCTTATTGTTATTGGAGCTTTATTTGATGTGGCTGATGGACTTGCAGCTAAGTTATTAAAAGCGCACAGCGAACTAGGTATACAGCTAGACTCACTTACAGACGTTGTAACTTTTGGTGTATTGCCAGCTACCATTATACACATATTATTTATTCATACTGGTACACCTTGGCTATATGACTTTGTTATAGGCAGTGTTCCCATATACCCATTATTGCCGTTTGTCATTGTAATGGCAGCAGTATTTAGACTGGGCAAGTATAATGTAATGGCTACTAATAAGTTATCTGATAATTCATTTGTAGGATTGCCTACACCCGCTATGGCGCTTTGTGTTGCTTGCATCCCCCTTATGTTGAATTATGAACCACTGTTAATATATATCAGCCCAATAGACATTAGATATTATGTATTAAACATTTGGATACTTATTACATTTAGCCTTTTAATTTCTTTTCTAATGGTTAGCAAAATTATTTGCTTGTCGTTTAAAAAATTTGGAATTGCACAAATAGCATTTTCAACATTTAGTCTCATTTGCTTTTTACTAATTTCATATTTGGCTATGCCCATTATATTATTGGCTTACCTGATATTCTCTTACATATTTAGAGATAAAACTAAAGAAGTTTACATTAATCCGCATCAAGCTATTTAAAACTATGAATAATTATACTGCTAAAATTGTCATTATGCCTCTTGACGAATTGTTGGATCCACAGGGGAAAGTAGTAACCAGAAGTTTGCACAACTTAGGCTTAAACCTAATAGAAGATGTGAGAATAGGTAAGCATATAAATCTTAACGTTCAGGCTGTAGATGAAGCATCAGCCCACGCAATGGTAGATGATGCCTGCAAAAAACTATTGGCAAATGTAATTATGGAGAAGTATAGCTTTACCCTAATACCTTCTATATATTAACTGCTATTTGTGGTCTTTATCTAGGAATTGACTGGCATTAACAAAACCGTTTAACACCTCATCATCACTTACGCGAAGTTCATCATTTGTTCCTTTCCATTGCACCACACCATCTTTTAGAAAAATGATGTTGTCTCCAAAATCCATTACAGATTTCATATCGTGCGTATTAATTACCGTAGTGGTTTTAAATTCCTCAGTAATTTCTTTTATCAGTTCATCTATTACTGCAGCGGTTATTGGGTCAAGACCAGAGTTAGGCTCATCACAAAATAAGTATTTGGGATTCAGAGCAATAGCTCTAGCTATACCTACACGTTTTTTCATACCACCAGATATTTCATCAGGTAATAATAAAGCTGCATCGGGCAAATTCACTCTGTCTAAGCAGAAATCTACCCTTTTCTTAATTTCCTTGGGTGATTTAGTGCTAAACATTCTTAAAGGAAAGGCAACGTTATCAGCCACACTCATACTGTCAAATAGTGCACTATACTGAAACAACATACCTAGATTAACTCTTAGGTTACGTTTATCTTTACCTTTCATACTCACAAAGTCCATATCATCATACATTATTTTACCAGATGTTGGCTCCATTAGTCCGACTATGCATTTCATTAACACAGTTTTACCAGAACCAGATCCGCCAATTATCATATTAGACTTTCCGACTTCAAACTCAACGTTTATATCTTTTAGTACTTCTTTTTCCCCGAAGCTTTTAAATAAATTTTTAATTTTTATACTCATTTCGCCTGCCTCTTTAGTTTAATAGTAATAATTGCGCTAGGGTGTAGTCGCTGATTAATATTAATACGCAACTAAATACGACACTGCGTGTCGCAGACTTACCTACGTCAATAGAGCCACCATCTACATAATACCCTTGATAACTACTTACTGATGAAATAATGAAGGCAAAAGTGAATGTCTTAATCATTGCAAACACAAACGTGTAAGTTCTAAATACACTTTGAGCTCCTTCTATAAATGCAGCTCCAGATACAATTCCTGTTGCATTACCAATAGTGTAACCACCTAATAAACTTAAAAACATACTGATAACAATCAGAACGGGTAGGGTAATTATGAACCCCATTATTTTAGGCCATATCAAGAATCCAATACTATTTACCCCCATTACGTCTAGGGCGTCTATTTGCTCGCTTACGCGCATACTACCCAACTCGGTAGCAATGTTACTTCCTACCTTACCTGCCAATACAAGGCTACAGATGGTAGGTGCTAATTCTAATATGGTACTGTCACTAACAACAGATCCAATAACTGATGGAGATATTAATGGGCTAACCAATTGGTAGGCTGTATTCAAGGTAATAACAGCACCCATAAAAAGTGAAACTACGGCAACGATACCCAATGAGCTAACACCCAAAGAGTAAGCCTCGTCAATTAACCTGCGGACATATACTCGAGTGCGCTCTGGTCTAGCAAAGGCACTACTAAGCATCATCGAATACTTACCTAAATGGTGTAAAAAATTCATACTAATACAAAACTATGATATGTACCATTAGCTAGGGTCAATTGTTTAAACTTTGCATTATAACATTTGACACCATTTTGGCGAACCTACTTGTAAAAGTTCTTTATATAGGCTTCAAATTCCCCCTGACGTAATATATATCTGCGCCATACAGCTTTAATCATACCAGTACCATACGCCGTGTGTTGCACAGCTGTGGCCACTACGCTAAGTCCAGCTACCTTAATTGATTTAAGCTTAATAAGCGAATGAAAAAATATTGCAATAAAATATAGAAAGATAATAAACAGCCCCAAATCAAAACTAAACAAACCTAATATTATCGATAAAATCGAAAAAATAACAAACACAGTAGGCAAGGTGTGAATTGCCTTAAGGGTACTAGGGTGACGTATGTTTAAATTTATTCTTGCTATGCCGCTATTATGTATTTGTTTGAAGAATTTTTTAAAATCAGTCCTACGTTTATGATATACAAACGCTTCCTTAATAAGTATGGCATCAAAACCAAGTGATATACTGCGTAAACTCAAATCGAGATCTTCACCAAATCTAATTTTACCAAAGCCGCTAGTTTTTTCATAAACTTGTTTATCAAATCCCATATTAAAACTGCGAGGGTGAAATTTTTTAGTATTTTTCATTCCTCCCCTTATCCCACCAGTTGTTAATACGCTAGTCATACTATAGCTAATGGCTTGCTGTATGGGTGTAAATGAAGGTGCAGCTGCATCTGGCCCTCCAAATAATGGATAATAATTTAGATTAAGAAAGTCGCTAACTATATCCATATAATTATTAGGAATAATGCAGTCGCTATCAAAGAAAATAAAGTAATCTCCTGTTGCCTTTTCTACTCCAAAATTTCGAGTTAAGCCAGGTCCTTCATTGAGTTTATCGTAGTAGTGAATGTTTAATTGAAATTTATATTTCTCTACTACTTCTAAGCAAGTTATGGTACTTCCATCTTCAACTATTATAACCTCAAAGTCTTTGAAGCCCTGTGTTGTAAGACTTAGCAACAACTCATCTACTTCATCAGGTCTGTTAAATACGGGTATGATTATAGAGAAATGCAATGGGATATTGTGTGATGTATTTAGGTTATTTATTAAAATATTTAAATAAATAGTTTTGTTCTAAAGACAAATATATTTAGATAATTAATTACTATTTTTATTTTTTGATTATTTCATTAGCCTTAAAATAATGCTTTATTCTAAATCAAAATTAGGGCAAGATTAATTTATTTGTGTTGCATAAAAAAACCCGTCTCATTTGGTTGAGACAGGTAATTTAAAAAAAGTTGCTTATTCTTATTTCTGAATCACAACTCTTTTGGTCACATTCGTATTATTAGACCTAACTTGAATTAAATAAATACCTGAAGGCTGATTGCTTAAGTCAACAGTATATATACCTTGACTAAGGCTGTTACCATTTGATACTGTGGCAACTACTCCACCAACTGCATTTACCACTTGAATGGTTACACGTTGGTTAGCATCAATATCTAAGCTTAGGTTTACCATACCTGTACTAGGGTTAGGATACACAGTTATAGCTTTACTTAAATCTGACTGATTGTCTATGGCAGTAGTACCGCATTGTTCAGGAGTCCTAACAAATACTGTTCTGTAGTCTGAGTAAGATATATTGTTGCTTTTATCGGTAGCTTTATATCTAAAGGTATAAACACCAGGCTCTTGTACATTAACAGCATCGCCTTCTGTCACCACGTTTACATCTGTATTCACATTAAAGTTATCTGATACAGTGTAACCTCTATCAGTATATTCTTTAAATCGGCATAAGTTTACCCCCGGTACACCCACTAGACTAATGGTTGGGGCAACCCTGTCTGCTACAGTTATGTTACGAGTTTTAACTGATACGTTGCCAGCGCTGTCTCTTGCTGAGTAAACTATGGTATAGGTACCTAGTTTATTGGCAAAACCAGAAGGGAAATTCGTGTAGAATGTGCCAGATTTAGTCACGTTGTTATTGAATGGACCTAAGTCTGCAACCGCAACCCCTAAATCTGTATAAGTAGTATTAACATCTAATGTAATATTCTCACCACCCAATACTTGTATTGTAGGTGCAACCCTATCTTTAACTATTATCGTACGACTCACTGTTCCAACATTGTTAGCACTATCAGTCACAGAGTAAACTATGCTGTAAGTACCTTGCCTATTATTCACAATGTTGTTGGTAGTTTTCAATGTTGATAATAAGTAAGCTGAAGTAGCATTGTTGTCAGCAACTGTAACACCCAAATCATTATAATTGCCACCTAACTCCAAAGTATCAACAGCTCTTCCATTTAAAGCTATAACAGGGTTTTGCAGGTCAACCACTTGTATGTTTCTCACTACTGTAGCTCTATTTCCACTAAAGTCAACTACAGAATAGGTTATAACATATGTACCTAATCTACGGGTATTTACAGTTCCTGCAATAGTAACAAAAGTAGATAGGTCTCCATCAAAATTGTCATTTGCAGAAATAACTTTTGGCAATTGGTAGGGAGTAGTTCCCACATTTACTGTCATAGTTGTTGTGCCAGCTACTATTAGACTTGGTGCAGTACTATCAGATCCAACTACAACAATCCTTCTTCTAGTGCTAATATTTCCACTGTTATCAGTTGCAGAATAGGTGAATATGTAACTACCTGGTATTGCTCCATTAAAACTTGGAGTCGATACCACGGTAATACTTGCAGTTACATCGCCATCAACAGCATCCATTGCTGTTGCACCTGGATCAGTAAATGTAGAAGATGGTTGAATTTTCAAGGTATCATTACCAATAAGACTAATTATTGGACCAGTTAAGTCTGGATTTATTAGTAATCGAACATCAATATATTCACCAAAGCTGTTAGGCCCACAAGCCCTTTGCGTTTCTCCGGCTCCATTAGTTGCAATTCGCATTGTGGCTGTGCCGCCTCTAGCATTGCCAGGTATTGAAATGGTGTCTCTATATATTTTAGAAGTCACATTGCTATTACTTACTATTAACTCACCAGCATCTGCAAAGTCGCCGTCAAAGTTAAAGTCAACCCAAACTGCAATTGAAGCTGCATTTGCATTGCTAGGACGTTCTATTTCTATAGCAAATTTTCCACCTATACTCACATTTTTTGTTATAGTGTTGAATAAATTTGAGTAAGCCACTTTACCTGAGGTACCATTTGCATTAACTCCGTTTAGTGAAACAGATTTAATACCTAAATCTGGAACCAATAATGACACGGTTGGTACACAATATGGTGCCCTTACTCTAACGGCACAAGCAAAATCAAATGAATCTGTTCCAGTTGAATTACTTACTATTTGCCTAATGGTGTAGCAACCTGTATCTTGAAAAGTAAATTGAGGATTAGCTGATCCTTGATTAGTGCCTCCTGTAAAACTGAATCTTGTAGATATAGTACCATTTTTCAATACCCTGTATCTGTAAGTATCAGCACATACAGCTACTTTGCTAGTTATGGTCACAATACTACCAATTATTGGTAAAGTATTGTCAACAGATATTTTAGCCTTAGGCGAAGGCGGATTACTAACCACTATAAATTGACGAAAAGTATCAGTTCTGTTACAAACACTCACAACTAAAGTAACTGTATATGTACCTGGAGTGGTATATAGATAAGCAGTATTCTTATTTGTACTTTCAAATGAGCTTAAATCACCATCAAAGTCAAAAAAGTATTGTGCAGAAGCTGAATTTCCAGAGTCAATTACATTGAAATTAATCAATTGATTGGTACAAGCTGCATTAGTTGAAACATTGAATTTAGCAGTCGGTTTTGAAGGTATATTTCCTTTTGGTTTACTTGTCCATTGCATTTCCCATCCGTCATAAATTCCTGATCCATCAGTTGACCACTCTACATAAATTGACCCTGATTTCGCAACAAATGTATCAGCCAATAAATTTGGCCTACATTGATTGGTACAAGTCACATTAGTTCGACCAACAAATCCAGGACCTCTAGTTCCAAATGTATTTGTAGTACATCTGTGTAGTGGAATGCCTGTATTGTCTGTACCATCATATATTCTCAAATAGTCATAATTGCACTCAGTCTCAAAAGATTTAAATACAGCATAAACGGTGGCATCTGGACAAGGTTTTATAGTAACACTACTGTTTTGATTAATTTTATATAATCCATTGGGGCCACCATCGTCAAATAATGAACCTGTTGTATCAGTAATTATTACTGGAGTGTTTGCACTACCTATGTTATAAGCAGCATTTACGCTTATGTAGTCAACTTTACATACTTGACCACTGCTACCTATGTTATTACTTACCGTTAAACATACTCTGTAACTGCCCGCTGTAAGAAACCTAACCACAGGGTTTTTGCTGCGGCTAGTTGTACCATTTATATATACATATCGAGCTGTCTTAAGACCGTTGATAATTGTACTATCTGGTGATATTAACCATTGGTACGCACTTGGTCCGTTAGTACTGAAGTCTATAAATTGAACTGCGGTTCCTGGTAAAATACTATTAAGAGAAGTTGTCAAAAATTTGGCTATTGGTTTAGCCGTAGGATTTTTTACAAATACGTCTTTAGCTACAGAATCAGAAGCACCACAATTTTGATAAATTACTTTAATTCTAGATTTACCAAGAGTATTGATGCTAAAATCTGCCGCATTACTGTCCTTGTTTGACACCAATACGCCATTTACATAAAATCTATATTGTTGAAATTCATTTAAATTAGTAATCGAAACCGGATAAAGGCTACCTACTATTACTGTGTCAACAGTGCTTAGTATTGGCTTAATTAGTGTAGAAGTATAAATACTAGTACCGCTTGGTTGATGTGCCCCAAGTGGCGGGAATAGGGTACACCTATTATTACCATATATATCTTTAGCTGCATTGGCTAAGAATTTTCCAACTGGCTGTATTACTGTATTGTTTAGGCGTAAATCAGATGCATTATTTACAAATGTTGGCACAATATCCTGCTCTGATTCAATGTTCTGAGTGTGTCCTGCTGATTTAACAAAGGCCGTAAAGTTGGCGGCAGCTGAAAAGTCAGTACAATCGTAATCAATTTTATCTGCTGAATTGCCAGAATTTACGTAAGTATTATAGGCTATGCTATCACCCTTTCTAAATGGATTGACAAAATAGATAACTTGAGTAGAAGTATTACGCATAAAGATGTTATTCTTCATAGTAAATCCACCTTGCCCAGTAGCACTTAGACTGATGTAAGTAGAATAGGTGGTACTAGTGCTGCCAGTATATATTGTATTGTGTAATACTTTAACATTACTGTTCACTTGAGAACCTGTAGTTAAATAAAACGATCGAGAAAATGTAGCATTATTCATTATGGCGGGGCCAAAGTAGTTGTTTATAATGTCAAAACTTTCTGCCCCAGTAGTCGTATTTAAACTTAATCCATAAAAACCAGAGTTGCTAGTGTTATAACCAGGTACTGTGTTGTTTATATATTTTGCACCATTTTCTGATGAACTATAAAAATTAAAGCTAAATGTGTTTGTTGCACTATCTACATAATTACTTCTATATATGTTGTTATAACCCGTAAAGCAATATGAACCATAGTAGTAGTATTTAGTGATTCGGTTATTTTCAAATAAGTTATTACCATAAGTAGCTATAGTAGTTGTATTTGTACTTATTTGGTACAGAGCATAGTAACCCCCACTTATGTTATTGTTTGTAAGGCTGACTCTTTGTGTGAAATATAAATAAGCAGCCCAGTAAATAGTTCCTGTGGTAGGTAGGGTAGCTTTTATTTCACATCTATCAACAATTACATCAGTTGATTGATAAATATTAAGAGCATATTTGGTAGCTGTATTTTGTGATGTATTGGAAATACTTAAATCTTTCAATCTGATCCAGCTTGATGCTCTAATGTCGATAGTAGCACCATTTGTACCACCTGTGCCTGTTATTAAAGTACTCATTCTACCTGTACCTTGAAATGTAATGGTATTGGTAGATGAAGCACCAGTTATAGCACCAATTAATACTCCAGTACCTAAATTATAGGTTGCTGTAGATAAATTAAATGTAACTGGACCACTTACACCTTTTGTTGTTAAATCTGTGACAGCAAGTGCCATAGTGCTGTAATTACAACCAGAGGCACAAATTGTATAACTACCGCTTAATGCTTGGGATTGTGCTGATTGGGAGTAAATCGCAAAAAATGCGAGTAATGAAAAGCCAAATAATCTTTGCCTGAACCTGCCAAATATATTGGTTGCTCTAGAATCTTGTTGAATAAATTTAATCATTTTGTAAGTAGTTTTAGACCTTTAGCCAAATTAATGGATATATAGCCTAAGGATTCTAAATTAGTAATAGTAGTATTAATCTTCTAATTTTAATCTACGTTTAATCTAACCTAAAGGTTGCATTAAATTTAATATAAGTAAGCTTACCTAGTGTTATATGAAGTAAGTGTTGAATCGTATTTGATGAATACGATATGCCTTTAAACGGTAGTTTATATAATTTTTGTTATTTTAGTTTAACTTTTCTTGATTTAATCTTGCAACCATTGAAAAATTAACGTTAATTTCTAAACTTAATAAAAGTTCACTTATTTTAAAAATAATCATTTTAAAGTAGTACCATATTAAAATCAATGCTAAATTGCAATGTGAAATTAAAGAGGATTTCTCGATTTTGCTACTAATTTTTTTAACCCGTTTATATGAATTTATTATTACTTAAACAATTAAGCTTTAGCATTCAGAAGAATGTTAAGGGTGTAGGTGTCGCTGCTGTAATGGCGGTGGCATTGTTAGGTGGTGGCAATGCCAGTGCGCAAGCATTGAGCGGAACCTACACCATTTGCGCATCGGGCTGTAGCTACAGCACGATAGGAGCCGCAGTGACTGACCTAAAATCTAAAGGTATCAGTGCTGCTGTAACATTTAACATTGGTGCTGGTAACTGGAATGAAGGTATATCTTTTACTTCTGGAGTTACTGGTTCATCAGCCGCTAA
>JAWXCF010000052.1:0-12760 GCA_034440515.1 Bacteroidota bacterium
AGTTATTTGCCTATTTGGACTTCTAAAGAACTGGGTGATGAAGGTAAATAACGCAATGCTACCTACTAGTAGTAGTGTAAACAGTATAGGTTGTAAATAAATGTAGGAAACCACACATAATATGGTTAATATAATGGCACCTCCTACTAAGGTAACTTTACCCTCTCTATGTATCATAATGTAGCAAAGCTAAAGCTAGGCTCTTCAGCTTACTTCTGATTCATAACATTATTCTTTCTGCTACGCAAGAAGGCAAAAACAAGAATTAATATTATTAGAGCCTCTACTACTAAGAATATGGTAAAATTGGCTCCTTTCATATAGGTTCCAAAAACAATGGCTGCCAATACAGCAACAGTGATAAGAGTTATAAAAAAGACGACGGCAGGCTTAAGCATAATATTTATTATTTACGTGTAAATTAAATACACATTACTACTGGTATAGGTTTACTTGGTGCGTTATGAGTAAAAATCCGTAAACAGGTATTATTTAAACCCGGATAGCTTTAACTGCCCATTTCTTTATTTTTTTAAACAATTCGTTGGGATTTATAGGTTTGGTCACAAAGTCGCACATACCACTGGTTAGGCTTAGGTCTCTCATATCGTTAGTAGCTGCTGCAGTTAGTGCTATAATGGGTATTTCAAGTTTATGTATATCTTTAATTATACTTGTTGCTTCGTGTCCATTCATTACAGGCATTTGTAGGTCCATTAATATTAGGTCAAATCTTTGGCTAAGCGCTAGTTCAACTGCCTCTTGACCATTATTGGCCATCATATAGTTAGCCTGCCACCTGTCTAAAAACTTTGACACCACCATTTGATTTATCTTATTGTCTTCGGCTATTAGTATGTTTACACCCTTCAGGTTGTCAATCTCTACAGCTTCACTGTTTAGTTTGCTAAGGCTTTGATCTTTGGTTAGCTTACTAGTTTTAAATTTTAAGGTAAAGTGAAAGGTTGAGCCTGTGTTCAATTGGCTGTTGACCTCAATTTTTGAACCCATTAAGGCAAGAAGCCTGCTGGTTATAGCGAGACCTAACCCCGTTCCTCCAAATTTTCGAGTTGTATCTTGTGCTGCTTGGGTAAAACTATCAAATATATATGGTAGTGTATCTGCTGGTATTCCTATTCCAGTATCGTTTACGGTTATTTGTAGGGTCACATTGTCTGTAAGTGTCAATTTGGGCGTTACCGAAATAGCAATAGTACCATTTTGAGTAAATTTTACTGCATTGCTTACCAGATTATTCACTACTTGGGTTAGCCTAAGTGGGTCACCTATCAGAAACAAAGGTATTCCTTCATCTATATTTAAATGAATATGAGAATTGTGCTCCTCTGCAGTGGCTAAATGAGAACGCAGAATACCCTTAAATATGTTGCGAATGTTAAAATCAATCTCTTCAAAATTGATTTTTCCGGCCTCTATTTTACTGAAGTCTAATATATCGTTAATGAGTGAGAGCAAGCCCTCTGCACTAAATTTTAGAGTGCTTAAATTTTCTAGTTGTTCATCTTTTGGATCATCATCCATTAACAGGTGGGTCATAGCTATTACCGCATTTAGTGGGGTACGTAACTCGTGACTCATAGTACTTAGAAACTGGCTCTTTGCTAGTGTCGCTTGTTCTGCTTTTATTTTTGCTTCACTAAGTGCTATCTCGTTTAGCTTTCTTGTTGTTATGTCTAGACTGGTACCATATAGTCTATCAATGATACCGTTTTTCATAACGGGTCGTCCCATTACAGTAGCATATCTGGTCTGCCCATCTGGACCTATAGTTTCCATTTCAAATTGGAAGTTTATATTTTCTTTAATGCTATTATGTACAAGGCTATCTATTTGAACACGTTGATGCGGAGCTACAAAGCTTATCCAATTTTCGAAAGGTACGATAGGTCGCTCAGCCTTAACTCCATATCTTGAGATAAGATCTTGGGCGCCAAAAGTAATTCCTTCATTCAGCACATACTCCCAAGTGCTTAAGTTTGCCATTTTTTGAGCTTCAGCCAATTTTTGCTGACTTTCTGCTGCGATAAGTTCGTCTAGTTTTCGCTGAGTTATGTTTAGTGCTGCTCCATACAGTCGTTGTTGATTTATCCCATTTAGCCCCTCAGCTGCTTTACCATTTATCAGCCAATATATATCAGTGTTGATGTCAATTTTGCTGTGTAATTCTATCTGAATGTTTCTGCCTTTACTGGTAGCATCAGCTATGCATTTATTAAAGTCTTCTTTTGATTCAAGGGTAAGTGTGTTAATAAATACATCTAGAGACATTCCTAGCTGATTTATATTTATGCCATATAGTCTAAGTATGCTTTGATCAACAATTATTTGTCTAGTATTTAGATCCAATTCCCAAGTGCTAAGACCAGCCATCCGCTGTGCTTCAGTAAGCTTTTCTTTACTTTCACGTAATACTATATCGTCCAGTTTACGTTGTGTAATGTCTAGTGCTGTACCATATATTTTGGTCATCAGGCCAAGGTTATATCCTGGTCTGGCTTTTATTGACTTGTATCTTGTATCGCCCTTTACATCTAGAGTTTTTACCTCCATTGTGATTATAGCCTCCCCTTCTATCACTTTAGCAATGGACTCTGCCACCAGTTCGTGGTATTTGGGGTCTATAAATGACATATAATCTGTTAAGGTAATGAATGGCTGTTCATCTGTTAAGCCGTACATTTTTTTAAACTCATAGCTACCAGTCAGCATCTGTGCCTGAATGTCTAGTTCCCAAGTCATTAATTCAGCTAGAGTTTGCGCTTCTTCTAGTTTTGTCTCACTCTCTCGCAGTGCTTGCTCTATAGTATATCTACTGGTTATATCTTGTGCAGTACAGGCATATTTTACCAGAATGTTATTTTCATTTTTTAGGGGAATTCCTCTAACTAAGGCAACCCGAAAACACTTATCTTTATCTAAGTATTTAATTTCACATTCAAACTCAACTTCAGTTTTTAGTCTATCTTTTAAATATTTAATGTGATGTGGTCTTTTTTCTTTGTCAAATCGCTTCATATACCCTCGCCAAGTCAAGCCACCTTCTAGGTTTAGGGCTTCATAAGTATTGCTCAGCCAAATGGTTTCCATACTTGGCCAAATCAGTTCAAAACCAGCTAATTGTGCCATCATTTGAGTGTCCAGCAGTTTTTTTCTGCTCTCACTCAGTGCCATTTCATTTAGCTTAATATTGGTAATGTTCTGCAGACTACAATTCAAATATTGCTCTTGGTCAGGCAGTAAATTATTTAGAATAAGTAGTTTGCCGAAACAGCTTTTTTGCTCTAAGTCTTTGTATTCAAACTCAACTGAACTTGTGCCTCCGTTTATAGATATTTCATCTAAAACTTTTAGAATAATTCCTTGCTCGGCTATTGACAGTATTTCTAAAAACTCAGAAACGAATCTCAGTTTTGGTATATTAATATTGTCATAGCTATTCCCTTCCCAGATTATTTTACGGCTTTGTTTGTTTATTTTAAAGCTTGCTATTCCGCTTAGTTTTTGGGCTTCGCGGAGGAATTCCCGACTTTCCTTTAACTCGTTTTCAATTCTCACCTGCTTAGTTATGTCTTGAGCAGTGCAGACCATTCTAATTAATTTCTCATTTTCTATTTCAGGTATACCAATTACATTGGCATATCTAATTTCATCAAACTTATCTACATATTTTATCATCACTTCCATCTTGCTTTTTTCTAAAATAGATCTTTCTATATAAGCATAAACGGCAGTACTGTTGGGAGAAATGGAAATTTTAGCTAGATCATTCATAGTTGATAAGCAAGGGATACACAGATGCTCGAATGAATTGTCTATCCACTCTACATCTATTCCGCCACTCTCATTCCAAATTAAATCGTAACTCGCTACGCTAGCCATTTTATAAGCTTGCTTTAATCTGTTTGCCCTATCATCTATTATTTTTTTGTTAAGAACTTGATCTGTAATGTCTAAAATAGTCAAGTACAGTCTGTATGGTTTCCCCATTTCATATAATACTTTGCCATTTATTTTTAGAAATCTTAGTACTCCATCTTTATCTAAACTTCGTAAATTAAATGGCCAACTAAGCTCAGAGGGCCAAACTTTATTTAGCGTGTCCCATATTTGATTTATATCGTCTTTATTTACATAAGGCTCATAGTCATATAAATTTGTAAATGCTTCCACATTCAGCGATACGTGAGTACCATTTGCCCAGCTGATGGAGTAGTCTTTCAAGTTAATCTCACAAATGCCCAGTCTTGTAACCTTTTGAGCTTCTCTGAAATATTCATCACGTTCTAGTAGTGCTACTTCTGCCCTTCTCCTATCTGTTATATCTTGCGCTACTACTTTTACTAGTGGTTTTTTCCCCTGTCGTTGGTTAATTGTCAGGTTATTGTAAATGTACTTAAACTGGCCGTCAGGCATTACGTACCTTATTTCTAATTCTTCATTCTTTTGGAAAATGACGATTTCCTCTAAGGTTTCTTTAATCTTAATAACGTCTTCTGGGTGTATTACCTTAATGTATTCATTCCAGTCTGACACAGGTTCTACACCTATACCACGCCAAGTGTCACCGTCCCAAGTTATTGACATAGTCTCTAGGTCAAAGTCGTAAGCACCTAGTTTTGCTAATTCGTTGGTCTCAAGCAGTCGCAATTTTGTTTTTTGCAACTCTAGCAATGTGTTTTGACGCTTACTAATGTTGTCTATAAAGCCAACATAGCCAGAATTTTCACCATTTTCCTTTAATAAGTTTGCCTTAATAGATATAAATATAGGCACATCGTCAGCATCAGAAATGGATAATTTATACTGGTGGTTAAATTCAAACACTTCCTCTGATTTTGATTGTAGCCATTGCCTTAAAAATTTAAACCTATTAATTGGGTGAATTACTTCAATTAAATCTTTAATATTTACATTCTCAGTTTGTAAACCCAGCAAATTTTTAATAAAAGGATTGGCTAACGACAATTTGCCGTCACTATCTGCTAAAAACACACCAATTGGTGCGTTATAATATATATTTTTAAGATTGTTAAGTAATTCTTTATGACCTTTTTCTACTTTACGTTGTTGTGTAACGTCTTCACTAAAACCGATATACCCTAAGTTTTCTTCATCTTGAATTAATCGATACAGTTTTACATCAATACAAACCTCTTCGTTATAAATGTTTAATAAATTATGTGAAATTTTAAACTCTTTTTCCTCATTTTTAAAAAAAGCAGTGTACTCAGCTATCGTTTGCGGTATATCATCTAAAAATACTTTATTTAATTCTCTATTATTTATTGCATCTAAATCTAATTTTAAAATATCTTTATAAAAGTTATTAATAAAGTTTAATTCACCTTTTTCATCAAGGGTAAATACACCTATAGGAGCACCGCCGAAAATTGTGTTAAGGTAGGCGTCGTTTATAGCTAATTTCTGTTCAGTCTTATGTATGTAGGTTATGTCCTGAACGGTACCCTTCATACCCACTATAATACCATTCTCTATGAGAGGGTGACCAATTGACCTAATTATTTTTTCTTCACCAATTGGAGTAGTTAGATTTAACTTAATATCATAGATTTTCTGATGGTGAATGGCATCGTAATGAGCATTTTGAATTCTAAGTTTGCTATCCTCAGAGTATAACTTTTCAAACGCAACTCTACCAGGTCTATTTCTAACATTTAGTCCGTGTATCGTATAAGCGTGATCTGTGTAATGCCAATATTCTGTATCTAATCTATATTCCCAACCTCCAATATTGGCAATTATTTGCATTTGCTCAACTATATCACTGTAATTTCTACGATAACTTATATCAAAACCTACAATTAAATAGTAATCAACATCAATTATGTTATATTTAGTAGGTATCCAACCAAAACTAGCCATAAAGGTGCCTGCACCATTTATTATTTTAGTTAAATTTAGATTACCTAATTCTTTATCTATAGGGTTAATTATTTGCTCAAGTGTATGTTCTTTTTGTGATTGGTCAGTAAAGCTGATGAAAGATTTCCCAATTATTTCGCTATTTGGGCACTTAACTATACTCTCAAATGCTTTATTGGCAAATAGAATTTTAGCCTGACTATCTACCAAGATCATAATAGCAAGGCTATCGTTAACTATGGTGTTTAGTGTTGATTCGGGTATAATTCTTTTCATTGGTTGGATTAGCTTAAGTCAAGCCTCTCAAAATGATAATTGACTGTCGTCGTTTATCAATTTGATTGGTCAATATTAACAGGCTAAATTAATGAAAAAATGCATCTATTATCTTGTTTTTGTTACTTATGTAGAATATTTAATTTATAACGTAGTTGATTGATTTTCAGTATAATAAGTGAAATTTCTATAAAATAGATCTAAATATTATTTGAATACTTCAAGTATTTATATTAAATGTTCCAAGATTTAAATAAAAACGGGCAACAAAATTAATAGTTGCCCGTTTTACTATTTCTGGCAAATTGCGTCGCCGGCGTTGGTTAAAATCTTAAATATCAGTCGCCAAACTGGATTTTTTATTTCAATCTGTAGCTGGTTTAGTACCAGTTTTGCAATAGGCCAGTTTTCACAAACTTCACTTAGTTTGTCATCTGCTGATAATTGATTTAGATGTGCCTCTAAATCTCGCTGTAGGGTTTTTTCTATTAAACTCATTTGTTTGGGGTTGGTTAGGGTTATCTGTTGTTAATTGACTAATTATTTTTCCTACTGTGCCTATAGCTATCAGGCTGCTACTTAGCCATTGTGGGCAATCTGGTATGCCAGCCATTAAGCTTAAGCCTGTTAAGGCTATTAAAATGCAAAGCTCGGCTAGGTGTTTAAAGAAAGCTGGGGTGGGGCTTTGCCATCTGCTTACTATGTTTTGCAGGTTGAGTTGTTCTGGGTTTGAATTTTTCATCGATTTAAATTAATTTTTTTGTAGAATGTTTGATGTGAAATGATATAGTACCTACCAAGGTTTTATGTTTGTGACACGCATTTTACTAATTGATAAATTTCACAATGTCAGTTTTAGAATTTAAACATTCTCCACAGACCAAATGGTGCCTAGACCTAAGGGCAGTAGCTGTTGTGCGTATTCTATTGGGTATCGGATTGCTGTTCGATTTATATTTGCGATGCCAAGTTCTGCAAGCATACTATTCTGAATATGGAATGGTACCCGCAATAGGACTTGGTGAACAAGGCTTTCCCAATACTATTTGGAGTATTCACACTCTGCCTACTAATTATGCTGAGCTTATTATCCTGATATGTATTGAGGCAATAGTATATATTAGCTTTACTTTAGGTCTATTTACTAAGCTGAGCAACATAGCTAGTTTATTCCTAATATTATCTGCCCAATATAGAAACGTATTGGTACTAAACGGTGCTGACCAATTGATGAGAATGCTGATATTTTGGCTAATATTTACACCCAGTGGTAGGTTGTTTAGCCTTGATAGATTAATATTCAAACGTAGCGTTCCAAATTACATTAGCTTCATTCCATCCATTGCCCTAATTATTCAAGTTAGCAGCATCTATATATTTGGCGCCATTACAAAGGAAAGCCGAGAATGGTGGATAAGTGGAGAGGCTGTTTATTTAGCATTTCAAATAGATACTTTGGCTAAAGCACCAGCAGTTTGGTTGCGACAATATCCTGAAATATTGAGATACGTTAACTATTTTACTGTTTACACAGAGTTGCTGATTGGTATTGCTGTTTGGATGAGGACCCAATGGCGACCAGCAGCCATTTTCCTGTTGCTAGCAGGTTTCTGCTTACATATTGGTTTTTTTACTTTCCTAATAGTTGGACCATTTGCCTATATGAACGTAGTTGCCCTAATAATACTAACCCCCAGTTGGGTATGGGACAAAGTAGCAGTTTATGTTAAAGTATTTAGATTGAATATGAGTACCATTTATTCTTACAGATATTCTTGGTTAAAGCTGCCTGTAAATGGATTTGTTATTTGCTGTGTGATATGGATATCCACCAAAAACTTAAGTAGCATAAGCTGGTACCCGATGCAGGTACCTTCACCAGTAGAAGAGTGGGGCTATTATATTGGTTTGCAACAGGAATGGCGATTTTTTGCACCAAAACCCCCTCTCGACGATTTGTGGCCTGTACTTAGATTTACCCTAGCTGATGGTCGGGTAGTAAATGCCATAGATACCAGCCTACCAGCAGATCCACTGGTGAAACCAAAATTGATAAGTGCCTCTTGGCTAAACTACAAAGAGCAGAAGCTATGGGCAAACCTAGCAGACTTTCAGACATTTCAAATGCAAAGCTTAGCCTATCATTACAGCTTGTGGAATAAAACACATACTGGAAGCCAAAAGGTCATATTTGGACAAATGATGTACGTATATGAGACTACGACTTTGCCAAACGAGAAAGCTATACCCTTAATGGTGAGAAGTGTAGCTAGCCTAGGGAATGAAAGAAAATTTAAAGACCTAAGCAAACAGTATCAATACCCAGAGCGCTAAGACACTAATTCTAGTTCCATATTAGCATAGACCTCTTCTATTTGGTCTAGCATAGCTAGTACCACATCTTTTTCCCGTTCACGTACCAATTTTTCTCTGAATGGTTTAAAATTAGGTAGCCCCTTAAAATATGAGTGATAGTGACGCCTCATTTCCACAACGCCATAGTAGTCGTCTTTCCAATTTATGCTGGCTAATAGATGTTGTCTGCAGACATTAACTCGCTCTATTATGTCTGGAGGCGGAGGCACTTCACCCGTCTTTGCATAATGTTTTACTTCATTAAATATCCAAGGGTTGCCGATAGAAGCCCTACCTATCATTACTCCATCTACGCCGTATCTGCGGTAGTTTTCTACAGCTATTTGTGGGCTGGTTACGTCGCCATTTCCAAATATGGGAATATGTACCCGAGGGTTTTCCTTAATTTTTCCTATTAGTGTCCAGTCAGCATCACCCTTATACATTTGCACCCGTGTACGGCCGTGAATGGTTAGCGCAGCTATGCCAATATCTTGCAGGCGTTCTGCAACTTCCTCACAATTTTTAGTGTCCTCGTCCCAACCTAATCTGGTCTTAACAGTTACAGGCAAGTGGGTGGCATCAACTATCGCCTTGGTCATATGCACCATTTTATCTACATCTCTTAGCAGGCTGGCACCAGCACCCCTACAGGCTACAGCCTTAACTGGGCAGCCGTAGTTTATGTCTATTAGGTCGGGGTTTACTTGCGTGGCTATTTTGGCTGCCTCAACCATAGTTTCTATTTCACTGCCAAATATCTGGATGCCGATAGGTCGTTCAGCCTCAAATATATCAAGTTTTTTCATACTCTTAGCAGCGGAGCGAATCAATCCCTCACTACTTACAAACTCAGTGTACATTAGGTCTGCGCCCCCGTACTTGCACACTGCCCTGAATGGTGGATCGCTTACGTCCTCCATCGGTGCTAATAGCAATGGCATTTCTCCTAATTCTATGTCCCTAATCTTTACCATTTACGGAAGTTAAAATATCTGTAACTATATACAAAATAACCTGTAAAAATACTCCCTAATTGACTAGAAAAGATGAAAGATTCAGTTCTATTTCACAGATGTTGTCATAATATATTGATTTTGATGATTAAACTTATATTTGATTTAATCTGTTATTTTGATAATATGTGTTTTTCGGGCAGTGTAAATGAGGTACTTGGCAAGTTAAGGAAAAAGGGAATTGCGCAAGTGGGTTTAGATGCCATTCAGCCCAGTGCATTTGTTTCTGGTTTTTCACATCCATTATTGCCTATTACTGTTGCTGAAAGTTCAGACACAGTAACTGTAGCCCAATGGGGACTGATACCGGAATGGGTAAAAGATGCTAAAACAGGTTTTGCGATTTCTAACAAAACTCTAAATGCACGTGCAGAAACCCTGACAGAGCGTAAAATGTATGCACCCTATGTGGCGCAACGATGCCTGATATACTTAGATGGATTTTATGAATGGCAGCACCTGTACGGTAAAACCTATCCCCACTATATTTACTCTAAATCTAGCGAATATATATGTATAGGTGGTCTATATACCCACAGCAATCTGGTGGCAAATGCAGCTTTAAGTTGCACGATGATAACTACGCCAGCAAATGAACTAATGGCTAAAATTCACAATACCAAGTTGCGTATGCCACTAATAATAAGGGAAGAAGATAGAGAAATGTGGTTGAATGGGGAACTACCTGATGCCTACAGTCTGATGAAACCTGCGCATAATGATTATCTAGATGCCCATACTATTAAACCAATAAGACCACAATCTGTCAATCCCAATGACCCAGACCTAAAGAAGCCATTCACTTACCCAGAATTAGCTGTGAGTCAAGGGAGTTTGTTTTGATTTTGCCTTGTAAATAAGCGGCCAATAAATACAATATAATATAATGCCGCCAATGATGGCACCTAGTGCATCTGAAACCATATCTGGAAACTCTGCGCTGCGACGAACGAATATTTTCCACTGCATCAGCTCGATCAAACAACCATAAACTATCGCCCAGATTATACCAATATTAAATGATGTTTTAATGCTATAAACTCTTAATTTGGCGAAGCCGATACCCCAAAACACAGCAAATACGCCAAATACAAAAGCGTGGGCAACACTATCAAAGTGTAATATTGCCCAAAAGTCCATTTTAGGAAAATTATTGCCTGGTAGCCCACACAGAAAGGTTACTAATAGTGACCAAAGTATTGGGAAGACTAAATATTTAGCTTTTTCGCGCATTTACACCCACAAATATCTTTATTAAGATGGGAATAATTGAGAATTAAATGCCTATTGCAAAGGCCTTGCCTGTTTTGCGCTCTAGCACACCTACTTCGCGAACGTGTTGGTTGTTAATCCACCATATTTCTCCTTCATCATTAACCAGTATTACAAAACCACTTCCCGATTCTGAGAATGATTCAAAGTGTTGAACGGTATAAGATTTACAGCAGTCAAATGCAGATTTATTAGCGTCTTTTCTTTTATAATTATTACAATGTTCTGGCAATATGACTACTCTCATAATTGAACTAAATTTCTAACAATTATACACAACTAAATTAAGAATTGTTTGACTAAGTTAAAATATATTTAATCTATTGTTTCAGTTGATAAGCACCTTTACTACTGTAGGTAATATTAAGTAGTTTTTTGTTTAGTTCAAAATATTTGTATCCAGGCCTTAATTCTTTCCAAAAAGATTGGTGTTCTGAATATTCAGCAGAATACTTTTTCATATTGCTGACATTGAACTGAAATGGGAATATGTGAATCGCTATACTGCGTTGCGGGTAGGCTAAAGTATGGCTGTAGCAAAGCCAATAAATCTCTTTTATTTTATCGTCAGTCATTGGCATACAGCCAATAGTAACACAATCGCCGTGAATGTAAATGGCACCACCAGCATCAGGGTTTGTCTTTCTAATTTCATCACTTTTGTTGGGATAATTTACACCCATACTTAGGTAATAACTAGATGCTGGGTTGTAATCCCTTAATTTATAGAAGCCTTCTGGTACTTGTCCATCTCCCTGTTGGCGTTTTGGGCCTAGCGTCCCGCTTTTGGCACATATTTCATAAGTATGCACCAAGGTGTAGCCGGTACTTTTATCATCTTTCCCCCAAAGTTCTAAAGCATTATCTTGTTTAAAGACTCGAATAAATACATCAGCTAGTGGAAAGTGCAAGCCTACCTTATCAACGTATTTCTTAACAATGGCTTCTTTCTCTGTTTTAGCCACTTGTACTCTGTCTGGTAGCTTTTCTTTGTTAAAGGGTAGAAAAGAAATTAAAATAAGAAGTACTCTAATCATAGCTGATACAAAAAAAGCTAAGTTAATAAAATGTAACTACACAAAAACTCCCGCCATTGCAAACGGGATAATGATTATTAATATTTGGTGTATAAGATTAAGCTTGGGTCATCGCCATTTCGGGGAACATTTCCTCGTAGGCGGCATAAGAATCCAGTATGATTTGTCGGGCCACATCTTTACCTTCAAATCCATTTAGGACTACTACTTTTTTCTCTAATGTTTTATACTCTGAGAAAAAGTGTGCAATCTCATCTAACAGATATTCAGGTACATCGCTGATGTCGTGTAGGTGGGTTACACTAGTATCTTTACCAGCTACTGCAATAATTTTTTCGTCGTGATCTCCACTATCTATCATTCTTAAAACACCAATTGGGCGAGCCTCAACCAAGCACAGAGGTTCCATTTTTATTTGGCTTAGTACCAATATATCTAGGGGGTCTTTGTCATCACCATAACTACGAGGAATGAAACCGTAATTGGTTGGGTAGGTCATACTGGGTAACAATACTCTGTCTAATTTTAATAGTCCAGTTGCTTTATCTATTTCATATTTAGCACGTTCACCTTGTTTAATCTCGATGATTGCATTAATTAGGTCATCATCAGGGTGGCGATTTACAGCGTGCCAAGGATTCATCTTCAACATTTCGTGTGCAGTCATAATTTTTTAAGTGGTGGCAAATGTACGTTTGAACGCTGAAGTCTTAAAGCAGTTAACAAAGGCATAACAATTAAAAATGTTTAGCCCGACTAACCTTTACTGCAACTGTACTGTAATATATTTATACCAGCTGACCATCCGTGAGAAAACTTTACATTACACTATACCTATTACTACTCTGTACCAGTATGGTATAGGCGCAAGTTCATAAGCTATGGCAAAACAAAATAAAG